>NZ_JBHUSC010000019.1:37599-113304 GCF_042673805.1 Streptomyces sp. NPDC057010 | reverse complement strand
CCGGTCCCTCAAGGGCGCTCCCTGCGGTCGCGTCGCTTCGCGATGGCCTACGGCCACCCTTGACCGACCGACCCGCCCCGGAAAGACAAAGGACAGCCGGGAAACCCCCAAAAGAACGGGCCGGACCAGAACAGCGAGAGACGGCCCCGCCAGAGACGCCCGACCCCGCTCCGGCAGCAGCCAGGCACCGGGCTCGTCCAGACCGCTTCCCGGACCTGGCAGGCGGCCGGCCGTAGCCAAACAGCGACCACAAGCACCTCAGCCCCCGACAGGCGCCTCAAATCGCTACGCGCTCCTCACCAACGGCGTCCGACGGCCGTCCTGGGCCGGGCATAAGCCGCCACAGATCGCTACGCGCTCCCCGACCACGGCGACCGACCCCCGCCTTGGGGCTGGTGAGGGCTCGGGGGCGGAGTCCGCGGTGGTATCTGGACTCAGCTCTTGCGGCAGGCCCTCACCGCGTCGGTGTACAGCTCACGGGTCAGATCCTCCGACCGGATGCCAAGCTCGGCGAGGACCGTGCGGACGTCGCCAAGGGCGGCGCCCAGGTCCTGCTCGTCGGCCAGGGTCTCCAGTTCCAGGAAGGTGCCGTCGACCTCTGGGACGCGGACCAGCGTGGCGAGCATCTGCCTGCCACGTGATTCGAAGGCGTAGTTCCTGCACCGCTTCTCGAAGGCGATGAACGGAACGTATCCGAGACCTCGCAGCGTCGCGTGCACTGCCGTGGCGTCCTCCACGCGGGTCTCGTGTTCAGGTTTCGAACCGGATTCCTCGTCCACCGGAGCGCCCTTGTACGTGAGAACGGTGCGGGTGTCGTCGGGACCGTGCACGGTCCGGACCCGAAGTTCCTCGTATCGGGCCTCCAGCGCTCCGTCCGGGGTGTCGTAGTAGGTGTCCTGGTACACCTCGGCCCGGCCGCCGGCCCGCTCCTCCAGACGCCGCAAGGTCTCTTCGGGCTCGTGCACACGCGCCTTTAGTTCCGCTTCGATCATCTGTCCGTCCCCTCTCAGACCGTGCGTTCTGCGCTCTGGGTGATCGCCTCGAACATGCGCCGGAACCCCCTGAACAGCGGGCCCTGTGGCGTCTCCATCACCTTGTACGTGGCCGACTCGTGCCCTTCCCAACCCACGTCGAACGCCCCGACGAACATGGTCGAGTCGGTCCGGATCAGCCTCCATGTGGGCAGCATGGCGTACCGGTACACCTCGATGTTGCAGATCCCGGCAAGCTCCCGGAGCCGCGCCTCGGCCAGCCGCACACCACTGGCGAGCGATTCCGCAGACTCACCGATCTCGGCTGCCCGTTGGGCCAGGGCCGGCGCTTCGGGGTCGAGGAGCAGCACCCTCACGCGCAGACTCCCGCCTTCACCTCCGAGGTGAGAGCGAAGCATCGAATCGTTCAGCCCGATCAAGCCGAGTCCGCGAACGGCGAGGATGTCCAGCTCGTTCGAAGTGCGCGCCTGCTGCTGGATCTCCTCGCGGGCGGAGGCCTGCGAGGAGTACACGCGCACCACCTCCGGAAACGCTGCGAGGTCGAACGCGGCCCCGCCGACCCGCTTCTCACGACTGGCCGCCAGCCCGAGCAGATGCCGAGCATCGTCCGGCATCTCCAGCCCCTCGGCGATCCGCTCGTACACATCGAGACGCGACACCTCTCGGCGCCGGTTGATGATCTCGTTCACCCGAGCCTGGGTCATCCCGACCGCCGCAGCGATGCGCGCCTGGCTGGCGCCGCCGTATTGCTGCACGTATCGGAACACGGCGCCCACGTCGCGCGCGCGGAGGGCCTCGCGTACATCTGCGCGTTCCCATGCCCAGTCAGGAAGGGCAGTTGGGACAAGCGGTGTGGCCACGGTCGACTACTCCCGTCATCCACCTACGAGATGGAAAGTCATCCCACCGTGAGATTACCGCTTGGATATCGAGCGTGTACGCGGTGTCACCAGATCCTGTCCAGTGCCGGTTCTAGCGCATCCGGTACACGTCATTCACGATCGGAGGCACAGCAGTGACTCATCACACGCGATCAGGGATCCAGACTCCCCGAGTACTCACTACAGGCGGTGCTGTGTGCCCGAGCTGCCTCGGGAGGCGCAGCCACAGCGCCCCCAACCTGGTCGTGGCCGCGCCCAGTCGAGCCCTGCTCGACCGCGCGCACGTCGGCTGGGAGCGCTTCGTCAGCTCTCTCCCGGAGCCGTCCGATGACTGAGCGATACGAGTACCTTCCTCATCCCTTGCTACGGCGTCGTGTGCGCGATGTCGCGTCTGGTGTCGAGGGTGAGCTGATGGCCGTGGTGTGCGAGGACGTATCCGACTCCGGCCGCCGGCACTGGATCGAGCTCGCGTACATCCGAGGTCCGTCGGGACGCGAGTTCTCGACTGCAGTGGCCAACATCGAGTCCGCCGCCCACCCGTTCGTGTTGTCGGAAGGCGGGGGCCGGTCGCCGTGGTCGGGGAGCGCGTAGCGATCTGTGGCGGCTTATGTCGGGCCCAGGACGGCGGTCGGACGCCGTTGGTGAGGAGCGCGTAGCGATTTGAGGCGCCTGTCGGGGGCTGAGGTGCTTGTGGTCGCTGTTTGGCTACGGCTGGCCGCCTGCCCGGCCCGGAGACCGGACCTGGCAGGCCCGAGGTGGGGCCCGGCTGTTGCGGGGGCGGGGCCGAACATCTCTGGCTGGCCCGTCTGTCGCTGTTCTGGTCCGGCCCGTTCTTTTGGGGGTTTCCCGGTTGTCCTTTGTCTTTCCGGGGCGGGTCGGTCGGTCAAGGGTGGCCGTAGGTCATCGCGAAGCGACGCGACCGCAGGGAGCGCCCTTGAGGGACCGGCCCGACACGGAAGGACGATGGGCAGCCGGGAAACCCCCAAGGCTTCTCTGGTTCCGCCCGGCCGGGGCCCCGAACCGTCCCCCGGCCCAGCGCGGGGCGCGAGGGGATGAAGGCCCCGCACGCGCGTGGGACCCGTACAGGACTGGCAGCGCCCGCCCCGGCCCCGAGGGGGCGGGTGGGCAGCCACCGATCCGGGGCGGGGCCCGAGGGGGTGAAGGTCCCGCACGCGCGTGGGACCGTACAAGACAACCCGCGCCCGCCCCGGCCCCGAGGCGGCGGGTGGGCAACCCCCGGCCCGGGGCAGGGGTCCCGCCGCGTGGGACCCGTACCGGACCCCCGTCCTCACCCCCGCCCGAGCGTCAGCTCGTAGCGGCGGCCGTGGCGGGTGCCGCCCGGGAGCGGGAAACGTTCCGCCAGGGTCATTCCGAGGCGTTCCGCCACCGCGATCGAGCGGACGTTGGCGTCGTCGATCATGGACACCACGTAGGGGACGCCCGCCGCGCGGACCCGCTCCAGCGTGGCCAGCGCGGCGGCGTACGCGTAGCCCTTGCCCCACGCCGCCCGGCCCAGCCGCCACCCGATCTCCAGTTCGCCGACCGGCCCCCACGCCTTCTCCGCGGGCCACGGCTGGGCGCCGGTGAAGCCGAGCACCTCCCCGTCCGCGTCCAGCAGCGTCCACAGGCAGTAGCCGAGCTGCGCGTCGTACATGCGCTGGCGCGCGGTGAACTCCTCGTACAGCGACAGCTCGGCGGGTCCGCCGAGGAATTCCATGACCTCGGGGTCGTTGAAGACACGGTGCCAGGCGCGCGCGTCCTCGTCGGTGGGGACGCGGAGCTGTACCACGGGGAGCGGCCGGGTCGGCGAGGTGGTCATCAGGGCAGCCCTTCGGTTCGCGATCTCTCTCGCTGCATAGACTGCACATGTCCTGTGCCCATGGGCACCCTTTATCGAGTTATCGAGCCTTCGGGAGATCCCGCCGTGACCGAGCCCCTCTCCGAACACTCCGCGGACGTGATCGTCGTCGGGGCCGGGCCCGCCGGCTCGACCACCGCGTACTACCTCGCCAAGGCCGGCCTGGACGTCCTGCTCCTGGAGAAGACGGCCTTCCCCCGCGAGAAGGTCTGCGGTGACGGCCTGACGCCCCGCGCCACCAAGCAGCTGGTGGCGATGGGCATCGACATCTCCGAAGAGGCCGGCTGGCTCCGGAACAAGGGCCTGCGCATCATCGGCGGCGGCCAGCGGCTCCAGCTGGACTGGCCGGAACTCGCCTCCTACCCGGACTACGGACTCGTCCGCAAGCGCGACGACTTCGACGAGACCCTGGCCCGCCAGGCGCAGAAGGCCGGCGCCCGGCTCTACGAGCGCTGCAACGTGGGCGAGCCCGTACGCGACCCCCGCACCGGGCACATCACCGGCGTGCAGGCGAAGCTCGGCGAGGAGAAGACCCCGGTCACCTTCCACGCCCCGCTCGTCGTCGCGGCCGACGGCAACTCCTCCCGGCTGTCCCTGGCGATGGGCCTGCACCGCCGCGAGGACCGCCCGATGGGTGTGGCCGTGCGTACGTACTTCACCTCGCCCCGCCACGACGACGACTACCTGGAGTCCTGGCTGGAGCTGTGGGACCGGCGCGGCCCGCAGGACCGGCTGCTGCCCGGCTACGGCTGGATCTTCGGCATGGGTGACGGCACGTCCAATGTCGGCCTCGGCATCCTCAACTCCTCCTCCGCCTTCAAGGAGCTGGACTGGCGCGAGGTCCTCAAGGCCTGGTGCGCGTCCATGCCGGAGGACTGGGGCTACACCCCCGAGAACATGACGCAGCCGATCCGCGGCGCGGCCCTGCCGATGGCCTTCAACCGGCAGCCGCACTACACGAAGGGCCTGCTGCTCGTCGGCGACGCGGGCGGTCTGGTCAACCCGTTCAACGGCGAGGGCATCGCCTACGCGATGGAGTCCGGCCAGATCGCGGCCGACGTCATCGTGCAGGCCCACGCCCGGGCCACCCCGGCCCAGCGCGAACTGGCCCTGCACAACTACCCGAAGGTCCTCAAGGAGACGTACGGCGGCTACTACACGCTCGGCCGCGCCTTCGTGAAGCTCATCGGCAACCCGAAGGTCATGAAGGTCGCCACGCAGCGCGGCCTGACGCACCCGGTGCTGATGCGTTTCACCCTGAAGATGCTGGCCAACCTGACCGACCCGACGGGCGGCGACGCGATGGACCGCATCATCAACGGCCTGTCGAAGGTGGCCCCACGCGCTTGATCGGTCAGGGCCGGGCCGCTCGTCGGGTAGTCGAGCGGTCCGGGTGCACCGCCTAGCGTCAGGGCGGAGGGCCACTCGTCGGCCGCTTGGTGGGCGACCTTGATGCGCACATGCATCCTCTCGACGCCCCGTCGATCTGCAGCGCACGCCTGGGGCGTCCAGGACGAGCTCACCACTCCTGTTCCGCCCGTCGCCGAGTTTCTGTGGTGACGGGGCCGAACGCCTTGCGGTCGGCCGCGACGACCTCGCTGAGCTTGGCCGACGCCACCCACTCCTCAAGGGCTTCGGCCACAGCGGAGGAGTCGTCGTTCTTACCGGCCTGCTCGGCTGTGGGGTGGGAGTTGCTGCTCATACGCAAAACGTACGCCGCCGGGTGGGAGAATCGCGCGGTCGTCGCGGGCATGGCCGCCGCCGCACCGCTCGACCCGGCGCGGGGTGCCCGTGAAGCATCTCTACCTCGGCCGAACCCAGGTGGCCGGCGAACTTGATCGCTCAAGATGCGTGATTTACGCCCGCCCGCCGTGCGTCGCAGCGGGCGGGCAGGGTCACGCGACGTACAGCCGCTCGATGGCAGGCTTGGCTGCTTGCGCTCGCGCTGCCGAGAGCTTGAGGAGCTCGCGCCGGAACCGACGCGTCGATGTCATGTTCTGCTGGAAGTCGGACTTGTTCAGCTCATCGAGGATGAAGAGCAGTGCCTCACGACTCTGCCCGACGGCGTGCAGCCGGACCGTAGTGAGCTCAGGGCGGTAAATGACAAGCGTGTTCCACTCGTTTGGCCAACGGGGGGTGCGGGGGAAGGTCTCCAGTCCCCGTCGTCGGAGTAGCGAGCAGACGGTCTGCAAGCGCTCCAGGCGTAGGCGCTCGCGTCCCTCCAGTGACCGGATCACCCAGTTGTGGACGACAGCGGCGCCCTGATTCTTGTCGACGCGATCCTCAAGGGCGTCGAGGGTTCGTTGCGAGACGTAGATGGTCAACCCGTCCTCCTCATGGAAATGAGGCCACATTGACGGAGTTCCTCCGAGCGCAGGTGGATTATGCCTGCTTGGTCACCGGATTGTGTGATCGGGTGGTATGGGAGGCTCGGCGGGCCATGGTCCGCAGGTGCGCACAGGCTTGGGGTGACCAAGGTGGCCCCGAAGGCCTGATCAGGGTCGTTCCGTGGGCCGGGTCGGGTTTTCGGCGGGTCGGCCCGCTTCGGGGGCCGGGGCGTGGACGGTGCGGACGCACCGGGCCATCAGTACCAGCCCGCACATCAGCAGCACCGCCGAGGCCGTCCAGCCGAAGCCCAGGGTGAGCGGGTGACCCGGCTTCTGCCAGGGGCGGGCGGTGGTCAGCAGCCAGCCGCCGAACGCGAGGAGGCAGAGCCCGAGCGCGGCCGGAACGGCGGGCGAGCCGCCGGTGCCGTGGTACTCGTACGGCTTGGTGCTCACGGACCACCACCTCCAGGGTCGGGCTGCGGTCTGAGGGTCAGGCGCGCAGCCGCTATCTTCGCAGGGCCTCGGCCGGTTCGATACGGGCTGCCCGCCAGGCGGGATAGAGCCCGGCGAGCAGTCCGGTGACCAGCCCGGTGAGCGGGGCGGCGGCGACGGTGGCCGGGTGGATCACCGGGGTCCAGTCGCGGGCCAGGGAGACGGCGACCACGGTCAGCTCGCCCAGGGACGTGCCGACCAGCCCGCCGAGCGCGCCCAGGGTCGCGGACTCGGTGAGGAACTGGGCGGAGATGTGCCGGCCGCGTGCGCCGAGGGCCCGGCGCAGACCGATCTCGGCGGTCCGTTCCAGCACCGCGACCAGGGTGGTGTTCGCGATCCCGACGGCGCCGATGACCAGGCAGATCCCGGCGAGCAGCAGGAAGAGCGCGCTCAGGTCGGAGGTCACGCCGGAGCGCAGCATCCGCGGGTCGGGCGGCGGTACGGCCTTCAGGTACTCGGGATGGTCGGGGCGCAGCGCGAGCGGGGCGAGGTCGGCGACCTGGCGGGCGGCGCCGAGTTCGGTGGCGATCAGCATGCTCGCGGAGGTCGGCGCGGGCGGCCCCCACAACTCCTCCGCGGTGGCCCGGGGCACGAGCACCGACAGCAGGTTCTCCGGCTTGCGCTCGACGTCCGCGAGGATCCCGGCGACGGTGAAGGGCTCCTGGCCGATGTAGAGGGCGGGCCGGGTGGCGAGGGTGGTGATGCCGAGCCGCCCGGCGAGCCCGTCGCCGATGACGACCACGCGCTGTCTGCTCTGCTCGGCGAAGTCGTCGTAGAGCCGTCCCTCCTGGAGGGTGGGGACGAGTGCGGCGACGGCGCCGGGGGAGGCGGCGACGACGCTGATGCCGGTGGCGGCGTTGCCGCCGCCGGAGGGCAGGGCGCCGACGGTGGTCGTCGAGTCGAGCCGTACGGTCCACATGACGCCGGTGCTGCGGATGCCCGCGACGGCGCGCAGCCGCTGTTCGGCGTCGGCCGGGAAGCCGGGGCCGGCGAACTCGTCCTGCCGCGTGGCGATGTCCTCGACGGTCACCTCGGTGGCGGTCAGGACGTTGAACCGGCCGTCGATCTGCGAGGAGATGGTGGCGGTCAGGCCGAGGACGGCCACGAAACTGCCCACGCCGAGCACCGTCCCGAGCGCGGTGAGCACGGCCCGCCCGGGGCGGCGGAGCATGCCGGCGACGGCCTCGGCGAGGGCGTCGCGTACGGACAGCCGGGTCGGCCGGACGGTGCTCACGTACGCAGCCGCCCGTCGCGGATGGTGACGGTACGGGCGCCGCGCCGGGCGACCTCGGGGTCGTGGGTGATGACGAGGACGGTCATCCCGGAGCCGTGCAGTTCGTCCAGCAGCCCCAGCACGGAGGCGGCATTGGCGGAGTCGAGGTTGCCGGTGGGCTCGTCGCACAGCAGCAGCGAGGGCCGTCCGACGAGGGCGCGGGCGATGGCCACGCGCTGGCGTTCGCCGCCGGACAGCCGCCCGGGAACGGCGCCGGCGCGGTGCCCGAGACCGACCTGGTCGAGTGCCTCGCGGGCCCGTACGAGGCGCTGCGCGCGCGGTGTTCCGGTGTAGAGCATGGCGAGGGTGACGTTCTCCAGGGCGGACCGGTGGGGGAGGAGGTGGAAGGACTGGAAGACGAAGCCGATGCGGCGGCCGCGCAGGGCGGTGCGCTCCCGGTCGGGGAGCGCGGCGGTGTCGATCCCGTCGAGGAGGTACTGGCCGCTGGTGGGGGAGTCGAGCAGCCCGGCGACGTTGAGGAAGGTGGACTTCCCGGAGCCGGAGGGGCCGACGACCGTGATGAACTCGCCGCGGCGGACGATGAGTTCGCAGGGGTGGAGGGCTTCGACGGGGGGTGGGCCGGGGTAGGTGAGGCCGACGCCGCGGAACTCGATGACGGGGGCGTCGGGATCCGGCTCCTTTCCCGCCCGGGGGCGGCGCGGGCGGGGGAACCTCACTTGGCGGTCCCCTTGCCCGGTCCCTTGTCCGTCCCCTTGCCCGGTCCCTTGTCCGGCCGCTTCGGGGCGGTGCCGATGACGACGCGCGCGCCGGGGGCGAGCTCGCCGCCCCTGAGGGGGAGCACGGCCACGTAGCCGTCGCCGCTGGTGCCGGTCCGGACGGGGATGCGCCGCTGCGTGCCGTCGGCGGAGACGGCCGTGACGAGGGTCTGGCCGTCGGGGCTGGCGGAGACCGCGGTGACCGGGACCACGAGGGCCTCGCCGTCGGTGGCGGCGGACTCGATGGTCAGCCGTACGTCCTGCCCGGCGAACCCGGCGGGCAGCGGCTGGTCGGGGCGGACCACCATCCGGTAGCCGAGGTCGGCGGCGCCGCCCTTGCCCTGGGAGCTCTCGCCCTGGCCGCTCTGCCCGCCCTGCTGTCCGTTCTGCTGCCCCGACGGCTGGCCGGTGGACCGCTCGGTGGCGACCAGTGCCACCTTGCCGCGGGCGTCGGTGCCCGCGATCTCGGAGGAGACCACCACGGACATGCCCGCGCGCAGCAGCTGCTTCTTGTCCTCCTTGAGGTAGGCCTCGACGACGAGTTCGCCCGCCGACAGCGTGAGCACCGACCCGGACACGGGGCCGCTGACGCGGCCGCCGACGGCGCTGACCCGGGCGGGGAAGGCGCCGAGGAACACGGTCTCGGAGGCGGGGAGCATCGGCCCGTCGGCGGTCTCCGCCGCCGTCAGCTTGGCCCGGGCGTCGTCGAGCGCCTGGCGGGCGCGCGTGAGGGACCGCCCGGAATCACCGGCACCGCCGTCACCGCCGCCGGCCGGCTTCCCGGCGGCACCGGGCTTGCCCCCGGTCGCGGTGCCGCCGGGCGAAGGGGTGGCCCCGGCTCCGGCCGCGGTACCGCCGGCCGTCCCGGCCGTGGTGGCCTGGCCGCCGCCGCGGGAGTTCTGGGCGGCGGCGGTGGCGTCCTCGACGGCCCACTCGGCCGACCGTACGGCCTCCCGCGCGGCCTTCAGCGCCTCGCCGCCGTCCGCCACGGCGGGCAGCGGGTCGTACCCGATGGCGCGGTAGCGGGCGGCGAGCGCGGCCTTGGTGCCGGGGCCGAAGAAGCCGCTGCGGTCGGATCCGGTGCCGTGCCCGAGCGCGCGCAGCGCCTGCTGCAACTGCGCCACGTCGTCGCCGGTGGCGCCCGGCTTGAGGTCGCGGTAGACGGGCAGGGTCCCCTTGAGGGTGAACACGGGCCGCCCGGACACCTCGGCCAGCAGCTGCCCGGCGGCGACCGCGTCCCCGGCCTTGAGCGGCAGCTTGGTCACGACGGGCGTGCCCGCGCCTTCGCCGCCGCGGGGCTGCGGGGAGACCTCGACGCTCTGGTCGGCGACCACGGTCCCCCGCATCACCACCTTCTGCGCGAGCACCCGCCGCTCGACCTCCGCGGTCAGCGGCCCCTGCGCGGGCGGCCCGGTCTCGGCGGCCACCTGCGCGGGCGACTTCACCACCGCGGTGGCCAACAACCCCCCGACGGCCATGAGCACGGCCCCACCGACCACCCCGAGCACCACCCGCCGGCCGCGCGCGAGTCCGCCCGGCTCCGGCGCGGCCTTCTCGTCGTCGGCGCCGGCCTGCTCGCCCCCGGTCACGTCCACCACGACGTCCTGCAGTTCACTCATCCGCCGAGGACGCCGTCGTCGGAGCTGCGGCTGGTCCTGCACTTCCTCATCGCGTCCATGTGCTTCGTCCTGAGTTCGACCGCCTGCTCCGGGGTCATGGCCTGGTCGTCGATCTTCCCGGTCACCGGGTCGGGGTCCGGGTACCAGGAGACACCCTGTTCGCGCAGGCACTTGGACTCCGCGAGGGCGGCGGCCAGCCTCTTCGGGTCGGCCGGCGGGGCGGAGGGCGCCGGCGGGACCTTGTCCTTGCACGCCTCCTGGGCCGCCGGGAGCTTGTCCTTCACGGACGGATCGTCCTTGTCCACGCGGGGCGCCCCGCCGTCGGCGTGGGTGATCTTCACCCCGTTGTCCCCGAGGCAGTCGTAGTAGGCGGTCTCCGCCTTGGTGGGCGGAGGGCTGTCGCTCGCCTTCGGCTCGCCGCCGCCCGAGCACGCGCTGAGCGCGAGCGACACGGCGAGGAATATGAACGGCACATGCTTACGCATAGGGGCGCTTCCCTCGGTACGGGATGGTCAGGGCGCCGCAGGGCGAAGTGATGTGCGAACGCGACTCGTGATCCTAGGGAGTGTTCCGCAGGGTTACAACTCCCTTCCCACAGTCACTTTTTGACTGTCCGTAGGCTGAGATTATTCCTTGTGTGCGGATGTCGGCTGGGCTTAAATCCCGCTTGACCTAAGGCAGTTGGGGAAATCCCCGCACTGTCTGTTTCTACGGTGGGGAATGTGCGAATGAACAAGAACCTGCGTGGAGTACGTCTCGCGGCCGCCCCTGCGGCCATAGCTGCCGCCCTGCTGGTCGCAACGGCATCGCCCGCTTCGGCGTCCGTGCACGACGGCTATCTCGAGAAGTACGAGATGGGCCTGTACTACCTGGTCGACCGCGGCGGCTGCGTCTTCGACTACAACAACGACGACGACACCTTCACGGACAACAAGTTCTACGGTCCCGCAGGGTGTCACGGCCGCACGGACTGGGTGAACGACAACACGGAGTCCTACTGGAACCGTGACGTGTACGGATGGAACGTCTACACGGACTGGAACTACGGCGGGATCAAGGGATCCATTCCCATCGGTCACATCGGCAATGCGTCCACCAACTTCAAGAACAAGATCAGCTCGTCGGACTTCTACGTCCAGTAGGCCCTCGTCGCCACAGGCCGGCCGCAACGCCCTCGTACCGAAGGGACCACCAGATGCCACCCGCACAGCGCCGCCGCTCCGCCGCGGCGGCCACCCTGCTGGCAGCGACCCTCCTGGCGGGGTGCGCGGACTCCGGTGGGGCGAAGGGCGAGAGCGGCGGCGAACCCGCCCTCGGCCCTGTCGCCGTGAACCCCGCCACGGTCTCGCTCTCGCTCCCCATGGACGCGTACACGGACACGGACGTCGAGCGCGGACGGATGGACGCCGCGCAGTACCGGCTGACGGCCCAGTGCATGGCGCGCTACGGGTTCTCCTACGAGCAGCCGTCGAAGCCCGGCGGGGGAGCGGCCTCCGCGACGGAGGACCGGCACCGGAACCTCTTCGGGATCGCCGATCCCGCGTATGCGGCGGCGCACGGGTACGCGCCGGAGGCGGGGCGCGAGCGTGCGCCCCGCCCGCCGGTGCCGCAGCTCAGCGACAGCGCGTCCACCGTCCTGTTCGGGCAGCGCCCGGAGGACAAGGGGCAGGCCGACCCGGGCCCGATGAGTGACGAGGAGGCCCAGGCGGCGGACAGCGGTCTCACCGTCGGCGGGCAGAAGGTGCCCGCGGGCGGATGCCAGCGCGAGGGGTACCGCAAGCTCTACGCTCCGACGAAGGACAGCGTGGACCTGCTGTTCACCTTCGGCCTCGCCTCGGAGGCGCACACCCGGGCGCAGGCGGACTCCAGGGTCCGGGACATGCTCGCGAAGTGGTCGCAGTGCATGGCCAAGGCCGGGTACGACGGCGTCGGGTCGCCGTACGAGGTGATCGAGAAGCTGGGGCTGCAGGACGACAAGTCCGGCCCCAGGGCGGTCGCCGTCGCCACCAAGGACGTGGAGTGCAAGCGCGAGGTGAACCTCGTCGGGATCTGGGCCGCCGCGGAGACGGCCTACCAGGAGCAGCTCGTCGAGGAGCACGCGGAGACCCTCGCCCTGTACGGGAAGCAGCGCGACGCCCGCCTCAAGCTGGCGGCCTCGCTCGCGTGACGGCGTGACGGCGTGACGGCGTGACCGCCAGGCCCCGGCCGCTTCGGCCGGGGCCGCACCTGTTCCGGGGTGCGAACCGGACTATCGCCCCGGCTGGCACTTCTTCAGGGCGTCGACGTGGTCGCGCTTGACGGAGGCCCACTGCTCGGTGGTGTTCTTGGTCTGGTCGATCTCGCCGGTGACCGGGTCCGGGTCCGGGTACCAGGAGACGCCCTCGCGCCGCATGCACTCGGACTCCTTCTTCGCGGCGGCCAGCCGGGCGGGGCTCGCCGGCACGGGCTTCGGGGGCGGCGGCGTGAGGGATTCGCAGGCCTTGTGGGCCTCTTCGTTCCAGGGCTTCTCCTTGTTCTCGCGAGGCGCCCCGTAGTCCGTGAAAACGATCTCCACGCCGTTCTTCTTCAGGCAGTCGTAGTACGCGATTTCCTCGGCGGTGGGGGGCGGGCTGTCGCTCGCCTTGGGCTCGTTGTCACCGCCACCGCATCCGGTGAGCGAAATGCACAGGAGGAGCAGCGGGGCGAATTTCCGTATGTGCATGACGGGGTTCCCTTGCGGCAGTAGAAGTGGAATTCATGCGGCTGCGCGAAGCGTGCGAAAGGGCGCGCCGCCAGATAGTAGGTAGGAGCGGCCGGTCCGGACAAGTTACTTGTCAGGCAACAGAAATGACTGTCCATCAGGTTGAGGGAAAAGGGCTGTCCTTTCCTACTGACCGAACCCGTCCCCTTGTGTTTTCGCCCCAGAAGAAGGAGTTCCCCACGATGCGCATCCCCGTCCCGCAGCTCCGGCCGTAATTCCTGCTGACGGCCGTTTTCCTGGCCGGCTGCGGAGGAAGCGACGGCGCCCGCCGAGGCGCTCGCGCTGTACGGGAAGCAGCGCGAGGCCCGCTTCAGGCTGGCGGCGGGCCTGGGCTGAGGGGCCCCGGACACGCCGAAGGGCCGGTACTCCGCCCCCGAGCGGGGGAGTACCGGCCCTTCGTGGCGCTCGGAGAGCGCGCGGGCGGATCAGAGGACGCGCACGGCGCCCGTCGGCTTGTCGTAGCTCAGGGAGCGCTCGACGATGCCCGTGCTGGGGTTCTGCGCGCCGACGAACTTGCCGCCGCCGACGTAGATGGCGACGTGGTAGGCGCTGCCACGGGAGCCCCAGTACAGGATGTCGCCCGGCTGCAGGGCGCTCAGGGAGACAGAGGTGCCGGCCGAGGACTGGGCCTGGGACATGCGCGGCAGGGAGATGCCGGCCTGGCGGTAGGCCGCCTGGACGAGGCCGGAGCAGTCGAACGAGGACGGGCCGGTGCCGCCCATGACGTACGCCTTGCCGACCTGCGCGCGGGCGAAGTTCACGATGGCCGCGGCGGAGCCGGTGGCCGGGGCGGCCACGGAGGCGCCGGAGCCGTCGCTGGAGGTCGCGCCGGAGGAGGACTTGGTCGACAGGGAGGTGCGGGCGCTGGAGCGGTTGGCGCGGTCGGCCTCGGCCTGGCGGGCCGCCTCCTCCTGCTCCTTCTTCTCGGCGTCGGCCTTCGCCTGGGCGTCTTCCTTCGCCTTCTTCGCCTCGGCGGCGGCGCCGGTGCGGGCGCTCTCCTCCTGGGCGGTCAGTTCGCCCTCGACGGCGGCCGCGCGGGTGTTCTCGGCGGCGGTGGTGACGGCGGAGGAGACCTCGGCGGCCAGGTCCAGCTTGAGGACCGGCATCTCGAGCGTCGTCTCGGCCACGGGCTCGGCGGACGGGGACGCGCTCGCGGTGCCGGCCATCGCCAGGGTGCTGAGGACGCCACCGGCAACTCCGGCGCGGACCGCGAGCTTCGAGGCGCTGCGACGGGGCTTCCGGTGGCTGGGTATGTGAGCGGTGTGGGACATGAGGACAACCGCTATCAGGGGCCCCGGGGTCCCTTCAAGAAACGTGGTCTGCGCCACAGTTGTGCGCGAAGGCCGCGAACCGGGCGCGTCGCGCTTCTTATTGACGCCGTAAAGGGCGAAACGGACACGCCGTCACAAGGCTGTGATCATGGGGTTTCCGCAATAAGTCCGAATTGATCCGCGGCCTACCATCCCTCCGCACAGATGGCCAAGCCCTCTTTCGGCGCCGCGAATCGGGAGTGGCGCAGGTCACAGGAGAGTCACGCTGTGCGGGCGCTGTGGCCCGGTCGTGACCTCGCTGTGAACTGTCCGCCGGGATTCGTGAACGGATGCACACGGATCGCGGCCCCTGCGACCCCTCTCCGTCCCCCTCTCCGTCCCCCTTCTGCCCCGCGTCCACCTCCGTACGCACCCGCTCCCCCGACCGGGCGACACCGGTCCCTTTATCATTCCCGCCGCCGTGCCGCCAATTTGCCTGCAAGGGCCACGATTTGATAGTGCGACACCCTTTCTACCTGCGGTAACGGGGTCGGATGTCACCTTTGGTGATCATGTGGATGCTTCGCGTACGAAGATCACCACTCATCGGACTTCATGATCGTTCGTCAGGTGGTGGAGATCACAAACTCGTTGTTGTAACCCGTGTCGCAGATCACAGAGGACCGGGCATAAGATGCGCAGCAGTCCGGCTTGTGAACTGCCTCACATGCGCCGGCGGCGGTCCAACGGTCAAGGACGACTGGAAGGAGCGAGGAGCGTGAATGCGTACGCGCCCATCCTCGTGCTCGGCGCCCTCGGCGCAGGGTTTGCGATCTTCTCCGTGGTCATGGCCACGCTGATCGGTCCAAAACGGTACAACCGGGCGAAGCTTGAGGCGTACGAGTGCGGCATCGAGCCCACTCCGGTCCCGGCCGGCGGCGGCCGCTTCCCCATCAAGTACTACCTGACGGCGATGCTCTTCATCGTCTTCGACATCGAGGTTGTCTTCCTCTACCCCTGGGCCGTCACCTTCGACTCCCTGGGGATCTTCGGGCTCGTCGAGATGCTGCTCTTCGTGCTCACCGTCTTCGTCGCCTACGCCTACGTGTGGCGCCGCGGCGGCCTGGAATGGGACTGAGGGGCTGAATTTTCCATGGGACTGGAAGAGAAGCTGCCGAGCGGCTTCCTGCTGACCACCGTCGAACAGGCCGCGGGCTGGGTGCGCAAGTCATCCGTCTTCCCCGCGACCTTCGGCCTCGCCTGCTGCGCCATCGAGATGATGACCACCGGAGCGGGCCGGTACGACCTGGCCCGCTTCGGCATGGAGGTCTTCCGCGGCTCCCCGCGCCAGGCCGACCTGATGATCGTGGCGGGCCGGGTCAGCCAGAAGATGGCGCCGGTGCTGCGGCAGGTGTACGACCAGATGCCCGCTCCCAAATGGGTCATCTCCATGGGGGTTTGTGCGTCTTCGGGCGGAATGTTCAACAACTATGCGATTGTCCAGGGCGTCGACCACATCGTTCCGGTGGACATCTACCTCCCCGGCTGCCCGCCCCGCCCCGAGATGCTGATGGACGCGATCCTCAAGCTCCACCAGAAGATCCAGGGCGGAAAGCTCGGCGTGAACCGCGAGGAAGCGGCCCGTGAGGCGGAGGAGGCGGCCCTCAAGGCCCTCCCCATCATCGAGATGAAGGGGCTGCTCCGGTGAGTGAGACCCGCGAACCCAACCCCGACAAGGAACTCAGCCGCCAGAACCTGCCCGGCCAGCGCGGGAACCACGGCGAGGAGGTCCGCGTCCAGCGCGGCATGTTCGGCGCCCGGAACGGCGGCGACACCTCCGGCTACGGCGGCCTCGTGCGCTCCGTACGCCTGCCCGGCGCGGCCGTCCGCCCCTACGGCTCCTACTTCGACGAGGTCGTCGACGAGCTCGAAGGCGCCCTGGAGGAGCAGGACCTCGTCCCGGAGAACGCGATCGAGAAGGTCGTCGTCGACCGGGCGGAGCTGACCCTCCACATCGCCCGCGAGCACCTCGTACGCGTCGCGTCCACCCTGCGCGACGACCCGGCGCTGCGCTTCGAGCTCTGCACCGGCGTCAGCGGCGTCCACTTCCCCGGTGACAAGGGCCGCGAGCTGCACGCCGTCTACCACCTGCGCTCGCTCACCCACGGCCGGATCGTGCGGCTGGAGGTCTCCGTCCCGGACGGCGATCCGCACGTCCCCTCGCTCGTCTCCGTCTACCCGACCAACGACTGGCACGAGCGCGAGACGTACGACTTCTTCGGCCTGGTCTTCGACGGGCACCCGGCCCTCACCCGGATCATGATGCCGGACGACTGGCAGGGCTTCCCGCAGCGCAAGGACTACCCGCTCGGCGGCATCCCCGTCGAGTACAAGGGCGCCCAGATCCCGGCTCCCGACCAGCGGAGGTCGTACAGCTGATGTCCACGTCCAACCACGCCTCCTCCCGGGAGACCACCGAAGGCCTCGTCTACACCGTCACCGGCGGCGACTGGGACGAGATCGTCCAGTCCGCGGCCAAGGCGGACGACGAGCGCATCGTCGTCAACATGGGTCCGCAGCACCCCTCCACCCACGGAGTGCTCCGCCTGATCCTGGAGATCGACGGTGAGACGGTCACCGAGGCCCGCTGCGGCATCGGCTACCTCCACACCGGCATCGAGAAGAACCTCGAATACCGGAACTGGACGCAGGGCACCACCTTCGTCACGCGCATGGACTACCTGACGCCGTTCTTCAACGAGACGGCGTACTGCCTCGGCGTCGAGAAGCTCCTCGGCATCACCGACCAGATCCCGGACCGCGCCACCGTCATCCGCGTCCTGCTGATGGAGCTCAACCGGCTCTCCTCCCACCTGGTGTGCATCGCCACCGGCGGCATGGAGCTGGGCGCGACCACGATCATGATCTACGGCTTCCGCGACCGCGAGCTGATCCTCGACATCTTCGAGCTGATCACCGGCCTGCGCATGAACCACGCGTTCGTCCGCCCCGGCGGCCTCGCGCAGGACCTGCCCCCGGGCGCCATGGACCAGCTGCGCGACTTCGTGAAGACCATGAAGAAGAACCTGCCGGAATACGACAAGCTCGCCACCGGCAACCCCATCTTCAAGGCCCGCATGCAGGACGTCGGCTACCTCGACCTCACCGGCTGCATGGCGCTCGGAGCCACCGGCCCGATCCTGCGCTCCGCCGGCCTGCCGCACGACCTGCGCAAGTCGGACCCGTACTGCGGCTACGAGACCTACGAGTTCGACGTGCCGACCACCGACACCTGCGACTCCTACGGGCGGTTCCTGATCCGCCTGGAGGAGATGCGCCAGTCGCTGCGGATCGTCGAGCAGTGCCTGGAGCGGCTGGAGCCGGGCCCGGTCATGGTCGCCGACAAGAAGATCGCCTGGCCGGCGCAGCTGGCGATGGGCCCCGACGGCCTCGGCAACTCCCTCGACCACATCAGGAACATCATGGGCACCTCCATGGAGGCCCTCATCCACCACTTCAAGCTGGTGACCGAGGGCTTCCGGGTACCGGCCGGGCAGGCGTACGCGGCGGTCGAATCACCCAAGGGCGAACTCGGCGTCCACGTCGTCTCCGACGGCGGCACCCGCCCCTACCGGGTCCACTTCCGCGACCCGTCCTTCACCAACCTGCAGGCCATGGCCGCGATGTGCGAGGGCGGCCAGGTCGCCGACGTCATCGTCGCCGTCGCCTCCATCGACCCCGTGATGGGAGGCGTCGACCGATGACCGACGTGTCTCTGGGCATGCCCCAGCTGCCGGCACCCGACTTCCCGGCCGAGGTACGCGCCCGGCTCGAAGCGGACGCGAAGGAGGTCATCGCCCGCTACCCCGACAGCCGCTCCGCGCTGCTGCCGCTGCTGCACCTGTGCCAGTCGGAGGAGGGCTACGTCTCGCGCACCGGCATCCGCTTCTGCGCCGAGGTGCTGGGCCTGACCACCGCCGAGGTCACGGCGGTGGCGACCTTCTACACGATGTACCGGCGCAAGCCCTCCGGGGACTACCAGGTCGGCGTCTGTACGAACACCCTGTGCGCGGTCATGGGCGGCGACGCCATCTTCGAGGAGCTCAAGGAGCACCTCGGGGTCGGCAACAACGAGACCACCCCCGACGGCAAGGTCACCCTCGAACACATCGAGTGCAACGCGGCCTGCGACTACGCCCCCGTGGTGATGGTCAACTGGGAGTTCTTCGACAACCAGACCCCCGAGTCCGCCAAGGCCATGGTCGACGACCTGCTGGCGGGCCGCGAGGTCGCGCCCACCCGGGGCGCGCCCCTGTGCACCTACAAGGAGACGGCCCGGATCCTGGCCGGCTTCCCCGACGAGCGCGACGGCGCGGTCGAGGCCACCGGCGGCGCCGGTCCCGCCTCCCTGATCGGCCTGCGCATCGCCCGGGGCGAATCCCCGCACGCGCCGATCGTGCACCCGCGCGGCGAGGCGCGCGGCGGCGGCACCACCACCGAGGGAGGGGAGTGATGTCCGTGTCAACGGAACTGAGCAAGAACGGCACGAGCCCGGAGAAGCTCCTCGCACCCGTCCTGTCGGCGTTCTGGGACGAACCGGAGTCGTGGACGCTGGAGACCTACCGGCGCCACGAGGGCTACGAGGGGCTGCGCAAGGCCCTCGCGATGACCCCGGACGACCTCATCGCCTACGTGAAGGACTCGGGCCTGCGCGGACGCGGCGGCGCGGGCTTCCCCACCGGAATGAAGTGGCAGTTCATCCCGCAGGGCGACGGCAAGCCGCACTACCTCGTGGTGAACGCGGACGAGTCGGAACCGGGAACCTGCAAGGACATCCCCCTCCTCTTCGCCAACCCGCACTCCCTCATCGAGGGAATGATCATCGCCTGCTACGCGATCCGTTCGGAGCACGCCTTCATCTACCTGCGGGGCGAGACGGTCCCCGTCCTGCGGCGCCTGCACGAGGCCGTGCGCGAGGCCTACGCGGCGGGCTACCTCGGCAAGGACATCGACGGCACCGGCCGCAACCTCGACATCACGGTGCACGCGGGAGCGGGCGCGTACATCTGCGGCGAGGAGACGGCACTGCTCGACTCCCTCGAAGGCCGGCGCGGTCAGCCCCGGCTGCGTCCCCCCTTCCCTGCCGTCGAGGGGCTCTACGCGTGCCCCACTGTCGTCAACAACGTCGAGTCCATCGCCTCGGTTCCCGCGATCCTGAACAAGGGCAAGGACTGGTTCAAGGCGATGGGCACCGAGAAGTCCCCCGGCTTCACGCTGTATTCGCTCTCCGGGCACGTCGCCGGCCCCGGCCAGTACGAGGCCCCGCTCGGCATCACCCTGCGCCAGCTCCTCGACATGAGCGGCGGGATGCGCCCCGGGCACCGGCTCAAGTTCTGGACCCCGGGCGGCTCCTCCACCCCGATGTTCACCGACGAGCACCTCGACGTCCCGCTCGACTACGAGGGCGTGGGCGCCGCCGGCTCGATGCTCGGCACCAAGGCCCTCCAGTGCTTCGACGAGACCACCTGCGTGGTGCGCGCCGTGACCCGGTGGACCGAGTTCTACGCCCACGAGTCCTGCGGCAAGTGCACGCCCTGCCGCGAAGGCACGTACTGGCTGGTCCAGCTGCTCCGCGACATCGAGGCCGGCAAGGGCGTCATGTCCGACCTCGACAAGCTGAACGACATCGCCGACAACATCAACGGCAAGTCCTTCTGCGCGCTCGGCGACGGCGCGGCCAGCCCGATCTTCTCCTCGCTCAAGTACTTCCGCGAGGAGTACGAGCAGCACATCACCGGGAAGGGCTGCCCCTTCGACCCCAAGAAGTCGACCCTCTGGGCTGACACGGAGGTGACCGCATGACCGTCGCCACGAACGCTCCCGCCGGTGGCGGCGAAGCGGCCGGATCGCGGGCGAACGCCCAGGACACGGTGTCCCTGACCATCGACGGCATCGAGCTGTCGGTGCCCAAGGGCACCCTCGTCATCCGGGCCGCCGAGCAGCTCGGGATCGAGATCCCCCGGTTCTGCGACCACCCCCTCCTGCCCCCGGCCGGTGCCTGCCGCCAGTGCATCGTCGAGGTCGAGGGCCAGCGCAAGCCGATGGCCTCCTGCACCATCACCTGCACCGACGGCATGGTCGTCAAGACGCAGCTGACCTCCGAGGCCGCCGACAAGGCCCAGCGCGGGGTGATGGAGCTGCTGCTCATCAACCACCCGCTGGACTGCCCGGTCTGCGACAAGGGCGGCGAGTGCCCGCTGCAGAACCAGGCGATGTCCCACGGCAACGCCGAATCGCGTTTCGAGGGCAAGAAGCGCACCTACGAGAAGCCGGTCCCGATCTCCACCCAGGTGCTGCTGGACCGCGAGCGGTGCGTGCTGTGCGCGCGCTGCACCCGCTTCTCCAACGAGATCGCCGGCGACCCGATGATCGAGCTGCTGGAGCGCGGCGCGCTCCAGCAGGTGGGCACCGGCGAGGGCGATCCCTTCGAGTCGTACTTCTCCGGCAACACCATCCAGATCTGCCCCGTCGGCGCCCTGACCTCGGCCGCCTACCGGTTCCGCTCCCGCCCCTTCGACCTCGTCTCCTCCCCGAGCGTGTGCGAGCACTGCGCGGGCGGCTGCGCGACCCGGACCGACCACCGCCGCGGCAAGGTGCTGCGCCGGCTGGCCGCCGAGGACCCGGAGGTCAACGAGGAGTGGGTGTGCGACAAGGGCCGCTTCGGCTTCCGCTACGCCCAGCAGCGCGACCGCCTGGACACCCCGCTGGTCCGCAACGCCGCCGGGGTCCTGGAGCCCGCGAGCTGGCCCGAGGCCCTGGAGGCCGCCGCGAACGGGCTGGCCGCCGCGCGGGGCCGCGCCGGCGTGCTGACCGGCGGCCGGCTCACCGTCGAGGACGCGTACGCGTACGCCAAGTTCGCCCGGGTGGTGCTCGACACCAACGACATCGACTTCCGGGCCCGCGTGCACAGCGCGGAGGAGGCCGAGTTCCTGGCCGCCACCGTGGCCGGCACCGGCAAGGACCTCGACGGCAGGGGCGTCACCTACACCTCCCTGGAGGCGGCGCCGGCGGTGCTGCTCGCCGGCATCGAGGCGGAGGAGGAGGCCCCCGGGGTCTTCCTGCGGCTGCGCAAGGCCCACCGCAGGCGGGGGCAGCGGACCTTCGCCCTCGCCCCGTTCGCGACCCGCGGCCTGGAGAAGGCGGGCGGCACCCTGCTCGCCGCCGCGCCCGGCACCGAGCCCGAGTGGCTCGACGCGCTCGCCTCCCGCAGCGGATTGGAGGCCGGCGGGGCCGTCGCCGCGGAGGCGCTGCGCGAGAAGGGTGCGGTCATCGTCGTCGGGGAGCGGCTCGCCGCCGTGCCCGGCGCGCTGACCGCCGCCGTACGGGCCGCCGCCGCGACCGGCGCCAAGCTGGTGTGGATCCCGCGCCGTGCCGGGGAGCGGGCCGCCGTCGAGGCGGGCGCGCTGCCGTCCCTGCTGCCCGGCGGCCGTCCGGCCACCGATCCGCGGGCCCGCGACGAGGTCGCCACCGCCTGGGGCCTGGAGGAACTCCCGCACCGCTACGGACGCGACACCGGCCAGATCGTCGAGGCAGCCGCCACGGGCGAACTGTCCGCCCTGCTGGTGGCGGGCGTCGAGGTCACCGACCTGCCCGACCCGGCGCGCGCCGGGGCCGCCCTCAAGGAGGCCTTCGTGGTCTCCCTTGAACTGCGGCCCAGCGCGGTCACCGCCCACGCGGACGTGGTCTTCCCCGTCGCCGCCGTGGCCGAGAAGGCCGGCGCCTTCATCAACTGGGAGGGCAGGGTCCGGCCGTTCGAGCCCGCCCTCAAGCCCGACCAGATGACCCGCCGGCTCGCCCCGGCCGACGCCCGCGTCCTGCACATGCTGGCCGACGCGGCCGACCGGCCGATCGCGCTGCCCGACGTACACGCCGTACGCCGGGAGCTCGACGCGCTCGGCCCGTGGGCCGGGGAGCGGGCCGCCGAACAGTCCGCGGACACCGCGCCGGTACCCCGCCCGGGCGCCGGCGAGGCCGTCCTCGCGGGCCACAGGCTCCTCCTCGACCAGGGCAGGCTCCAGGAGGGCGACGAGGCCCTGGCCGGCACCCGGCACGAGGCCAGTGCGCGCCTGTCGGCCGCCACGGCCGCCGAAACGGGCGTCAAGAACGGGGACGTCCTCGCGGTCACCGGCCCGGCCGGCTCCGTGGAACTCCCGCTCCGGATCACCGAGATGCCCGACCGCGTGGTCTGGCTCCCGCTGAACTCCACCGGCTCCGGCGTCCTCGCCGACACCGGCGCCCGGCCCGGCACTCTCGTCCGGATCGGCCCGGCCGGGGTCGGCCTGGCGGCCGACGAGGCCACGGAGGTGCGGCCGTGAACGCCACCGCCCTGCCGCAACCCGCGCCACTGACCCACGTCCTTCGGCCGGGCGAAGCTCCGGCCCCCGCACGGGAGGTGCGAGCGTGACGAACCACCTCGCCCAGTTCGCGGCCCAGCCGCACGTCCTCGCGGCCGAGGACCTCACCTTGTTCGGCCGTGACGTGTGGTGGCTGGTCCTGCTGAAGGCGGTCTTCTGCTTCGCCTTCCTGATGGTGACCGTGCTGTTCTCCATCGTGTGGGAGCGCAAGGTCGTCGCCTGGATGCAGCTGCGCATCGGCCCCAACCGGCACGGCCCCTGGGGCATGCTCCAGTCGCTCGCCGACGGCGTGAAGCTGATGCTGAAGGAAGACGTCATCGTCAAGCGGGCCGACAAGGTGGTGTACGTCCTGGCCCCGATCATCGCGGCGATCCCGGCCTTCATGGCCATCGCGGTGATCCCCTTCGGGCCCTCCGGCAACGAGGTCTCGATCTTCGGCCAGCGCACCACCATGCAGCTCACCGACCTGCCCATCGCGATGCTCTACATCCTCGCGGTGGCCTCGGTCGGCATCTACGGCATCGTCCTGGCGGGCTGGTCCTCCGGCTCGACCTACCCGCTCCTCGGCGGCCTGCGCTCCTGCGCGCAGATGATCTCCTACGAGATCGCGATGGGCGCGGCCTTCGCCTCGGTCTTCCTCTACTCCGGGTCGATGTCGACCTCGGCGATCGTCGAAGCCCAGGCGGACCGCTGGTACATCATCCTGCTGCCGGTCTCCTTCATCATCTACGTCGTCACGATGGTCGGCGAGACGAACCGCGCCCCCTTCGACATGCCGGAGTCCGAGGGCGACCTCGTCGGCGGCTTCAACACCGAGTACTCCTCCATCAAGTTCGCGCTGTTCATGCTCGCCGAGTACGTCAACATGGTCACCGTCTCGGCGGTCTCGGTCACCCTCTTCCTGGGCGGCTGGCGGGCCCCGGCGCCGATCTCCACCTACTGGGAGGGCGCGAACCACGGCTGGTGGCCGATGCTGTGGTTCGTCATCAAGGTCCAGCTGCTGCTCTTCTTCTTCATCTGGCTGCGCGGCACGCTGCCGCGCGTGCGCTACGACCAGCTGATGAAGCTCGGCTGGAAGGTCCTGATCCCGGTCTCCGTGGTCTGGCTGATGCTGGTCGCCACCGTCCGCGCGCTGCGCAACGAGCGGTACGACTTCAGCGAGATCGTCCTCTACGTCGGCGGCGCCGTCGTGGCGATCCTGCTCCTCTCCTTCGTCGCGGACCTCTTCCGCGACAAGCGCGAGAAGGCGGCCGCCGGGGCCGCGAAGGACGCCGAGACCTTCGACCCCCTCGCCGGCGGATTCCCCGTACCGCCCAAGCCCGGCCAGCACCTGGCACCCGTACCGCGCAGGCGGCCCCGCCACGAGCGGGAGCTGATTGTCAGTGGCGGGACGAATACTGACAGTGACCGAGAGGAGGGTGCTGAGAATGTCTGACGCGGACCAGAACGAGAAGAACGAGAAGTGGCAGAACCCGGTGGCCGGCTTCGGCGTGACCTTCAAGGCCATGTTCAAGAAGCGCCTCACCGAGCAGTACCCGGAGCAGCAGAAGACGACCGCCCCGCGCTTCCACGGACGCCACCAGCTCAACCGGCACCCGGACGGTCTGGAGAAGTGCATCGGGTGCGAACTGTGCGCCTGGGCCTGTCCCGCCGACGCCATCTACGTGGAGGGCGCGGACAACACCGAGGAGGAGCGCTACTCCCCGGGCGAGCGGTACGGCCGCGTCTACCAGATCAACTACGCCCGCTGCATCCTGTGCGGGCTGTGCGTCGAGGCGTGCCCGACGCGGGCGCTGACCATGACGAACGAGTTCGAACTGGCCGACGCCAGCCGCGAATCGCTCATCTACACCAAGGAGCAGCTGCTCGCCGGCCTCACCGAGGGCATGGTCGAGGCACCGCACTCGATCTTCCCCGGCACCGACGAACAGGACTACTACCGCGGACTGGTGACGGGGGCCGCCCCCGGCACGGTCCGGCAGGTCGCCGTCTCCAAGGGCGAGGTCGCGGAAGCCTCCGAGGAGGTGGAGGCATGAGCACCCTCGCAGCCGCCGCCACCCTGACCTCCACGGGCGAGGCCGTCCAGTTCTGGGTCCTCGGCACGGTCGCCGTCATCGGCGCGCTGTCCACGATCCTGATGAAGAAGGCCGTCCACAGCGCCCTCAGCCTCGCCGGGACCATGATCGTCCTGGCGGTCTTCTACCTCGCCAACGGGGCGTACTTCCTGGGCGTCGTCCAGGTCGTCGTCTACACCGGCGCGATCATGATGCTCTTCCTCTTCGTGGTCATGCTCGTCGGCGTCACCGCCGCCGACTCCCTGAAGGAGACCATCAAGGGCCAGCGCTGGCTCGCCGTCCTGTGCGGGCTCGGCTTCGGCATCCTGCTCATCGCCGGCATCGGCAACGCCGGGCTCACCCACTTCAACGGGCTCGGCCGGATCAACTCCGCCGGACACGTCGAGGGCCTGGCCCAGCTGATCTTCACCAAGTACGTCTTCGCCTTCGAGATCACCGGCGCGCTGCTGATCACCGCGGCCGTCGGCGCGATGGTGCTCACCCACCGCGAGCGCACCGAGCGGGCCGCCACCCAGCGCGAGCTGGCGGAGCGGCGCGTACGGGAGGGCGTGCAGCTCCCGCCGCTGCCCGCCCCCGGCGTCTACGCCCGGCACAACGCGGTCGACGTGGCCGGCCTGCTGCCGGACGGCACCCCGTCCGAGCTCACGGTCAACAAGACGCTGCGCGCCCGCGGTCAGATCCGGGACGTCTCCAGCGAGGCGCTGTCCGACCTCAAGGCACTGGAGCAGCGCTCCGCGGAGCGCCTCGGCCGCGACTCCCGTGAGGAGGCCTCGAAGTGAATCCGGTCAACTACCTGTACCTGGCGGCCCTGCTGTTCACCATCGGCGCGGCCGGAGTGCTCATCCGGAAGAACGCGATCGTGCTGTTCATGTGCGTCGAGCTGATGCTCAACGCCTGCAACCTCGCCTTCGTCGCCTTCTCCCGGATGCACGGCAACCTCGACGGCCAGATCATCGCGTTCTTCACGATGGTCGTCGCCGCCGCGGAGGTCGTGGTGGGCCTCGCGATCATCGTGTCGCTGTTCCGTACCCGCCACTCGGCCTCGGTCGACGACGCCAGCCTGATGAAGCTGTAAGGGGCGTTCACAGTGGAGAATCTGATTGCGCTGCTGGTGGCGGCGCCCCTGCTCGGAGCGGCGGTGCTGCTGTGCGGCGGCCGGCGCCTCGACAAGTCCGGCCACTGGATCGGCACCCTGCTCGCGGCCGTCTCCTTCGGCATCGGCGCGGCCCTGTTCGCCGACATGCTGGGGCGCGGCGCCGAAGACCGGGCGCTGCACCAGCGCCTGTTCAGCTGGGTGCCGGTCGAGGGCTTCCAGGCGGACATCGCCTTCCAGCTCGACCAGCTGTCGATGACCTTCGTCCTGCTGATCTCCGGGGTGGGCACGCTCATCCACGTGTACTCGATCGGGTACATGGAGCACGACGAGCGCCGCCGCCGCTTCTTCGGCTACCTCAACCTGTTCGTCGCGGCGATGCTCCTGCTGGTCGTCGCCGACAACTACCTGCTGCTGTACTTCGGCTGGGAGGGCGTGGGCCTCGCCTCCTACCTCCTGATCGGCTTCTGGCAGCACAAGCCCAGCGCGGCCACGGCCGCGAAGAAGGCCTTCCTGGTCAACCGCGTCGGCGACATGGGTCTGTCGATCGCGATCATGCTGATGTTCACCACCTTCGGGACCTTCGCCTTCGAGCCGGTGCTCGCCTCGGCGGGCAAGACGTCGGAGGGCACGCTGACGGCGATCGGCCTGATGCTGCTGCTGGCCGCCTGCGGAAAGTCGGCCCAGGTGCCGCTGCAGTCCTGGCTCGGTGACGCGATGGAGGGCCCGACCCCGGTCTCGGCCCTGATCCACGCGGCGACGATGGTGACGGCGGGCGTGTACCTGATCGTCCGCTCGGGCGCCATCTTCAACGGGGCGCCGGACGCCCAGCTGGTGGTCACCATCGTGGGCGCGGTCACGCTGCTCTTCGGTGCGATCGTCGGTTGCGCGAAGGACGACATCAAGAAGGCCCTCGCCGGGTCGACGATGTCGCAGATCGGCTACATGGTCCTCGCGGCGGGCCTCGGCCCCGTCGGCTACGTCTTCGCGATCATGCACCTGGTCACGCACGGCTTCTTCAAGGCGGGCCTCTTCCTCGGCGCCGGTTCCGTGATGCACGGGATGAACGACGAGGTCGACATGCGCAAGTACGGCGGGCTGCGGACGTACATGCCGGTCACCTTCGCGACCTTCGGTCTCGGGTACCTGGCCATCATCGGCTTCCCGGGCCTGTCGGGCTTCTTCTCCAAGGACAGGATCATCGAGGCGGCCTTCGCGAAGGGCGGCACCGAGGGCTGGATCCTGGGTGGGGCGGCCCTGCTGGGCGCGGCCATCACCGCCTTCTACATGACCCGCGTCATGCTCCTCACCTTCTTCGGCGAGAAGCGCTGGCAGCCGGCCCCCGACCCGGCCACGACCCCCGGCGTCGAGCCCGGCGTCGAGGCGCACCCCGGGGAGCTGCCGCACCCCCACGAGTCCCCGAAGTCCATGACCATCCCGATGATCGTGCTGGCCTTCGGGTCGGTCTTCGCGGGCGGGTTCTTCGGGATCGGCGACCGGTTCCTGAAGTGGCTGGAGCCCGTCACCGGGCACGAGCACGGGCACCCGCCCGTCAGCGCCATGACGGTGACGCTCTCGACCATGGTGGTCCTGGTCATCGGCGTCGGCATCGCCTGGGCCATGTACGGCCGCAGGCCCGTCCCGGTCGTCGCCCCGCGCGGCTCGTTCCTCACCCGGGCGGCCCGGCGGGACCTGTTCCAGGACGACTTCAACCACGTCGTGCTGGTGCGCGGCGGGGAGCACCTGACCCGCTCGCTCGTGTACGTCGACCACAGCCTGGTGGACGGAGTGGTCAACGGGACGGCCGCCTCGGTCGGCGGGCTGTCGGGCCGGCTGCGCAAGCTCCAGAACGGCTACGCCCGCAGCTACGCGGTCTCGATGTTCGGGGGCACGGCGATCCTGGTCGCCGCGACCCTGCTGATGAGGGCGGTGTGAAATGAGTTTCCCGCTTCTGACGGTGACGGCCGCGGTCCCCGCGGTCGGTGCGGTCCTGACGGCGGCCGTCCCGGCCGCCCGCAGGACCGCCGCCAAGTGGCTCGCGCTGCTCTTCTCGCTGGCGACCCTGGCCCTGGCCGTGCTCGTCGCGGTCCGCTTCGAGCCGGACGGCGACCGCTACCAGCTCACCGAATCCCGGCCCTGGATCGCCGACTTCGGCGTCCGCTACGAGCTCGGCGTGGACGGCATCGGGGTGGCGCTCATCGCGCTCACCGCGCTGCTGATCCCCTTCGTGATCGGGGCCGGCTGGCACGACGCCGACCCCCTGGAGACGCATTCCTCGCGCTGGCGGCCGACCCAGGGCTTCTTCGCCCTGATCCTGCTGGTCGAGGCGATGGTGATCATCTCCTTCGAGGCCACCGACGTCTTCCTCTTCTACATCTTCTTCGAAGCCATGCTCATCCCGATGTACTTCCTCATCGGCGGCTTCGGGGACCGGGCCCACTCCGGATCCGATGAGAACGCGGCCGCGCAGCGCTCGTACGCGGCGGTCAAGTTCCTCCTCTACAACCTGGTCGGCGGCCTGATCATGCTGGCCGCCGTCATCGGCCTCTACGTGGTCGCCGGGAACTTCTCGCTCCAGGAGATCGCCGAGGCCCGCGCCGCGGGCACGCTCGACATGGCGACCAACACCGAGCGGCTGCTCTTCCTCGGCTTCTTCTTCGCCTTCGCGGTGAAGGCGCCGCTGTGGCCGCTGCACACCTGGCTGCCGAACGCGATGGGCGAGGCCACCGCCCCGGTCGCCGTCCTGATCACCGCGGTCGTCGACAAGGTCGGCACCTTCGCGATGCTCCGCTTCTGCCTGGGTCTCTTCCCCGAGGCCAGCAAGTGGGCCACGCCGGTGATCCTCGTCCTGGCGCTGATCAGCATCGTCTACGGGGCGCTGCTCGCGGTCGGCCAGCGGGACATCAAGCGGCTGGTCGCCTACGCCTCGATCTCGCACTTCGGGTTCATCATCCTGGGCATCTTCGCGATGACCTCCCAGGGACAGTCCGGGGCGACGCTCTACATGGTCAACCACGGGATCTCGACGGCCGCGCTGATGCTGGTGGCCGGCTTCCTGATCTCGCGGCGCGGCTCGCGGCTCATCGCCGACTACGGCGGCGTCCAGAAGGTGGCCCCGGTCCTCGCCGGCACCTTCCTCATCGGCGGCCTCGCCACCCTGTCACTGCCGGGGCTCGCCCCCTTCGTCAGTGAATTCCTGGTCCTGGTCGGCACGTTCGCCCGGTACCCGGTCGTCGGCATCATCGCCACCATCGGCATCGTGCTCGCCGCGCTCTACACGCTGGTGCTCTACCAGCGCACGATGACCGGCCCCGTGAAGGAGGAGGTCCGCACCATGCCGGACCTGCGCCTGCGGGAGCTGCTGGTGGTCGCCCCGCTGATCGCCCTGCTGATCGGGCTGGGCGTGTACCCGAAGGTGCTCACCGACATCGTCAACCCGGCGGTGGAGCACACCATGTCGGATGTCCAGCAGACGGACCCCAAGCCTGAGGTAGCCGTCGAGGCCAAGAACGGGGAGGGGGCGAAGTGAGCACCGTGACTGCTGCCCACAGCCTGTGGACACTGGCGGCCGAGGGGCCGGTCGACCGGATCCCGGCGCCGGTCATCGAGTACGCGCAGCTCGCGCCCACGCTGATCGTGGTGGGCGCGGCGGTCCTCGGAGTCCTCGTCGAGGCCTTCGTCCCGCGCAAGTCCCGCTACTACGTCCAGGTGTTCCTGGCCGTCGCGGCGCTGGCCTCGGCCTTCGCGGCGGTCGTCGGCCTCGCCGCCGGCGGGTACGGCTCGGGCAAGGCGCACGTCGCCGCGATGGGCGCCATCGCCGTCGACGGCCCGGCGCTGTTCCTGCAGGGCACCATCCTGCTGGCCTCGATCGTCGCGGTCTTCACCTTCGCCGAGCGGCGCCTCGACCCGGCCGCGCACGGCAACCGGGTGGACTCCTTCGCCGCCCAGGCGGCGTCCGTACCGGGCAGCGAGAGCGAGAAGGCGGCCGTCAAGGCGGGCTTCACCACCACCGAGGTCTTCCCGCTGGCCCTGTTCGCGATCTCCGGGATGCTGATCTTCCCGGCGGCCAACGACCTGCTGACGCTGTTCGTCGCCCTGGAGGTCTTCTCCCTCCCGCTGTACCTGCTCTGCGCCCTCGCCCGCCGCCAGCGGCTGATGTCGCAGGAGGCCGCGGTCAAGTACTTCCTGCTGGGGGCCTTCTCCTCCGCCTTCCTCCTCTTCGGCATCGCGCTGCTCTACGGGTACGCGGGCTCGGTCTCGTACGCGGTGATCGCCGACGTGGTCGACGGCACGGTCTCGAAGATCGACCCGGCGCTGGCCTCCACCATGGGCAACGACGCGCTGCTGCTGATCGGCGGCGCGCTGATCCTGATGGGCCTGCTCTTCAAGGTCGGTGCGGTCCCCTTCCACATGTGGACCCCGGACGTCTACCAGGGCGCCCCGACCCCGGTCACCGGCTTCATGGCGGCGGCGACCAAGGTGGCGGCCTTCGGCGCGCTGCTGCGGCTGCTGTACGTGGTCCTGCCGGGTCTGCGGTGGGACTGGCGGCCGGTGATGTGGGCGGTGGCCATCGTCACGATGCTGGCGGGCGCGGTGATCGCCGTGACCCAGACCGACGTCAAGCGTCTCCTCGCCTACTCCTCGATCGCGCACGCGGGCTTCATCCTGGCCGGTGTGATCGCGACCTCGGCGGAGGGCGTCAAGTCCGTCCTGTTCTACCTGGGCGCGTACTCCTTCGTGACGATCGGCGCGTTCGCGGTGGTCACGCTGGTGCGGGACGCCGGCGGCGAGGCCACGCACCTGTCCAAGTGGGCGGGGCTGGGCCGTCGTTCACCACTGACGGCGGCGGTCTTCGCGGTCTTCCTGCTGGCCTTCGCCGGCATTCCGCTGACCTCCGGCTTCGCGGGCAAGTTCGCCGTGTTCAAGGCGGCCGCGGAGGGCGGTGCGGGGGCGCTGGTCGTGGTCGGTGTCATCTCGTCCGCGATCGCCGCGTTCTTCTACATCCGGGTCATCGTCCTGATGTTCTTCAGCGAGCCGAAGGCCGACGGCCCGACGGTGGCGGTCCCCTCGCCGCTGACGACGACCACCATCGCGGTGGGCGTCGCGGTCACCCTGGTCCTGGGTCTGGCCCCGCAGTACTTCCTGGACCTGGCGGGCCAGGCGAGCACCTTCGTCCGCTGACCTTACGGTCCGAGTGCTACAGGGCCCGGCCCCTTCGGGGGATCCGGGCCCTGTCGCGTGCGTGGTGCTACTCGGCGGTGCGCCGTTGCGGAGTGATGGCGGTCAGGTCGAGGTCGATGGAGAAGGGAGCCGAGACTTTGAGGCGGTCGTGGAAGATGCCGGCCGTCCCGTAGCTCCCGGTCGACGGGTCCAATTCGTAGACGTAGACCACGGCACGACCATCCTTGTTCTCCACGCGCCAGAAGTGATGGATGCCCGCCTCCGCGTACTTGACCGGCTTGACGCCGCGGTCGCGACCGACCGACTCGGGGGAGACCACTTCAATGGCCAAGCAGACGGACTCCGCAGGGAGCCGGGTCTGGTCCAGATCACCCACGGCACTCTCGTCCACGACGATGACATCGGGTTCGGGGCGGTTGTGACGGTCGATGTCGATCGTGAACTCGCGGAAGACCTCCAAGCCAGGCGGCTGCTGATCCATGAGCTGCCAGGTGAAGAAGTTGACCGCGCGCATGTGGAAACGAGTCTGCGGACTCACGAAGACCAGGCTCCCGTCGATCAGCTCCGTGTGCGGAGGCAGATCGGGAAGCGTGTCCAGGTCGTCGGCCGTCCAGCCGCCCGGGGGCGGGATCGGCCAGCTGTGTTGCGGGTTCATCAGTGCTCCCATGAGCCGCAGTCTCGCGAGTGCTTTCAGCGTATCGCCGAGTTCTCGCGAGAAGCCGCCCTTACGGGTGAGTCATATGCGCGGGGCACTTGAGGGCGGGGTTCCAGTTGTGGAAGCGGCCGGCCGGGTTGTCCTTGTACGCCCACATGTGGAGGTCGTAGTGCTTGGGCATGCCCTTCCAGTGGCCCGGCATGGGGCCGTCGAAGGGCAGCCCGAACATGCTCGGCCGGTCGTCGGTGGTCTTCAGGTCCTGGTCCCGGTCGGTGTACATCCACTCCACGGTCTGGAGCGTGCGGCGGCCGTGGCGGTCCTTCTCCGTGCTGTAGAGGAGCGCGGTCGGCCTGCTGGGGTCCATCGAGCCCCAGTTGGCCTCCTTGACGTAGTGGTAGCCCATGGAGCCCACCCCGAACGGGTTGGTCATGCACTCCTCGCCGTGCGGGACGTACCCGTCCTTGAGGGCCTCCTGCTCGTCCACGTACTTGGCCGTCACCGCGATCGCCGTCGCCATGTCCTTCATGGCCCGGGGGTTGCGCGGATCGGGGGCCGGCCCCTCGACCCCGTGGGCCGGAGGCACCACCGCCAAGGCGAGGGAGGCGATCGCGGCGCAGGTCAGGGCGGTCTTCAGACGGAGGGCGGGCATGGGGGCTCCTCGGCGGTGGGGGCGGGTGGTACGGACGTACGGGCCTCCCGGTCCGTCCGTCCACCATCCCGGCCCGCCCCGCCCGGCGCACGCGGGCTACGCCCGGCTGGCGTAGGCGCGGACGTCCGCGTCCGGGTCGCCGACCGCGCCGGCCAGCGCGGCCCGGGCCTGCGCCGAGTCACGGTGGGCCAGCAGGGACAGCACCGCCGCCTTGCGGACGTCCGCGTTGCCGTCCGCCAGGGCCTTGGCCAGGGCCGGTACGGCAGCCTCCGCGGCGGCGGCCGCCAGCCCGGCCGCCGCCCCCGCCCGGACCTGCCAGGCCGCATCGGCCAGAGCGGCCACCGCGGCAGAGACGTACGGGGCCGGGCAGCCGACCGGGGCCAGCGCCGCCAGCGCGGCGCCCCGCACCAGCGGGTCCGGGTCCGCCAGCAGCGGGTCCAGCGGCTCCGGAGCCGGTTCGCGCACCGCGGCCAGGCCCTTGGCGACGGCCACCCGCACCTCGCGGGCCGGATCCCCGGCGGCCGCGGCCAGCGCCGCCACCGCGTCCACGGACACCAGCCCCCGCACGGCGTGGATCCGGACGTCGACCACCGCGTCCGCGAGCGCGGCGGCGTACAGGCCGGCGTCGCCGAGCCCCAGCGCCCGCAGGGCCTCCAGCGAGGCCGAACGCACCGCCGCGTCGGGTACCGCGAGCGCGGCCCGCAGGCCGGCCGCCAGCTCCGGATCGCCGGGCAGGACCTCCAGCAGCTCCCGCAGGGCGGCCGCGGCGGCCGCCCGTACGGCGGGGTCCGTGTCCGCGAGCCGCTCGGCCAGCGCCGGACCGGCCCCCGCCGGGACGGTCTCCCCGAGCGCGGCCACGGCGGCGGCGCGCACCGCCGGGTCGGGGTCGGTCAGGTAGGGCCGCAGGTCGTCGAGGTCCGGTGACTCCTCGGCCAGCGCGAGGAGTTCCAGGATCCGCGGCGAGCCCGAGCCCGAGCCCGCGCCCGGCGCCCGGCCCGGTTCGGCCGCAGCCGTGTCCGCCGCCGGGCCGGGGAGGTGCCCGGCGCCGCCCCCCGCCGGAGGCGCGTGCCGGGGCCCCGCGGTGGCCACCGGGACCAGGTCGACCTCGCCGAGGTGGCGTTCGGGGCCGCCGCCCGGCGCGAACCCGTCGACCGGCACCACGTACGGCTCCACCGGCCGGGCCGTGAACTCCATCGCCCCCGAAGCCGACTTGCGCAGGTCGAGGTGGTGCAGCCAGCCCGCGTCGTCCCGCTCCGGGTGGTCGAGCCGCTCGTGGTAGAGGCCCCAGCGGGACTCCGTGCGGGCCAGCGAGGACCGGGCCGCCATCTCCGCGCAGTCCCGGATGAAGGACACCTCCGCACACCGCATCAGCTCGTGGGCCGTCCGCGCACCCATCCCCGCGATCTCCGACCCCATACGGTCGAAGGCCTCCACGGCGAGGGACAGCTTCGCGCCCGTCTTCGGCGGCGCCACGTAGTCGTTGACGAACCGCCGCAGCTTGTACTCCACCTGCGGCTGGGGCGGCCCCTCCGGATGCCGCAGGGGGCGGTAGATCAGCTCGTGCGCCGCCGCCACCTGATCGGCCGGCAACTCCCCCTCGTACGCCGGGTACTGCGCGGCGTCCGCTCCCGCCAGATCGCCGAAGACGAACGCCCCGATCATGTAGTTGTGCGGTACGGACGCCAGGTCCCCGGCGGCGTACAGCCGGGGCACGGTGGTGCGGGCGTGGTCGTCGACGCGGACGCCCGAGGCGGAGTGGCCGCCGCACAGTCCGATCTCCGAGATGTGCATCTCGACGTCGTGCGTGCGGTAGTCGTGGCCGCGGCCCTCGTGGAAGGTGCCGCGCGTGGGCCGTTCGGTGGTGTGCAGGATCGATTCCAGGGAGGCCACCGACTCCTCCGGGAGGTGGCTGAGCTTCAGGTACACCGGCCCCCGGTCCGAGGCCAGTTCCTCCGCGAACTCCGCCATCATCTGCCCCGACCAGTAGTCGGAGTCCACGAACCGCTCGCCGTGCCGGTTGACCTGGTAGCCGCCGAACGGGTTCGCGACGTACGCGCACGCCGGCCCGTTGTAGTCCTTGATCAGCGGGTTGATCTGGAAGCACTCGATCCCGGTCAGCGCGGCGCCCGCGTGGTAGGCCATGGCGTAGCCGTCGCCCGCGTTGGTCGGGTTCTCGTACGTCCCGTAGAGGTAGCCGGAGGCGGGCAGTCCGAGCCGTCCGCACGGGCCCGTCGCGAGGATCACCGCGCCCGCGCGCACGGTCACGAACGCGCCGGTGCGGGTGTTGAAGGCGGCCGCGCCGATCGCCCGGCCGTCCTGCGGCGACGTCAGGACCCGCACCGGCATCACCCGGTTCTCGATCCGGATCCGCTCGCGCATCTCGCGGCGCCGCAGCTGCCGGTAGAGGACCTTCTTGACGTCCTTGCCCTCCGGCATGGGCAGGACGTAGGAGCCCGAGCGGTGCACCTGGCGCACCGCGTACTCGCCGTGCTCGTCCTTCTCGAACTTCACCCCGTACGACTCCAGGCGCTTGACCATGCCGAAGCCGCGGGTGGCGGTCTGGCGGACCGTGGACTGGTCGACGATCCCGTCGTTGGCGCGGGTGATCTCGGCGACGTAGTCGTCGGGCTCGGCGCGGCCCGGGACGACGGCGTTGTTGACCCCGTCCATGCCCATGGCGAGGGCGCCCGAGTGGCGGACGTGCGCCTTCTCCAGCAGCAGGACGCGGGCCCCGCGCTCGGCGGCGGTCAGCGCCGCCATCGTGCCGGCGGTGCCGCCGCCGATGACGAGGACGTCGCAGGAGAGTTCCTCGGCGTCGCCGATCGCGGGGATGTCCACGGTGCTGCCTTTCAGAGGGAATCGATGATCTGCTGCCGCAGCGCGGCGTGCGATGCCGCGCGGGCGCGGTCGCGGGGGTGCGGTACGGGGACCACCCGGCCCGTGCCGAGCAGGGCGACGCGGTCGCCGAGGAAGAGGGCCTCGTCCACGTCGTGGGTGACGAAGACGACGCTCGCGCCGGTGCCGGCGAGCACGTCCACGAGGAGGTCCTGCATCTCGGCGCGGGTCTGCGCGTCGAGCGCGCCGAAGGGCTCGTCCATGAGGACGGCGCGGGGGCGCGCGGCGAGGGCGCGGGCCAGCTGCACGCGCTGGCGCTGCCCGCCGGAGAGCTGGTGCGGGTGCTTGAGCGCGTGCCCGGCGAGCCCGACCCGCTCCAGCCACTCCGCGGCGACCCGCCGCCGCTCGGCGCGGGCCGTCCCGCCGATGGCCAGGGGGAGTTCGACGTTGCCGCGGACCGTGCGCCAGGGGAGGAGGGCGTCGTCCTGGAAGACCAGGGCCCGGTCGGCGGCCGGGCCGGCCAGGGCCCGCCCGTCCTGTTCGACCGTCCCGCCCAGCGGGGGCAGCAGCCCGGCCAGCGTGCGCAGCAGCGTGGACTTCCCGCATCCGGAGGGGCCCACGACGGCCAGCACCTCGCCGGCCTCGACGGTCAGGTCGACCCCGTCGAGCACCACGTTCCCGCGGTGCCCGAGCCGTACCCCGCGCAGCGCGAGCCGCGCCCCCTGGAGCGCGGCACCGACCGGGGCGGCGGCGACATCGGTCAGGCTCATGACGGGGCCACCTCTCGGGTACGGGGCTTCGGCGCCTCGGCCGCTGCGGGCCGGGCGGGGCTTCCGGGAGCGGCGGACCGGGGCGCGGGGCGCCGCCGGGGCGGGGCCCCGGTGTCGCGGGAGGGGAGCCAGCGGGTCAGGCGGCGGCCGGCGCGCTCCACGGCCGTGGAGGTCAGCCAGCCCAGCGCGCCGATGGTGACCATGCCGACGAAGACGCCGGGGTAGTCGACCACCGTGTAGTCCTGCCAGGTCCGGTAGCCGACCCCGTACTCGCCCGAGATCATCTCCGCGGAGATCACGCAGATCCAGGACACCCCGATGCCGACCGACAGCCCCCCGAAGATGCCCGGCAGCGCCCCCGGCAGGACCACCGAGAACAGGATCCGCGCCCGGCCCCCGCCCATCGTCAGCACCGCCTCCTCCCACACCGGCGACAGGGCCCGCACGGCGTGCCGCGTCGAGACCAGCACCGGGAAGAAGGCCGCCGCGAAGGTGATGAAGACGATCCCCTGCTCGTTGGAGGGGAACAGGAGGATCGCCACCGGGACCAGGGCGATGGCCGGGACCGGCCGCGTCACCTCCAGCAGGGGGTCCAGCAGATCGGCGGCGATCCGGGACCGGGCGATGGCCGTGCCCGCCGCCACGCCGAGGACCGCGGCGAGCGCGAAGCCCGCCACGATCCGGCGCAGGCTGAACCCCAGGTCCTGCCAGTAGGGCCCGGTCCCGGCCCGCTCCGCGAACTTCGACGCCACCTCGCCGACCGTCGGGAACTGCTCGAAGCGCAGCCACAGGTTCACGTCGAGGGAGGTCAGCGCCTGCCATGCGAGCAGGGCCGCGCCGAGCGAGGCCGCCCGCAGCGCCCAACGCCCTGCCTTCATGACGCCAGGGCTCCGGCCTCGGCGTAGCCGACGATCCGCGCGCCGGAGGCCTGGTGCCGGTCCACGTACGCCTTCGCGCCCGCCGGGGTGACGAAGGCCCGCAGGTCCGACCCCTCGGCCACCCACACCGCCTTGTCCGCGAACCACAGGGTCCCCGTCACCGCGTCCGGTACGTACGCCGCCCGGACGTCCGCTCCGCGCGCCGCCTTGAGCAGCTCCCGCGGGGAGTCGAAGGACTGCGTCTTGGCCTGGCCCTTCAGCCACAGCTCGGAGCGGGCGGCCGCCGCCTTCGGGTACTCCTGCGCCCCGGCCGCGGCCCGCTTCAGGGGCTCCGGGTCCACGAACGCGTCCACGTCCACGTCGGCGACCAGCTTGGCGTCCTTCAGCACCGGCACGTCCTGCTTCAGGGCGTCGATCAGCTCCGGGCGCAGGGCCGGGTCGAAGGTCGCGATGCCGTTCGCCCCGTTGTAGAGGTACACCACCTCGGCCGGCAGACCGGTCTCCTTCGCCACCGACTCGGCCGCGGCGACCGGCTCCGTCCGCAGGTACTCGGTGGCCTTGCGCTGGGCCCGCAGGAAGTCGTCCAGTACGCCGGCCCGTTCGTGCGCGAACTTCTCGCGCACGGTGACCCCGTGGAAGGTCGGCAGGTTCAGCTCGGCTCCGTCGTACAGGGCCTTCGCACGCCCCTCGAACGCCAGCTGTCCCGGCCACGCCACGAACTGCGAGAGGGCGTCCGCGCTGCCCGCCTGGAGCGCCGAAGCGCCGACGCTGGGCTGCTGGTTGAGCTTCTCCACGCCGGTGTTCGGGTCGATCCCGGCTCGCTGCAGAGCCCGTACGAGGGTGCCGTCCGCCGCGGAGCCGACGCTGGTCGACACCTTCTTGCCGCGCAGGTCGGCGAGGGACTCCAGCTTCGAATCCGGGGCGGTGACCACGGTGTTGAGGCCGCCGCGAAGGTTGTAGCCGGTGACCGACACCAGGTGGGTGGGCTGCTTGAGCTCCTTGCCGCGCGCCGCGTTGATGAGCAGCGGGAAGTCACCCATCGAACCGATGTCGATCTTCCCGGCGGTCATCTGGGCGGTGATGGGGGCGCCGGTCGCGTAGTCCTGCCAGTCCACCTTGTAGGTGACCCCGTCCTGCTTGCCGCGGGCGGCCAGCTCCTGCTCGAAGTAGCCGAGGGAGCGCAGCAGGGTGCCGGCGGTGACGGTGTTGATGGTCTTGGACTGGTAGCCGACGGTCACGGTGACCGTCTTGGGGCCCGAGGCCCCGGACGCGTCGCCGCCGCAGGCGGTGGCCAGCGGGGCGAGGAGCACGACGAGGGCCGGGGCGAGTACTGCCTTGGTACGCATGGAGGTGGGACCTTTCACCGGAGCAGGTAGGGCATGTTGACGGTGACCGCGCCGGTGGGACAGCGGGCGGCGCAGGGGCCGCAGTACCAGCACTCGTCCACGTGCATGTACGCCTTGCCGTTGTCCTCGCGGATCGCGAGCGAGTCGAGCGGACACATGTCGACGCAGAGGGTGCAGCCGTCGATGCACAGGGACTCGTCGATGGTCACGGGCACGTCGCCGCGCTGGGGGACCAGAGGCATGGCTGTCTCCAGGAAAGGGGTGTGCGAGGGGTCAGAGCGAGCGGCGCAGCAGGCCGCTCATGGTGATCCGGTCACCGCGGAAGCGGATGAACTCCAGGTCCACGGGCCGGCCGTCGGCGAGGTGGGTGAGCCGCTCCAGCATCAGGACGGCGGCCCCGCGGGGTGCCTGGAGGACGGCGGCGGAGTGCGCGTCGGCGTTGACGGCTTCCAGGGTGATCTCGGCGTGGCCGAGCGGCTGGCCGGTGAGCTGTTCCAGGAGGCGGAAGACGTCCGTGTTCTCCAGGTCGCAGCCGAGCAGTCCGGTCCCGATGTCCATCGGGACGTAGGTGAGGTCCAGGGAGAGCGGCAGCCCGCCGAGGCGGCGCAGCCGTTCGATGTAGAGCACGTCGGCGTGCTCGGGCAGGCCGAGGCGGCCGGCGACCGGGGCGGGGGCGCGGACGGGGCCGACGGTGCGGACCTCGTTGGTGACCTTGCCGTGCTCGTGCAGGGTTTCCGCCAGGCCCTGCAGGCGGTCCAGGCCGTGCGGGTACTTCTCGCAGACGACGACGGTGCCGACGCCCGGGCGGCGCTCCACCAGCTGCTCGCCGCGCAGCAGGTCGAGGGCCTGGCGGACGGTGTTGCGGCCGGCGGCGTAGTCGGTGGCGAGGGTGTCCTCCAGCGGGAGGACCCCGCCGGGGAACCCGCCCGCCAGGATCTGGTGGCGGAGCAGGTCGGCGAGCTGGCGCGCCTGGTCCGCGCGCAGCCGCCGCCGGCGCGCGGCGGCGACCGGGACGGTGTGCGAGGCGGTGCGTTCGGCTGGCATGCCACGGAACATACCGACGGGGCCCGGGGTGTGGTGTTGCCACAGTATTGCGCCACCGGACGTCAGGTGATCAAAGCTGTGACCTGCGGTTTCGGCGGGGAGGCGAAAAGATCCGCCACCCCGCCGACCAAGGGGTGGACTACCGCGATCCCACGATGCGGCCGGTGACCTCGCCCAGGCCCACGCGCGTGCCGTCGGCCCCGGGGGCCCACGCGGTGAGGGTGACGGTGTCCCCGTCCTCCAGGAAGGTGCGCTTGCCGTCGGCGAGCTCGATGGCGTCGCGGCCGTTCCAGGTGAGCTCCAGCAGCGAACCGCGCTGGCCGACCTCGGGGCCGCTGACGGTGCCGGAGCCGTACACGTCACCGGTGCGCAGCGAGGCGCCGTTGACGGTCATGTGCGCGAGCTGCTGCGCGGCCGTCCAGTACATCGAGGCGAACGGCGGCTGCGCCACCTCCTGCCCGTTGATGGAGACGGTGATGTGCAGGTCGAAGCCGCCGGGGCGCTCGGCCGCCGCGTCGTCGAGGTAGGGCAGGAGGGGGAAGTCCCGGGCGGGCGGGGCGACCCGGGCGGCGTCCAGGGCCTCCAGCGGGGTCACCCACGCCGAGACGGAGGTGGCGAAGGACTTGCCGAGGAAGGGGCCGAGCGGCACGTACTCCCAGGCCTGGATGTCGCGCGCCGACCAGTCGTTGAGGAGGAACAGCCCGAAGACGTGCTCCTCGAAGTCGCCGACGGCCACCGGGCGGCCCAGCTCGGAGGGGGTGCCGACGACGAAGCCGACCTCGGCCTCGATGTCGAGCTTGACGGACGGGCCGAAGACCGGCGCCGGGTCGGTCGGCGCCTTGCGCTGCCCGGAAGGCCGCACGACGTCCGTCCCCGAGACCACGATGGTCCCCGACCGGCCGTGGTAACCGATGGGCAGGTGCTTCCAGTTGGGCGTCAGCGCGTCCCCGTCGGGCCGGAAGATCCGGCCGACGTTGGTGGCGTGGTGCTCGCTCGCGTAGAAGTCGACGTAGTCGGCGACCTCGTACGGCAGGTGCAGGGTCACGGCGTCGAGCGGCGTGAGGTGCGGCTCCACGGTGGGGCGGTGGCCGGGGTCCGTCACCCAGGCGGTCAGCGCGCGGCGCACGTCGCGCCAGGCGGTGCGGCCGGCGGCGAGCAGCGGATTGAGCGAGCCGTGGGTCAGGAGACCGGCGTACGGGGACCCGAGCGCGACGGCGACGGCCCCCGCGTCGAGCACGTACCCGCCGATCCGCACACCGATCCGGCGGCGCTCCTCACCGGCGGCGGAGAAGACGCCGTAGGGGAGGTTGTGCGGCCCGAACGGGTCGCCCTCGGGAACATCGAGGGGGCTCTGCTGGGGCATGGGGTACTGCCTCGCTTTCGACGCGGTCCGGGGGTGTCCCGGTAGACACGGTGCGGGACACGCTACCCAGGATTACGACTGAAAGCTCGGGTGCTCAGAGCGGAGATGAAACACACCTGGGAGGAAGAAAACGGGCAGATGTTGTTGCTTCTGGTCACATCACGCCACTTCGCACGGATTGGCGAGTTACGGGTCGTACGCTCCGCCCATGCGGTTGCGTTACAACTACCGGGTCTACCCGAATGCCGTCCAGCGACAGGCGCTGGTGCAGGCGTTCGGGTGTGCGCGTGTGGTGTGGAACGACGCGCTGAACATCCGCCAGGACGCATACAAGCAGGGCAGGCCTGTCCCCTCGATGGTCGAGCTGGCCAGGCTGGTGATCACGGAGGCAAAGAAGACAGAGGGGCGTGCCTGGCTGGGCGAGGTCTCGGCAGTCCTGCTCCAATCGTCCCTGCGGGACCTGGGAACCGCGTACGGCAACTTCTTCGCATCGAAGCGGGGAACGCGTAAGGGCCCGAAGATCGGACCGCCCCGCTTCAAGAGGAAGGCCGGTCGCCAGGCTGTGAGGTTCACGAAGGCGGCTCATTTCTCCATCACCGAGGATGGCGCGCTTCGGCTTCCGAAGATCGGTGATGTGCCGGTCCGCTGGTCTCGCAAGCTTCCCTCCGGCCCGTCGTCGGTCACGATCGTCAAGGACGCGACCGGGCGGTTCTTCGCCTCCTTCGTGGTCGAGACGGAGGGCGAGCCACTCCCTGAGCTGGACTGGGAAGAGACCGACACCGGGATCGACCTGGGCTTGTCCTCCTACGCCGTACTGCGGGACCGGAAGATCGCCTCCCCGAAGTTCTTCCGCCGCCAGGAGAAGAAACTCCGTCGTGCTCAGCGCAAGCTCAGCAGGTGCCGGAAAGGATCGAACAACCGGCGCAAGGCAAAGCTGGCCGTAGCCAAGATCCATGCCCGCATCGCCGACCGGCGACGCGACTTCATCGAACAGGAAACCACCCGGATTGTCCGCGAGAGCCAAGCGGCCTACCTGGAGGACCTGAACGTGAAGGGCATGGCCCGGGGCCGGTTCGGCAAGTCCGTGCATGACCAGTCCTTGGGCATGTTCGCCCGCACCCTCGAAGTCAAGTGTGCACGGTACGGGCGGGGCTTCGCCAAGGTGAGCAGGTGGTTCCCCTCCACCCAACTGTGCTCGCAGTGCGGTGCGCTCACCGGCCCCAAGGGAATTGAACGGCTCCACATCCGGCACTGGGTGTGCGACTGCGGCGCCAAGCACGACAGGGACGGCAACGCCGAGATGAACCTCCGCGCCGAAGGGCGCCAACTCCTCGCGGCCGGGCGGGCCGAGAGGTAAAACGCCTGTGGAGTCCGTGTAAGACCCGGCACGCCGGGCAGTGGGTGCTGAAGCAGGAACCACCCGTAGGTCGGCACTCAACAGTGGCGGCCAGGCGGGAATCATCCACCTTCAGGTGGAGACGACGCAAATTGTAGGACTTGTCCAAGGGGGTCCGTATCCTTGGCGCCGTGACTTCCGCCCTCCCCTATGCCTTGATCGCCACTGACCTGGACGGGACTCTGCTGCGCGCCGGTGACACCGTCTCGGCCCGCTCGTACGAGGCGCTCGCGCGCGCCCGTGCGGCCGGGGCCCAGCACATCATCGTCACCGGCCGCCCGGTTCCGCAGGTCCGGCATGTCCTGGACGGCCTCGGGTATTCGGGGCTCGCGGTGTGCGGGCAGGGCGCGCAGGTGTACGACGCGGCGCGCGGGCGCCTGTTGCACTCCGTGTCCATGGACCGGGGGCTGGCCGAGGTGGCCCTCGGCAAGATCGAGGCGGAGATCGGCGAGGTCTACGCGGCGGTCAACCAGGAGGGCGTCGACGCGGAGATGCTGATGGGACCGGGCTACCGGATGTGGCACCCGCACCTGCCGACGGTGCGGGTGGGGCGGCGCTCGGACCTGTGGGCCGCGCCGATCAACAAGGTGCTGCTGCAGCATCCGGAGCTGGACGACGACGAGCTGACGCGGGTGGCGCGGGCGGTGGTCGGGGACCTGGTGAACGTGACGATGGCGGGGGAGCACACGGTGGAGCTCCAGCCGCCGGGCATCGACAAGGCCAGTGGCCTGCGGCGGGCTGCGGAGGTCCTGGGGCTGTCCGGTTCGGAGACGATCGCCTTCGGCGACATGCCGAACGACATCCCGATGTTCGCGTGGTCGGCCCACGGGGTGGCCATGGCCAACGCCCACCGCGAGCTGGTTGCCGTCGCCGACGAGCTGACCCTCTCCAACGAGCAGGACGGCATCGCGGTGGTCCTGGAGCGCCTCTTCGCCTGACCGCCGCCGCCTCCGGGGCTCCGCCCCGCACCCCGCTCCTCAATCGCCGGAGGGGCTGGCTTTGCCTCCGGCGGCGCCTCAAACGCCGGCGAGGCTGGCTTTGCCTCCGGCGGGGCCTCAAATACCGGAGGGGCTGGCTTTGCCTCCGGCGGGGCTGGATTGCCCGCAGGGCAAATTCAGCCCCTCCGGCGTTTGAGGAGCGGGGGTCCGGGGGCTGGCCCCCGGCAACGGCGCCACGCGTGCGGGACCACGGGGGCACATCCAGCCCCGCCGGCGTTTGAGGCGCGGGTCCGGGCAGAGCCCGGCAACGGCGCCGCAGGTGTCAACGGGCCATCCGGGTCGAGAGGGTGAGGCCGATCGCCACCGTTGCCGCCGCGACGAGCCCCGCGTAGAGGACCGCGTACGTACCGGCCCACGTGCACGCGAGGATCGCAAGGGCGGACAGCGGGAGCGTCAGCTGCTGGGCCGGGCCGCGCTTGAAGTGGCGGGAGTGCAGGAGCCACACCGTCATGAGGAACAGCGCGGACGGCACGGTGACGGCGGCGTTGGCGGCGAGCTGCGAGATGTGCGCCTGCCCGACCGCGTGCTCGACGGCGACCTCGATGCCCGCCCCGATCGCCGCGCCGGAGGCGAAGACCACCAGGTGGCCGTAGCCCCACGGGATGGCCTCCCGGTTGGTGTTCAGCCGCTCGTGCATCGGCACCGCGAAGTAGATCCACCAGGCCGCGAACACGATCAGCAGCCCGCCGCCGGCGAGGGGCAGCAGCTCGCCCAGCGCCTCGTGCTCGTCGAGCGCCGACTTCACCGCCACCGTGCTCGCGGCGATGGTCTCGCCGAGGACGATGATGGTGAACAGTCCGTACCGTTCCACGATGTGGTGCGCGTGCCACGGCGTCTGGTGCCCGCGCTCGGCCACCAGCGGCACCAGCAGCTCGGCCGCCACCAGCGCCAGGAAAAGCCAGCGCTTGGAGTCACCCGGGGCGAACAGCAGCCCCACCCAGCCGGCCTGGCAGATCACCAGCCCGGCCGCGTACGTCAGTGCCGCCGTGCGGGCCGGTCCGCTCTCCCCGGCGGCGGCCCGCAGCCACTGCGCCGTCAGGGCGACGCGCATGATGATGTAGCCGATGACGGCGACCGTCCAGTCGTTCTCGTCGAAGGCCCGGCTCACGCCCGCCGCGTAGACGAGCACGCCGGCGATCTGGACGAGGGTCGCGATCCGGTACAGCACGTCGTCGACGTCGTAGGCGGAGGCGAACCACGTGAAGTTCATCCACGCCCACCACACGCCGAAGAAGACGAAGAAGTAGCCGACCACCCCGGTGCCGGGATGGCCCTCGGCCAGCGCGTGCACCAGCCGGGCGCCGGCCTGCGCGACCGCGACGACGAAGCAGAGGTCGAAGAACAGCTCGAGCGGGGTGGCCGCACGGTGGTGCTCTTCGCGGCTGCGGGCGGTCATGGGGGAGTAGGCCATAGCGGAAAGCAGACCAGAGGATGCCCTCCCCGGCGGGCCGGACGCGCGGCCCGCGGTCCACCGGTGCCCCGATCGCCGAAAGGACTGCGGGCGACAGGACAAGGTCCCGCCGGCGCACGACGTTGGCCCCTGCCGCGGGCCGCCCCCGGAGCCGGACTCTGGATAGGTCAGGACCCTTCTCAACGTTCAGGACCACGCCATGAGTTCCGCCACGCAGCAAGTGTCGCCGGGGGTGCTCGCCGATCCGGCGCAGTACGGCCCGGGCCGCACCATCACGGACTGGACGCCGGAGGACCCGTCCTTCTGGCGGTCCACCGGGAAGAAGGTCGCGACCCGCAACCTGTGGATCGCGGTGCCGGCCCTGCTGGTGGCCTTCGTGGTCTGGCAGGTGTGGAGCATCACCGCGACCAACCTGAAGGACGTCGGCTTCGGATACAGCCAGTCCCAGCTCTTCTGGCTGACGGCGGTCCCCGGCCTCACCGGCGGCACGGCCCGGATCTTCTACACCTTCCTCGGCCCGATGATCGGCCAGCGCCGCTTCACGGCCGTCTCCACCGTCGTGCTGATCGTGCCGCTGCTGTGGCTGGGCTTCGCGGTGCAGAACCCGAACACCCCGTACACGACGATGGTCGCGATCGCCGCCCTCTGCGGCATCGGCGGCGCGAACTTCTCCTCCTCGCTGGCCAACATCGGCTTCTTCTACCCGAAGCAGGAGAAGGGCAACGCGACCGGCATCAACGGCGGCCTGGGCAACCTGGGCGTCTCGGTGGTCCAGCTCCTCACGCCGATCCTGATCACGTCCTCGGTCCTCGCCATCGGGGCGGGTCAGGAGAAGGCCGACGGCTCGGAGATCTACCTCCAGAACGCCGCCTTCGTATGGGTCCCCGTGCTCGTGGTCCTCGCCGCGGTGGCCTGGTTCGGCCAGAACGACCTGAAGGTGGCCTCCACCCCCTTCCGCCAGCAGAAGATCATCTTCAAGCGCAAGCACAACTGGCTGATGACCTGGCTGTACGTCGGCACCTTCGGTTCCTTCATCGGCTTCGCCGCGGCCCTGCCCCTCCTCATCAAGACCACCTTCCCCGCGTACTCGGTGGCCACCTACGCCTGGATGGGCCCGGCGCTGGGCGCGCTGGCGCGCTGGGCGGGCGGCTGGATCGCGGACAAGCTGGGCGGCGCGCGCGTGACGATCCTGTCCTTCGCGGGCATGGCCGCCTCGATCATCGGCGTGATCACGTTCCTCCCCGCGGGTTCCGACCAGGGCTCCTTCTACGGCTTCTTCTTCTGCTTCCTGTCGGCGTTCTTCTTCTCGGGCATCGGCAACGGGTCGACCTTCCGGCAGATCCCGGTCATCTTCCGGGGGCAGCACCTGAAGGGCCTGACGGAGGGCACCCCGCAGTACGCGGCCGCGCTGAAGCAGGCGGAGATCGAGTCGGGTGCGGTCACCGGTTTCACCGCCGGGATCGCCGCCTACGGGTTCTTCTTCATTCCGGCGATGTTCGCCAACTTCGCCGTGACGAGTGCGATGTGGGGGTTCGTAGGCTTCTACGCCTCGTGCGTGGTGGTGGCCTGGTGGTTCTACGCGCGCCGGGGAGCCGAAGCCCCGAGCTAGCCGCCCGCCGTTCCCGGGGCTCCGCCCCGGACCCCGCACGCCGGCGGGGCTGGATGTGCCCCCGGGCCGTCCGGCCCCGCCGGCGTTGGCGCACGTCCGCCCCGGACAGATTCTTGTGAATGCATTCACAAGCTCACGATGGACCTTCGGCCTTCCCGAAAGCCCAGGTCAGACGGATGTGGAGGGTGTCGGCGGGGAAGGCCGCAGGACCTTCGGGCCCCAGCTCGGGACCAACGCGGCGCCAAATGATCGATCAAAAGGCGTGCAATGGAGACAAGCAATGAGGCGATGGAAGAAGGTGTGGGCGATGACAGTCACCCCTGCGGAGACCACGAGGAACGACGAGGCCGGCGCAGCCTGGGAGGGCTTCAAGGGCGGGCTCTGGCGCGACGCCGTCGACGTCCGCGACTTCATCCAGCAGAACTACACGCCCTACGAAGGCGACGACTCCTTCCTCGCCGGCCCCACCGCACGCACCACCGCCGTCTGGAAGGCGATCACCGACAAGTTCCCGGAGGAGCGCGAGAAGGGCGTCTACGACGTCGCGTACGACATCCCGTCGTCGATCACCGCGCACGCCCCCGGCTGGATCGACCGGGACAAGGACCTCATCGTCGGCCTCCAGACGGACGCCCCGCTCAAGCGCGCGATCATGCCGTACGGCGGCTGGCGCATGGTCGCCGGCGCGCTGGAGACCTACGGCTACCCGGTCTCCGAGGAGCTGGAGAAGGTCTTCACCGAGTACCGCAAGACCCACAACGCCGGTGTCTTCGACGCCTACACCCCCGAGATCCGCGCCGCCCGCAAGGCCGGCGTCGTGACCGGCCTGCCGGACGCGTACGGCCGCGGCCGCATCATCGGCGACTACCGCCGCGTGGCCCTCTACGGCGTCGACCGCCTCATCGCCTTCAAGAAGGAGGAGAAGGAGGAGATCAACTCCCTCCCCGCCGGCCCGCGTTCGCTGGAGGAGACGATCCGGCTGCGCGAGGAGCTCTCCGAGCAGATCCGCGCGCTCGCCGAGCTCAAGGCCATGGCAGCCTCCTACGGCTACGACATCTCCGGCCCGGCCGCCACCGGCCGCGAGGCCATCCAGTGGCTGTACTTCGCCTACCTGGCCGCCGTGAAGGAGCAGAACGGCGCGGCCATGTCGCTGGGCCGCACCTCCACCTTCGTCGACGTCTACCTCCAGCGCGACATCGACGCGGGCGTCCTGACGGAGGAGCAGGCGCAGGAGCTGGTCGACGACTTCATCATCAAGCTGCGCATCGTTCGCTTCCTGCGCACCCCGGAGTACGACGAGTTGTTCTCCGGCGACCCGACCTGGGTCACCGAGTCCATCGCCGGCATGGGCGAGGACGGCCGTCCGCTGGTCACCAGGACCTCCTTCCGCTACCTCCAGACCCTCTACAACCTCGGCCCGGCCCCCGAGCCGAACATGACGGTCTTCTGGTCGCCGCGGCTGCCGCAGGGCTTCAAGGAGTTCTGCGCCCGCGTCTCGATCGACACCTCCTCGGTGCAGTACGAGTCCGACGAGCTGATGCGCCCGCGCTTCGGCGACGACACCGCCATCGCGTGCTGCGTCTCGGCGATGCCGGTCGGCAGGCAGATGCAGTTCTTCGGTGCCCGCGTGAACCTCGCCAAGACCCTCCTCTACGCGATCAACGGCGGCCGGGACGAGAAGTCCGGCGCCCAGGTGGGCCCCGAGACCGGCGCCCTGACCTGCGAGGTACTGGACTACGACACGGTCGTGGCGAAGTTCGACGAGCAGATGGAATGGCTCGCCGAGACCTACGTCCACGCCCTGAACGTCATCCACTACATGCACGACCGCTACGCCTACGAGCGCATCGAGATGGCGCTGCACGACCGCGACGTGCGCCGCACCATGGCCTGCGGCATCGCCGGCCTGTCGGTGGCCGCCGACTCGCTGTCCGCCATCAAGTACGCCAAGGTCACCGCGGTGCGCGACGAGACCGGGCTCGCCACCGACTACGTCGTCGAGGGCGACTACCCGGCCTACGGCAACAACGACGACCGCGTCGACGACATCGCCGTCTGGCTGGTCGAGGAGTTCATGAGGAAGGTGCGGCGGCACGAGACGTACCGGGGTGCCGAACACACCCAGTCCGTGCTGACGATCACCTCGAACGTCGTCTACGGGAAGAAGACCGGCAACACCCCGGACGGGCGCCGCGCCGGCGAGCCGTTCTCCCCGGGCGCCAACCCGATGAACGGCCGCGACACGCACGGCTACATCACCTCGGCGCTGTCGGTCGCGAAGCTCCCGTACGAGGACGCCGAGGACGGCATCTCGCTGACCAACACCGTCACGCCGGACGGCCTGGGCCGCACCCCCGAGGAGCGGATCAGGAACCTGGCGGGCGTGCTCGACGGCTACATGGCCAGCGACGGCTTCCACATGAACGTGAACGTGCTGAACCGCGACACGCTCATGGACGCCATGGAGCACCCGGAGAACTACCCGCAGCTGACCATCCGCGTCAGCGGCTACGCGGTGAACTTCGTCCGGCTCACGCGGGACCAGCAGCTCGACGTGCTGAACCGCACCTTCCACGGCTCGCTCTAGAGCCCGTCAGACCGCGCGACTCGCCGCCTTCGAACAGACAGCCCAGGGGTGCCCGCCATGACCGTCCTTCTCGGCTCGAACACCGCCCGCGCCGCCGTTCCCGCCGCGCCCGCCGCCGCCACCACGCTCGCGGCCGCGGCGACCCGGCGGCCGAGCGAGGGCTCGGTGCACTCCTGGGACCTGTCCACCGGTGTCGACGGCCCGGGGACGCGCTTCGTCACGTTCCTCTCCGGATGCCCGCTGACCTGCCTGTACTGCCACAACCCCGACACGTGGAGGATGCGGGCCGGCAAGCGGACCTCCGCGGACGACGTGATCGCCGAGGCCGCCAAGTACCGCAGGTTCATCGCCGCGTCCGGCGGCGGGGCCACCGTCTCCGGCGGGGAGCCGCTGCTCCAGCCCGTCTTCGCGGGCGAGCTGCTGCACCGGATGAAGCACGAGCTGGGCCTGCACACCGCTCTGGACACCTCGGGCTTCCTCGGCGTACGGGCCACCGACGCGCTCCTGCGCGATGTGGACCTGGTCCTGCTCGACATCAAGTCCTGGGACCGGGACACCTACAAGAAGGTCACCGGCCGCCCGCTGCGGCCCACCCTGGACTTCGCCCAGCGCCTCGCGGACCTCGGCAAGGAGGTGCACCTGCGGTTCGTGCTCGTGCCCGGCCTGACCGACGAGCCCGGGAACATCGAGGGCGTCGCCGCCTTCGCCGGCCGCCTCGGCAACGTCTCACGCGTCGACGTCCTGCCCTTCCACAAGCTGGGGGAGGGGAAGTGGCAGGCGCTGGACATGAACTTCACCCTGCACGACACCCCCTCGCCCACCGCGGAGCAGGTGGCGGAGGCCAGGGCGATCTTCGCGGCCCAGGGGCTGACCGCCGTCTGACGACCCCACCCGTTCGGCGTAACACCGTGTACGGCATAACGGGCTGAATCGGTACAAACCACCTAGCGTGGTGCTGTGCCCGAGCCATCAGAAGCCCTTGCCGCCCCGCCTCCGCCCTCCGGTGCGCCCGGCGCCACCGCCGAGGCGGCCGACATCCCGCCGGTCCCGCTGCCCGAGCAGGGCAGGCGCAGATCCGTCACCGCCCGGGCCACCCTGGCCGGCGCCCTCGTATCGCTGCTGCTCATCGCCGCGATCGTGCTGGGCAGCAGGCTCCTGCGCGACTTCGACTCCGCCCTCCTGCCCTATGCCGTGGCCACCGTCTTCCTGGCCTTCGGCGTGGCCTACCGGTACACCGTCTGGGTCTCCGCGCCCGGCGCCCGCCGCCTGTTCAAGAAGGGCTTCGGCAGCTTCTTCTCCGCCGAGAACTTCAAGAAGGCGCCCACCGCCCTGCCGAAGATGATCGCCACCTACCTCGGCTTCCAGAAGTTCCTCGGCGCCCGCTCGCGCTCCCGCTGGGCCGCCCACCAGCTGATCTTCTGGGGCTGCCTGCTGGCCGCCGCGATCACCTTCCCGCTCACCTGGGGCTGGTTCACCTTCACCTCGGACAGCGGCTCCGGCCCCGGCTACGAGATGCGGATCTGGGGCTTCAAGATCCTCGGCTTCAACTCGCTGAACATCGTGGGCTGGCTGATGTTCCACGGCCTGGACATCGCCGCGGTGCTGGTCATCCCCGGCGCCTCGTACTTCCTGTGGCGCCGGATGAAGGACCGCGGCGCCATCACCGGCCAGCGCTTCGCCTACGACCTGCTGCCGCTGATCTGCCTGATCGTGATCTCCGTGACCGGGCTGCTGCTCACCTTCTCGTCGATCTTCCTGCACGGCGGCGGCTACGAGTTCCTCGCGATCCTGCACATGGTCTCGGTGGTCTTCACCCTCATCTACATCCCGTTCGGGAAGTTCTTCCACATCGTGCAGCGCCCGGCCGCCGTCGGCATGCAGCTCTTCAAGTACACGGCCCGCCAGGACGAGCAGGTCTTCGTCTGCAAGCGCTGCGCCGAGCCCATCGACACCACCCCGTACGTCGAGAACCTGCGCGGCACCATGCAGGACCTGAAGCTCGACTTCAACGCCTTCGTCGAATACTGCCCGCGCTGCAAGCGGGTGCTGCGCGGCAACGCCTACCTGACCCACGTCAAGAAGGGCTTCAAGTGACCGCGACCGACCCCGCCAAGGCCGCGTCCCGGCCCGTGCACCTGCCCCTCGACCCGTCCATCGCCCCGCCCGGCACCCGCAACTTCCGCGACGCGGGCGGCATTCCCGCGGACCAGTGGCACGCCGACCAGAACGGCGAGACCCTCGTCCCCACCCACTGCTGCTTCTGCGGCGTGCAGTGCGGGATGTACCTGCGGGTGGACAAGGGCGGCAAGGTCTTCGGCGTCGAGCCCCGCAACCACGACATCAACCGGATGCGGCTGTGCCCCAAGGGCATCAACGCCTACCAGCAGGTCAACCACCCCGACCGGCTGACCGCCCCGCTGATGCGCCGCTCGCGGGACGAGGAGTTCAAGGAGGCCTCCTGGGAGGAGGCCCTCGACTTCACCGTCTCCGAGATCCGGCGCATTCAGGGCCGGTACGGGAACGACGCCTTCGGGCTGCTCGGCGGCGCCAGCCTGTTCTCCGAGAAGACCTACCTGGTCGGCAAGTTCGGCCGGGTCGCCCTGAAGACCAAGCACGTCGACTACAACGGCCGCCTGTGCATGGTCAGCGCCGCGGGCGCCAACAAGCTCGCCTTCGGCATCGACCGCGCCGGCAACCCCTTCTCCGACATCCTCCTCACCGACTGCCTGCTCATCGCCGGGTCGAACGTGGGGGAGTGCTTCCCCGTCATGACCCAGTACCTGTGGGGCGCCCGGGACCGGGGCGCCTCACTGATCGTCGTCGACCCGCGCGAGACGGCCATCGCGCGCACCGCCGACATCCACGTCGCCCTCAAGCCCGGCACCGACTCGGCCTTCTTCAACGCCGTCCTGCACGTGATCGTCGCCGAGGGCCTCACCGACGAGGCCTACCTCGCCGCCCACACCACCGGCTGGGAGGAGGTCAAGCAGACCGTCGCCGCCTACGCGCCCGCCCGCGCCGCCGAGATCTGCGGGGTTCCCGCCGAGCAGATCGTCCAGGTCGCCCGGGCATTCGCCGGCGCCGGCAAGGCCATGGCCTGGCACGCCCGCGGCATCGAACACCACTCCCAGGGCGTCGAGAACTGCCTCTCCGTCATCAACCTGTGCGTGGCCACGGGCAACATCGGCAAGCCCGGTGCCGGCTACGGGACGATCACCGGCCAGGGCAACGGCCAGGGCGGCCGCGAACACGGCCAGAAATCCGACCTCCTCCCCGGGGGCCGCTCCATCACCAACCCGGAGCACCGGGCCCAGATCTGCCGCATCTGGGGCATCGAGGAGTCCGAACTCCCCGGCGCCGGCACCTCCATGATGGAGATGGTCTGGCAGATGCAGCGCGGGGAGATCCGCGGCCTCATCGGCATCTGCAACAACCCCTTCGTCTCCCTGCCCAACTACGGCGTGACCAAGAGCGGCTACGACACCGCCGAGTTCCACGCCCAGTTCGACTTCTTCCTCTCCGAGACCGCCGCCAACGCCCACGTCGTCTTCCCCGTCACCACCTGGGCCGAGGACGAGGGCGTGATGGCCAACGCCGAGGCCCGGGTGGTCAAGCACAACAAGGCCCAGGAGCCCCCCGCCGGGGTGCGCACCGACACCTGGGTCATCTGCGAGCTGGCCAAGCGCCTCGGCGCCGGGCAGCACTTCGACTTCCCCGGCTCCCGCGAGGTGTTCGAGGAGCTGCGCGTCGCCTCCGCCGGCACCGTCAACGACTACTACGGCATCACCTACGACCGGCTGGAGGAGACCGGCGGGATCTCCTGGCCCTGCCCCTCCACCGAGCACCCGGGCACCCCCCGGCTGTTCGAGGACGGCCGGACCTACCACCCCGACCGGAAGATCCACATGCAGGTCGTGGAATGGCATCCGCCCATGGACGCCTACACCGAGGAATACCCCCTCTCCCTCACCACCGGCCGCACCGTCGCCCACTTCCTCTCCGGCAACCAGACCCGCCGCCTGGGCGCCCTCGTCGAACAGACCCCCCGCCCCTGGGTGGAGGTCCACCCCTCGCACGGCTTCCGCAATGGGGACCCGGTCCGGGTCGTCACCCGCCGCGGCAGCGAGGTCTTCCCGGCCCTGGTCACCGAGGCGATCCGCCCCGACACCGTCTTCATCCCCTACCACTGGCCCGTCCCGACGGCCGCGAACGCCCTGACCATCGATGCCCTCGACCCCCGCTCCAAGATCCCCGAGTACAAGGTCTGCGCCGCCCGGATCGAGGCCGCCGAGCGGATCGACGAGGTCCCCGCGCCGCCCACGGGCCCGGGCCGCGAGGCCTATCCGGAGACCCAGGTCTCCCGCACCGACCCCCTGCCGCCCACGTCCCCGCAGGGCCGTGGCACGGCGGAGAGGAGCTGACCCGCCATGATGGGCCGCACGATCTTCATCGACCCGGGTCGCTGCATCGGCTGCCAGGCCTGTGTCTCCGCCTGCCGCGAATGCGACTCCCACCGCGGCAAGTCGATGATCCACCTGGACTACACCGACCCCGGCATGTCCGTCGCCTCCCTTCCGACCGTCTGCATGCACTGCGAGGACCCCGTCGCGCCTTGCGCCGAGGTGTGCCCCGCCGACGCGATCCTGGTGACCGCCGACGGCGTGGTCCAACAGGCCGACACCACCCGCTGCATCGGCTGCGCCAACTGCGTCAACGCCTGCCCCTTCGGCGTCCCGAAGATCGACCTCCAGGCGAAGCTGCAGATGAAGTGCAACCTCTGCTACGACCGCACCGCCTACGGCCTGGCCCCCATGTGCGCCACCGTCTGCCCGACGGGGGCCCTCTTCTACGGAACCCTCGAGGAGCTCCAGGCCGAGCGCCCCGGCGTCCAGGTCGCCGACTCCTTCGTCTTCGGCGACGTCGTCGTCTCCACCGGCGTGGCCATGGTCGTCCCCGCCGACAAGGTGCAGTGGCCCGTTCCGGGCGGCCTTCCCATCGTCGAGGTGAACGGAGTCGACGTGCGATGAGCGTCACCGAACAGCCCCCTCCCGCACCGGGTGAGGACGAGGCCGCCGACCAGCTGCGCGACCGGATCAGCGCCGACTCCCTCACCACCCGCCGCGACTACCTGCGGATCGTCGCCACCGTCTCCGGCGGCCTGGCCATCGGCGGTGTCGGCGTCGCCGCCGGCATTCTGCACCGGCACGGCGACAGCGAGACCCTGCCCCGGCCCAAGAAGGTCACCGATCAGCTGGCGCCGGGCGAATCCGTGGCCTTCCGCTTCCCCGGCGACGAGGACCGCGCCCTCGCCGTACGGCTCGCCGACGGCACCCTCGTCGGCTACTCCGCCGTCTGCACCCACCTGGCCTGCGGCGTGCTCTGGCGCCAGGACCGGGGCCTGGACGGGGAGTTGTACTGCCCCTGCCACGAGGGCGTCTTCGACGTCCGCACCGGCGAAGTGGCCGCGGGACCGCCACCCCGCCCCCTCCCCATGGTCTTCCTGACCGAGCAGGCCGACGGCAGTGTCTGGGCCATCGCCACCGCCCGGTCGGGAGAGCCGGCCAAGGACGCCCTGTGCCGGCAGTTCGGCGATTCCCGCCCCGAGACGACCCGCCAGCTGGGCTGCCCCGGAGCGAATCGCGCCGCCGCGAACGAAGGCGGGCGGACGTGAGCGACGCACCCCTGCCCCCGCGCCCCGACTACCGCCCGGGGAGCGCCCAGCCCCGGCTGAACCGGCCGGTGCACGAGCGGTATCCGCAGATCCGCTCCACCAGCGGCTACGGAGACCCCCGGATCCGGCACACGGGCCCCGGCCCGGGCGCCGGCACCGAGCAGGAGCCGGAGCGGTCCTCGAAGCTCAATGCCCGTCTGGCCCTGGCCCTCACCGTGGTCATCGGGCAGCTCTGGGCGCTGACCGTGACCGTGAACGAGTGGATGAAGGGCAACACCGGCACGGCCTGGTGGGGTGCGGGATTCCTGATCCTGTCCTTCCTCGTCGTGATCGCGCTGTGGCTCCTCGACCCGAAGGACCGGTGACCATGTCCGTACGCACGAACAGCGGCTCCGCGGTGCGCTCGCACCGGGCGGAGACCTACAAGCCCGGCGCCACCATCGGCGAATGGCGGCCCGAGGACGACGGCTTCTGGCGGTCCACCGGACGCAAGGTCGCCCAGCGCAACCTCTGGATCTCGATCCCCGCGCTGATGCTCGGCTTCGTGGTCTGGCAGGTCTGGTCGGTCACCGTGGTCAAGCTGAACGACGTCGGCTTCGGCTTCTCCAAGTCGCAGCTGTTCTGGCTGACCGCCATCCCCGGCATCACCGGCGGCACCTTCCGGATCCTGTACACCTTCATCGGGCCGATCTTCGGCGAGCGGAAGTTCACCGCCTTCAGCACGATCATCCTGGTCGTGCCGATGCTGTGGCTGGGCTTCGCGCTCCAGGACACCGGCACCCCCTACTGGGAGCTGGCGCTGATCGCGGCCGTCTGCGGGATCGGCGGCGCGAACTTCGCCTCCTCGATGGCGAACATCGGCTTCTTCTTCCCCAAGCGGGAGAAGGGCAGTGCCAACGGGCTCAACGGCGGGCTCGGCAACCTCGGCGTGAGCGTGGTCCAGCTGGTCGCCCCGCTGGTGGTCACCGCGGCCGTCCTGGGCGCTCCGGCGGGCGGCCCGCAGCACGACGCCAAGGAGAACACCGACATCTGGCTCCAGAACGGAGCCTTCCTCTGGGTGCCGCTGCTGGTGATCATGGCGCTGCTCGCCTGGTTCCTGATGAACGACCTCAAGGTGGCCGCGGCCCCCTTCAGCCAGCAGAAGATCATCTTCAAGCGCAAGCACAACTGGCTGATGACCTGGCTCTACGTCGGCACCTTCGGGTCCTTCATCGGCTTCGCCGCGGGCCTGCCCCTGCTGATCAAGAACAACTTCGAAGCGCAGGGCTACCAGGCCACCACCTATGCCTGGATCGGCCCCTTCGTCGGCGCGCTCATGCGCTGGGCCGGCGGCTGGCTCGCCGACAGGATCGGCGGCGCGAGGGTCACCCTGCTGTCGTTCGTCGGGATGGCCGGGGCGCTGGTCGTGGTGATCTTCGCGCTGCCCTCCGGGGGCGACCAGGGCAGCTTCTGGTCCTTCTTCATCGGCTTCCTGGTGGCCTTCGCCTTCTCCGGCCTCGGCAACGGTTCGACCTTCCGCCAGATCCCGGTGATCTTCCGGGACCAGCACATGCGGGAGGCCCGGGGCCTGGGCCCGGAAGCGCAGGCCGCCGCGCTGAAGCAGTCCGAGATGGAGGCGGGCGCCGTCACCGGCTTCTCCTCCGCCATCGCCGCCTACGGCTTCTTCTTCATCCCCGCGATGTTCGCGGCCATGGCGGTCACCAGTGCCCTGTGGATGTTCATCGGGTTCTACGCCACCTGTCTGGCCGTGTGCTGGTGGTTCTACGCCCGCCCGGGCGCCGAGGCTCCCAGCTGAGCGGGGCCCGTGCCGGCCGCGGCCGTACCCTGGGGGAATGAGCACCGCCTCCGACCCGCAGCCCGAGCCTGCCGCGAAGCCCCAGCCCAAGTCCAAGCCGCGGCTGGTCTTCGACGACCCGCTGGACCAGCAGTCCTCGGACGACACCGACCGCGGCTGGGGCGAGCGGCCTCCCGCCGGGGGAAGCGCGGCCGACCTGGCCCGCTTCCTCGACGAGAAGCCCCCGCACCACATCTGAGCCCGGCGGGCGAGCCGGGTCAGGCCGGTCCGCTGCCCGCGTGCCGCCCGACCCCCTCGCCGCTGGTGCGCTGGGCGACCAGGTTGTCGCGGATCTCCTTGAGCACCTCCAGCTCGGTGATCTCCATGGTCTCCTGGACACCTTCCCGGGCCTTGCGGCGCTGCTCCACCTTGGCGAGGTACTTCGCCATCGGCAGCACCATGAGGAAGTACACGACGGCGGCGGTGATCAGGAAGGTCAGCGTCGCGTTCAGGACCGAGCCCCAGAGGATCTCCACGCCCGTCGGCTGGCCGTCGGTGCCGGTCCCGCAGGGCTCCTTGATGCAGGTCTTGTAGACGTCCAGGTTCTTCGTGCCGATGGCGCCGATCACCGGGCTGATGATGCCCTTGACGATCGAGTTCACGATGTTCGTGAACGCGGCGCCGATGACGACGGCGACCGCGAGGTCGACCACGTTGCCGCGCATCAGGAAGGCCTTGAAGCCCGCCAGGACGCTCTCCTTCTTCTTCTCGCTCACCACTGAGCCTTTCTTCGCAAGTGCAGAACACGGAGCCAACGGTTCCGAAAGCTACGGCAGTCCGGGCCCGGCGTGTCCAATCGACGCCCATCCCGAGGGGACTTGACTGCGCGTGCGTACGAATCAACACAACGTCACCGCCAGTCGGGTCGTCACGCCCGCTCCCACGAGAGCCCGTGCCGTGTCCCGGGGCACGGACAGGACCACCAGCGCCCCACCGTCGCCCACACCCTGCTCCGGGGCGGGTACTTCGGCCACCCGGGCCCCCGCGGCCACCACCTCCGGCGGCCCGTCCCGCTCCGCCGCCACCACGTCGACCCGGTCCCCGGGCCGCAGCAGCCGCACGGTCGCCGCGTCCGCGATGCGCACCGGCGCCGACACCATCCGCACCACCGCGGGCGGCGGTGGCGGTTTCACCTCCGGCGGCGCGGCGCCCCGCGAGGCCTGCGCCTCCGTCCCGCTCACGGCCAGTGCCGCCGCCACGACGGCCAGCCCGGCCGAGGCGGCCCGCCGCCTGCGCCTCAGGGCCCTGCGCAGCCGGCCCCCGCCCCGCCCGACGCGCAGCGGGGGAAAGGAGGGCACGTGGCGCGCAGGAGGACACGTAGAGGAGAGCGCCGAAGGGGACGCGGACGTACGGGACATGGGGTCCACCACCAAACCGGGTGAGTCGCGATGCCCGGACCCAGCGCCCGGACACCTCTCACGATCCGGCCTCCCGCGGAATCCCGCTCAGCCCTGTGGACACCCGCCGCCCTGTGGACAACCCCGTCACCCCCAGGAGTTACCGGGCGGCCTGGACCCGCAGCCCTGACCGGTCAGGCCGAAGGCAGCCCGAGGGCCGTCAGCAGCCGGTCGGCGAGGTCCTCCGCGAAGGGCTCGGAGCCGGTGAGGGCGGCCCGGACCTCCTGGGCGTCGGCGGTCAGCCCGGCGGCGGCCGCCCACGCGAGGGCCCCGGCCAGGGCCGGCTCGACCGGGTACCGGTCGAGCGGGATCTCGTAGCCCACGGCCGTGTCCCGGTTCAGCAGGGCCTTCCAGCCCGCCCCGGCCGGGGTGACGGCCTCGACGAAGCCGACATCGCTGTCGAGATACGACACCGTGAACACCGGTGCCCCGGTCCGCCGGGCGAGGTGGGCGGCACCGCGGTTCGGCCGGTCCGCGCAGTACAACGCGGCCCAGCCCCCGCCCAGTTCCGCATCACCGTCGACCTCGAAGCGGACCTCCGCGCCGAACTCCCGCAGCTCCGCCACCGTGGAGCGTGCCACGGCCATACCCCCGAGATTTCCCATGGCCGCAGGCTAGGGGGTGCCACCGACAACGGCCACACCGGCTACGGCAGTTCGATGCCCAGGTCCCAGCCGTCGTGCGCGTGCGTGCACAGGCAGTCGCGGGATTCGGTCGCCGGAAGGGCGGCCACCGCGTCGAAGAGCACCTCGCGCAGCCGGCCGACGTTCTCGCCGAACACCTTCAGGACCTCCGTGTGGGACACGCCGTCGCCCGTCTCGGCGCCCGCGTCCAGGTCCGTGACCAGCGCCATCGACGTGTAGCAGAGCCCGAGCTCCCGCGCGAGGACCGCCTCCGGGTGACCCGTCATGCCGACCACCGACCAGCCCGCCGCCGCGTGCCACCGCGATTCGGCGCGCGTCGAGAACCGCGGCCCCTCGATGACGACCATGGTGCCGCCGTCCACCGGCTCCCAGTCCCGCCCCCGCGCCGCGGCCAGCGCCACGGACCGCCCCACCGGGCAGTACGGGTCCGCGAAGGTGGTGTGCACGACGTTCGGGACCGAGCCGTCCGGCAGCGGCTCCCCGTCGAAGTAGGTCTGCGCGCGGGACTTCGTACGGTCGACCAGCTGGTCGGGAACGAGCAGCGTGCCCGGCCCGTACTCGGCCCGCAGGCCGCCGACCGCGCACGGGCCCAGCACCTGGCGGACGCCGACCGAGCGCAGCGCCCACAGGTTGGCCCGGTAGTTGATCTTGTGCGGCGGGACGGTGTGGCTGCGCCCGTGCCGCGGCAGGAAGGCCACCTGGCGGCCGGCCAGGTCACCTATGTACAGGGAGTCGCTCGGGGGACCGTACGGGGTCTCCACCTGGATCTCGGAGACGTCCTCCAGGAAGGAGTAGAAGCCCGAGCCGCCGATGACACCGATCTCTGCGTTCACCATGCCGCCCACCCTAACCGGGCATGCCAAAGGCCCCGCTGCCCGGTCAGGGCGGGCGGGGCCTCGGGAAGGAGCGGTCAGGCGGCCGACGTGGAGCTGCTGCCCGCGCTCGACGACGTCGAGGAGGACGAGGCGGCAGGGGCGGCGGTGGACGTCGTGGACGAGGACGACGAGGTCGAGGCCGGCTTCGAGGCGGGCGTGCTGCTCGACGAAGCGCCACGGCTGTCGTTCCGGTAGAAACCGGAGCCCTTGAAGACGATGCCGACCGCGGAGAACACCTTCTTCAGGCGTCCGTCACAGCTCGGGCACACGGTCAGTGCGTCATCGGTGAACTTCTGCACGGCCTCAAGGCCCTCACCGCACTCGGTGCACTGGTACTGGTAGGTCGGCACGAATTTCCTCCTGGCACTCTGACTCGATGAGTGCTAACGACGCTCCATGGTGACGTATTCCGGCGGATCAGTCCACCGTCACCGGCACGCGGTGACCCATCCCACGCTCGTTCACCGTGTTCCGGACGGCCTTGGAGACGGCCGGAGCGGACGAGTTCACGATCCGGCTCGGGGCCTTCGGCGCCAGCTTCGCACGCAGCGCCAGCAGGGTGACCAGCGCGAGCGCGGTGGCCGCCATGGGCACCAGGAAGCCGTACGAGGACCCGTGCGCGTCCGTCAGACGGCCGGCCAGGGTCACGGCGCCGGCCTGCCCGAAGGCGACCGCTCCGGTGAGCCAGGTGAAGGCCTCGGTCCGGGAGGCGGCGGGGACCAGCTGCTCGATCATCGTGTAGCCGGTGATCAGCGCCGGGGCGATGCACAGGCCGACGACGAGGCCGAGCGCGCCCAGCAGGACCGCGGAGTGCACGGCCCACAGGACCGAGGCCGCGGCGGTGAGGCCGACGTATCCGAGGATCAGGCGGCGGCGCGGGCCGATCTTCCAGGCGATGGCGCCCATGGCGATGCCGGCGATCATGTTGCCGCCCGCGAAGACGCCGTAGAGCAGGCCGTTGGCGCCCGGGTTGCCGATCTCCTCGGAGAAGGCGGCGACCGAGACCAGCATGCCGCCGAAGACGGCGCCGATGCCGACGAAGGCGACGATCAGGACGCGCAGGCCCGCGAAGGACAGGGCGGAGGCGTGCTTCTCGCCGTTCGCCGCGCGGGCGACGGGCTTCGGCTGGGTGCCGCGCTGGGCGGCGAACAGCAGGCCGCCGACGACCGTCAGCGTCGCCTCGGTGACGAGGCCGGCCGACGGGTGGATCGCGGTGCACAGGAAGGTCGCCAGCACGGGGCCCACCACGAAGGTGAACTCGTCGGTGACGGACTCGAACGCCGCCGCGGTCTGGAGCAGCGGGGAGCCCTCCAGCTTGGCGGCCCAGCGGGACCGGACCATGGGGCCGACCTGCGGCACGGAGGCGCCGGCGGGGACCGCGGCGAGCGCGAGCGCCCACAGCGGTGCGCCGAGCAGGGCGAGCGCGGTCAGCGCGCTGACGGCGGCGGCGTGCGCGAGGACGACCGGCACCAGGACGCGGCTCTGGCCGAGCCGGTCGACGAGCTTGCCCATCTGCGGGGCGAAGAGCGCCATGGAGACGCCGGTGACGGCGGCGACGATGCCGGCGCTGCCGAAGGATCCGGTGGTGTGCTGGACGAGCAGGACGATGCTGACCGTCAGCATCGCGAAGGGCTGCCGGGCGGCGAAGCCGGGGAGCAGGAAACTGAGGGCGCCGGGCGTGCGCAGGAGCTGCCCGTAGCCGGGGCGGGCGGACTTGTCGGTCGTGACCGCGGATGTCACGGCCTGGCCTTTCCGCTGCCTGGTAGAGCGTCCCCGTCTGCGGGCGGTGCTTCGCCTTGTGAGCGACCGCACCCGTACATGTGGGAGCCCCGAGAGCTGTCCTCTTGCGCAGAACCGAGTGATACCTGGGCGCCCACTGCGGGAGGGAGCCACGGCCGCTTTGCGGTCGCGCCAGCTCTGCGTCAGGCAGAGTTGGTTCGATCTGGTGTGCCTTCATCATACAGGGAGGTGTGCTAGCACGCCCTGTGATTACGGTGACAAGGGATGTCTTCACCTGCGATTAACGGGAGCTTCGCAAAGGTAACCCCCATAATTCGGGGCAAAACCGGACGGACGCCACCGAAGATGAGCGAATTAGAACGCCGCTCTAACCGATTTCGGCCATCGCGTGTCCGATTTTCGACCCCTTGAATCTCCGTGAATCCGTCACCTGTGGAGCCGCGTGGACCCGTTCCCGCCGGTCCCCAGCCACCCCGCCAGCTTTCCGCCCCGGGCCACCGCCCGCAGCCGCGCCTCGGCCGCGTCCCGTACCGGATCGGTGGCCACCACCAGCAGGTCGTCCCCGTGCCGCAGCACGGTCGAAGGCGCCGGTACGAAGCTCTTCGCGTCCCGGACCACCAGCGTCACCGAGGCCCCCGGCGGCAGCCGCAGCTCGCTCACCTCGACGCCGTGCATGCGCGAGGCCGGCGGGATGGAGAAGGAGAGCAGGTGTCCGCGCAGCTTCTCCAGCGGCGCCGACTCGATGCCGAGGTCGGAGGCGGTCTCGTCCGAGGTGCCGAGCCGCAGCTTGCGCGCGAGCCAGGGCAGGGTCGGCCCCTGCACCAGGGTGTAGACGACGACCAGCACGAAGACGATGTTGAAGACGCGGTCGCTGCCCTCGATCCCGGACACCATCGGGATGGTCGCCAGGATGATGGGCACCGCTCCGCGCAGGCCGGCCCACGACATCAGGACCTGCTCGCGCCAGGCGATCCGGAAGGGCAGCAGGCTGACGAAGACCTCCAGCGGCCGCGCCAGCATCGTCAGGACCAGCCCGATCACCACGGCCGGCCAGAAGTCCTGGGCCAGCTCGTGCGGGGTGACCAGCAGGCCCAGCAGCACGAACATGCCGATCTGGGCGATCCAGCCGAGCCCGTCGGCGAAGCCCCGGGTGGCCGGCCAGTGCGGGAGCTTCGCGTTCCCGAGCACCATCGCCGCCAGGTACACGGCGAGGAAGCCCGAGCCGTGCGCGAGCGCACCGGCCGCGTACGCCACCACGGCGATCGCCATCACGGCGATCGGGTAGAGGCCCGAGGCGGGCAGCGCCACGTGCCGCAGGCCGTACGCCCCGAGGAAGCCCACCGTGAGGCCGATCGCGGCGCCGATGGCCAGCTCCAGGGCGATCTTGCCGAGCAGGACGTACCAGTCGTCCACCGGGCCGACGGTCGCGAAGGCCACGACGAGGATGACGACGGGTGCGTCGTTGAAACCGGACTCCGCCTCCAGCACGCCCGTGATCCGGGCGGGGAGCGGGACCTTGCGCAGGACGGAGAAGACGGCCGCGGCGTCGGTCGAGGAGACGACCGCGCCGATCAGCAGGGCCTGGCGCCATTCCAGCCCGACCAGGTAGTGCGCCCCGGCCGCCGTCACGCCCACGCTGACCGCGACGCCCACGAGCGACAGCACGATCGCCGCCGGCAGGGCCGGCTTGATCTCTTTCCACTTGGTGCCCAGACCACCCTCGGCGAGGATCACGACGAGCGCGGCATAACCGATGACCTGCGTCAGCTCGGCGTTGTCGAATACGACGTTGCCGATGCCGTCCTGGCCTATCGCGATGCCTATGCCGAGGTAGATGAGCAGGCTGGGGAGGCCGCTGCGTGAAGAGATGCGTACCGCCGCGACGGCGACGAGCAGCACGAGCGAGCAGACCAGCAGGAGCTCATTGAGCGTGTGGACGGTCAGCGGGCGGCCCTCCTCAACGCGCCTGGCGGATCGTTCCTCCCGGCGACAAGTTCGGCAAGTACTTCGTTACCTTACCTAATATTTGACGCTCCCTTTACGTGATAACCACATTGTGAAACGGCTGTTCGCCCCTGTCCTTCGGACCTCGACCCCTGGCGGATCAACGAAGGCGGTCCTGCGCCTATGGTTGCTCCCAGCACTCCCAGGACCACCCTGCCCCTCTAAGGACAGCGATGCCCGCCAACGAAACCGCTCCTCCCGTCAAGAAGAAGGGACGACGCGCCCGTCTGATCGTGCTCGTTCTGGTCCTGGCGCTCTTCGCGGGCCTCGGCTACGGGGCGTACTGGGGCGTGGACAGCGTGCGCGCCTCCTTCCCCCAGACGACCGGCTCCCTCAAGGTGCCCGGCCTGACCGGGACCGTCGACGTCAAACGCGATGCCCACGGCATCCCCCAGCTCTACGCCGACAACGACGAGGACCTCTTCCGCGCGCAGGGCTTCGTCCACGCGCAGGACCGGTTCTGGGAGATGGACGTACGCCGCCACATGACCTCCGGGCGGCTCTCGGAGATGTTCGGCGCCGGCCAGGTCGAGACCGACGCCTTCCTGCGCACCCTCGGCTGGCGCCAGGTCGCGCAGGAGGAGTTCGACAAGAAGCTCTCGCCGGAGACGAAGAAGAACCTCCAGGCCTACGCCGACGGGGTCAACGCGTACCTGAAGGGGAAGGCCGGCAAGGACCTCTCCGTCGAGCACGCCGCGCTGGCGCTCAGCGCCGACTACAAGCCCGAGCAGTGGTCGCCGGTGGACTCGGTGGCCTGGCTCAAGGCGATGGCGTGGGACCTGCGCGGCAACATGCAGGACGAGATCGACCGCGCGCTGATGTCGAGCAAGCTCTCGCAGGCGCAGATCGACGAGCTCTACCCGCCGTACCCATTCGACCGGAACAAGCCGATCGTCGAGGGCGGCAAGACCGAGGGCGGCAAGTACGCGCCCCAGGGCGCGGGCTCCCCCTCCACGGGCAGCGGCTCCGGCAGCGGCAGCGCCGTGGGGTCCCAGGCCTCCGTGAACACCGGACCCGGCACCCCCACCGTCACCGGCCTCGCCGACAACGCCGGCGCCCAGGGCGCGACCGTGGGCCTGCGCACCCAGCTGACCTCCCTCGCCAAGAGCCTGGACGAGATCCCCGCGATCCTCGGCCCCAACGGCAGCGGCATCGGCTCGAACAGCTGGGTCGTCTCGGGCAAGTACACGACGACCGGCAAGCCGCTCCTCGCGAACGACCCGCACCTCTCCCCGCAGCTGCCCTCGGTCTGGTACCAGATGGGCCTGCACTGCCGCACCGCCTCGGCCCAGTGCCAGTACGACGTGGCCGGCTTCACCTTCTCCGGCATGCCCGGCGTGGTCATCGGCCACAACGCCGACATCGCCTGGGGCATGACCAACCTCGGCGCCGACGTCACCGACCTCTACCTGGAGCAGGTCAAGCCCGAGGGCTACGTCTACGACAACAAGGTGCTCCCCTTCACCATCCGTGAGGAGGAGATCAAGATCGCGGGCGCCAAGAGCAAGAAGATCACCGTCCGCACCACCAACAACGGCCCGCTGATCTCCGACCGCAGCGACGAACTCGGCACCGTCGGCGACCGCGCCCCCGTCGCCAGCTCGGCCCCCGACCGCGGCGACGGCTACGCGATCGCCCTGCGCTGGACCGCCCTGGACCCGGGCAAGTCCATGGACGCGGTCTTCAAGCTCGACAAGGCCAAGACCTTCGACGACTTCCGCAAGGCGGCCGCCGACTTCGAGGTCCCCTCGCAGAACCTGATCTACGCCGACAACAAGGGCCCCAACGGCAACATCGGCTACCAGGCCCCGGGCCGCATCCCCGTCCGCAACCAGGGCGACGGCCGCATGCCCGCCCCCGGCTGGGACTCCAAGTACGCCTGGAAGGGCGGCAGGGACGGCAACGCCGGCTACCTCCAGCAGAACGAGCTGCCCTGGGACTACAACCCCTCCCGCGGCTACATCGTCACCGCCAACCAGGCGGTCGCCGAGGGCGGCACCGGCGCGGGCAAGTACCCGAACCTGCTGACCACTGACTGGGGCTACGGCGCCCGCAGCCAGCGGATCAACGACCTCATCGAGGCGAAGATCAAGGACAGCGGCAGGATCTCGACCGACGACATGCGCACCATGCAGATGGACAACAGCAGCGAGATCGCCGCGCTGCTGACCCCGATGCTGGCCAAGATCGAGGTCTCGGACCCGGACGTCCGCTCCGCGCAGAAGCTCCTCGACGGCTGGAACTACACCCAGGAGCCCGACTCCGCGGCCGCCGCCTACTTCAACGCGGTCTGGCGCAACATCCTCAAGCTGGCCTTCGGCGACAAGATGCCGAAGGAGCTGCGGATCGAGGGCAGCTGCATGAACGTGCGCGGCACCGGCAACGGCCCCGCCGACGACCTCGCCGAGGTGGTCCGCGAGTGCGGTACCCGCGGCTCCGACTCGGCGCAGCCCGACGGCGGCGACCGCTGGTTCGAGGTGGTCCGCCGCCTGGTCAAGGACGAGAAGTCGCCCTGGTGGAAGTCGGCCGCCGCCCGCAACCAGCCGGAGACCGCCACCCGCGACGAGCTGTTCGCGCGGGCCATGAAGGACGCCCGCTGGGAGCTGACCGCCAAGCTCGGCAAGGACCAGTCCACCTGGAGCTGGGGCCGCCTGCACCAGCTCACGCTGAAGAACCAGACGATCGGCACCGAGGGCCCCGGCTTCATGCAGTGGGTCCTGAACCGCGGCCCGTGGAACCTGGGCGGCGGCGAGGCCACCGTCAACGCGACGGGCTGGAACGCCTCCAGCGGCTACGGGGTCACCTGGGTGCCGTCGATGCGGATGGTCGTCAACCTCAACGACCTCGACAAGTCCCGCTGGATCAACCTCACCGGCGCCTCGGGGCACGCGTACAACTCGCACTACACGGACCAGACCACGATGTGGGCCAAGGGCGAGCTGCTCGACTGGCCCTTCGGCAAGGAGGCCGTGGACAAGGCCGCGGTCGACACCCTGACGCTGAAGCCCTAGCCGGCCGAAGCCTCAGAAGCGCACCACCCCGGACGGGGTGGCCACCGCCTGGACGGGGTGGTCGTGCGGCTCCTCCGGGACCCGCGCGACCACCTCGTCGTCGTAGAGGAGCACGACCAGCGCCGGATGGGCCCCGGCGCGCTCCAGCCGCTCCAGGACCCGGTCGTAGGAGCCCCCGCCCCGGCCGAGCCGCATCCCGCGGGCGTCCACCGCCAGCCCCGGCAGCAGCACGGCCTCCGCCCCCGTCACCGCCTCCGGGCCGAGCGCCGGGCCGGTCGGCTCCAGCAGCCGCATCTTCCCCGGGTGCGCGGCCTCGGCGAGGCTGCCCGGGCCTTCGTACGCCGCCCAGTCGAGGTCGTTGTCCGGCAGCAGCAGGGGCAGCAGCACCCGCTTGCCGGCCGCGCGCAGGGCGTCGAGCAGGGCGCGGGTGCCGGGTTCGGTGCCGACGGAGACGTAGGCCGCGACCGTCCGCGCACCGGCCAGTTCGGGCAGTTCGAGGGCCCTGACCGCGAGGGCGTCGGCCGCCGTACGGCAGGTGTCGGGGGACAAGGCGCGGCGGGCGGCGAGGAGTTCCCGGCGCAGGGCGGCCTTGGCGGCGGAGGAGGGGTGCTGGGTCTCGGACACGGGAGGTGAGAATCTCCTTGCGAATTGGTTACATAAATGGATCTACCTACCGCGATCTGGCCTGGCATTCGGCGGGACCCACTATCGTTCGGGGCATGACTATGTTGCACCCCGTGATCAAGAAGGCCGTGATTCCGGCCGCGGGCCTCGGCACTCGGTTCCTTCCCGCGACCAAGGCGACGCCGAAGGAAATGCTCCCGGTTGTGGACAAGCCGGCCATCCAATACGTGGTCGAGGAGGCCGTGGCGGCCGGGCTCGACGACGTGCTCATGATCACTGGGCGTAACAAGCGTGCCCTGGAAGACCACTTCGACCGGAACTACGAGCTGGAGTCGGCGCTCGCCGCCAAGGGCGACGACGACCGGCTGAAGAAGGTCCAGGAATCCAGCGACCTCGCCACCATGCACTACGTCCGCCAGGGCGACCCGCGGGGCCTGGGCCACGCCGTGCTGTGCGCCGAGCCGCACGTCGGCCGCGAGCCCTTCGCCGTCCTCCTCGGCGACGACCTCATCGACCCCCGCGACCCGCTGCTGCGCCAGATGTCCGAGATCCACGCGCGCACCGGCGGCACCGTGATCGCGCTCATGGAGGTGGATCCGGCCAACGTGCACCTCTACGGCTGCGCCGCCGTCGAGGCCACGGACGAGGAGGACGTGGTCCGGATCACCGGACTCGTCGAGAAGCCGGACCCGGCCGATGCCCCCAGCAACTTCGCGGTTATCGGACGCTACGTCCTCAACCCCGCGATCTTCGACATACTGCGGGAGACCGAGCCGGGCCGCGGTGGGGAGATCCAGCTCACCGACGCCCTGCAGAAGCTGGCCGCCGACGAGACCGTCGGCGGTCCGGTGCACGGCGTGGTCTTCCGGGGTCGCCGCTACGACACCGGGGACCGCGGCGACTACCTGCGGGCCATCGTCCGCCTCGCGTGCGAGCGTGAGGACCTGGGCCCGGAGTTCCGCACCTGGCTTCACCGTTACGTCACGGAGGAGATGTAGGACCTTGAGCAGTTCCGCGCCGCAGGACACGGGCCACCACCGTCTGTGGTCGGTGGACGAGCACCTCGCGGACGTCCTCGCCACCGTCCGGCCGCTGGAGCCCATCGAGCTCCAGCTGCTGGACGCCCAGGGCTGTGTCCTGGTCGAGGACGTCACCGTGCCCGTCGCCCTCCCGCCCTTCGACAACAGCTCGATGGACGGGTACGCCGTCCGTACGGCGGACGTCCAGGGCGCGAGCGAGGAGTTCCCCGCGGTGCTGACGGTCATCGGGGACGTCGCGGCGGGCAGCGGTGAGCTGCCCACCGTCGGCCCCGGGCAGGCCGCCCGGATCATGACCGGCGCCCCGCTGCCGCCCGGCGCGGAAGCCGTCGTCCCGGTGGAGTGGACCGACGGCGGTACGGGCGGGGGCGCGGCCTCCGGGATGACCCCGGCCAGTGCCGCCCCCGAGGGTGCGGCCGGCGAGGTGCGCGTGCACCGGGCCGCCGAGGCGCGGGCGCACGTCCGCGCGCGCGGCAGCGACGTCCAGGCCGGCGACCTGGCCCTGGCGGCCGGCACCGTCCTGGGTCCGCCGCAGATCGCCCTGCTGGCCGCCATCGGGCGCGGCACCGTCCGGGTGCGGCCGCGGCCGCGCGTGGTCGTGCTGTCCACCGGCAGCGAGCTGGTCCAGCCGGGCGAGGCGCTGACCTCCGGGACGATCTACGACTCCAACAGCTTCGCGCTGGCCGCGGCCGCGCGGGACGCCGGGGCCCTCGCCTACCGGGTCGGCGCCGTCGCGGACGACGCCGACACCCTGCGCGCCACCATCGAGGACCAGCTGATCCGGGCCGACCTGCTGGTCACCACGGGCGGGGTCAGCGTCGGCGCGTACGACGTGGTCAAGGAGGCGCTGACCTCCGTGGCCGCGGGCGAGGACGACGTGGAGGGCAGCGGGATCGACTTCCGCAAGCTCGCCATGCAGCCCGGCAAGCCGCAGGGCTTCGGCACGATCGGCCCGGACCACACCCCGCTGCTGGCGCTGCCCGGCAACCCGGTGTCCTCGTACGTCTCCTTCGAGCTGTTCGTGCGCCCCGCGATCCGCGCTCTCATGGGCCTGCCGGAGTCCGAGGTGGGCCGGCCGACCGTACGGGCGGTGCTGGAGGCCGACAAGGCGCTGGGTTCCCCGGCCGGCCGCCGCCAGTTCCTGCGCGGCAAGTACGACGCCGCGACCGGCACGGTCAGCCCGGTCGGCGGATCGGGCTCCCACCTGATCGCCGCACTGGCGCACGCCGACTCGCTGATGGTCGTACCGGAGGACGTCACCTCGGTGGAGCCCGGGACCGAGCTGGAAGTGGTCCTGCTCGGCTGACACCCGGCCGGTGCGGGTAGCGTGTGTCGCACCACACAGGCCCCCCGCGGGCCCAGAGCGGAGCGGCACAGCAATGAGTACCCAGAGCAGGCTGACGCACATCGACGAGGCCGGCGCGGCCCGGATGGTCGACGTCTCCGAGAAGGACGTCACCACCCGCACGGCGCGGGCCAGCGGGCGGGTCCTCGTCTCCCCCCGGGTGATCGAGCTGCTGCGCGGCGAGGGCGTTCCCAAGGGCGACGCCCTCGCCACCGCGCGGATCGCCGGGATCATGGGCGCGAAGAAGACGCCCGATCTGATCCCGCTGTGCCACCCGCTGGCCGTCTCCGGCGTGAAGGTGGACCTGTCGGTCGCCGACGACGCCGTGGAGATCCTCGCCACCGTGAAGACGACCGACCGCACGGGCGTCGAGATGGAGGCGCTGACCGCCGTCGCGGTCGCCGGGCTGACCGTGATCGACATGGTCAAGGCCGTCGACAAGGGCGCGGTCATCACGGACGTGCGGGTGGAGGAGAAGACCGGCGGCAAGTCCGGCGACTGGGCGCGCTCGTGAACGCCCCGCGCGGCGGCGAGGTCCACAGCCACAGCCACGCACCGCAGGCGGCGCCGGCCGCGGCCCCCGCGGCGCCCTCGCTGCGCGGACTGGTCGTCACGGCCTCGAACCGGGCCTCGCAGGGCGTGTACGCCGACAAGGGCGGCCCGCTGCTGGCGGACGGCCTGGAGAAGCTCGGCTTCGCGGTGGACGGCCCGCGGGTCGTCCCGGACGGGGATCCCGTCGAGCAGGCGCTGCGCGAGGGCGTGGCCGCCGGGTACGACGTCATCCTGACCACCGGCGGCACCGGCATCTCGCCGACCGACCGCACCCCGGACGCCACCGCGAAGGTGCTCGACTACGAGATCCCGGGCATCCCGCAGGCCATCCGCGCCGAGGGCCTGGCGAAGGTGCCGACCGCGGCCCTGTCCCGGGGCCTGGCGGGCGTGGCCGGGCACACCCTGATCGTCAACCTGCCGGGTTCCACGGGCGGGGTGAGCGACGGCCTCGCCGTCCTGTCCCGCCTCCTGCTGCACGCCGTGGACCAGATCCGGGGCGGAGACCACCCCAGACCGGCGCAGGCACCCGGGAGCGCGACCTGAACGGCCCCTCCTGGCCGGCGGTCCTGACGGACGGCGACGTCACGCTCCGGCCGATAAAACTGCGGGACCAGAAGGCCTGGCGCGAGGTCAACCGGCGCAACCGCGAATGGCTCCGGCCGTGGGAGGCGACGATTCCGCCGCCCGCGCCGTGGGGGCCGGTGATCCAGCGGCCGACGTACCGCCAGATGGTGCGCCATCTGCGGGCGGAGGCGAACGCGGGCCGGATGCTGCCCTTCGTCATCGAGTACCAGGGCAGGCTGGTGGGCCAGCTGACCGTCGCCGGGATCACCTGGGGATCCATGTGCGCGGGCCACATCGGCTACTGGGTGGACCGGGAGGTGGCGGGCCGCGGCGTGATGCCGACGGCGGTCGCGCTCGCGGTGGACCACTGCTTCGGGAAGGTCGGGCTGCACCGCATCGAGGTGTGCATCCGCCCGGAGAACGGGCCGAGCCGGCGGGTCGTGGAGAAGCTGGGCCTGCGCGAGGAGGGGCTGCGGCCGCGCTACCTGCACATCGACGGGGCCTGGCGCGACCACCTCGTCTACGCGGTCACGGTGGAAGAGGTGCCGGAGGGGCTGCTGCGGCGCTGGCACCGGGCGCGGCACTCGCAGTCCCACCCGAAACAATAAAGCGAATATTCGTTCGAATTGATGCCCGCGGGCAACCGATTCGTCCATAACCTGATCCGAAGAATCACAAAAAAAGTCCGTGATATCAGCGAGATCGCGCGACACACCGGCCCAATTGGCCGATCCCCTCGGCCGCGCCCCTCTACGGTGTGAGGTGTGAGCAGCAGCGGCCTCATCTACGCAGTCATCGTCGGGGCCTGGGCCGCCTACTTGGTGCCCATGTGGCTCCGGAGGCAGGACGAGCTGAACGAAGCCCGTCCGACGGAACGCTTCTCCACTGCCATTCGGCTGCTTTCCGGCCGGGCGGGAATGGAGCGCCGTTACGCCAAGGGACTCCGTGAGCGCGGTGGTGAAGAGGCGGAGCCCCAGCCCCACGCGGACCCGGACGCCGCGACGGAAACGGTCAATTCCGTGGACGCCGACGCCCGGGCCGTCGCCGTGCCCCCGACCAGGGCGGAGCACAGATCGGTCGCGGCCGAACGGGTCCGGCGGGAGCAGCGCCTCCAGGTGCTCGCACGCCGCCGGCGCACCACCGCCATCCTCTTCCTCCTCTTCACCCTGGGCGCGGTCGTCGCCGCCGTCGGCGGGCTGCGTTTCCTGTGGGCCCCCGCGGTGCCCGCCCTCCTGCTGAGCGCCTACATCGTGCACCTGCGGGTCCAGGAGCGGCGCCGCTACGAGTTCACGATGGACCGGCGGCGCGCCGAGGCCGCGGCGCGGCAGCTGCGGGAGAACCGCCCGCGCCGCCGCGAGTCCGAGGCCGCCGCGGGCGCCGAACCGGACCCCGCGCCACCGGTCTCCCCGCAGGAGGCCGGCCGGCGCGCGCTCGTGGAGCAGACCGACCACGCCGAGTGGGTGGACCAGCAGCGCGAGCGCGACCGCGGCCCGGCCCGCGGTGACAGCTGGGAGCCGGTCCCGGTCCCGCTGCCGACGTACGTGACGGCCCCGGTCGCCCCGCGCGCCACCGGCCCGGCGGCCCCGGACGCCTGGAGCGCCACCCGGTCGAGTACGGCCGAGCCGACGGAACCGCGCCTGCGCGCCCAGCCCGCACCCCCCAAGCCGGACCCGAAGACCCCGGCCACCCCCCGCCCGCGGGGCCGCGACCTCGGCCGCACGCCGCTCTTCGACCAGTACGAGAGCGACGACCGCCCGCGCGCCGCGAACGAGTGATCGGTGACCTGCGCGGACGCTCCCGGGAACCCGTTTTGGAGCACCCGCGCGGGGATGCTAATGTTTCACACGTCGCAAGGGCCTGTGGCGCAGTCTGGTAGCGCACCTCGTTCGCATCGAGGGGGTCTGGGGTTCAAATCCCCACAGGTCCACAAACGACAGTTTCCGAGTAGCTCTCGGAAACGTCATGAGATCCCGTCCGGTCGCAAGACCGGGCGGGATCTCAGCGTTTTGCGGTCCCCCGCCCGGGACTTGTCAGGCCAGGGGCGCGGGGGAGAGTTCGACGACCTCCGCGGGGCCGGCCCGGAACGCCTTGCAGGCGGCGTCGGACTCGATCATGTGCGGGGTGACGTCGTGGGCGGCGAGGGCCTCGCGGGACGACCAGCGTTCGATGAGGACGAAGCGGTCGGGGTCGCCGGTGACCCGGTGGAGGTCGTACTGCAGGCAGCCCTCTTCGGCGCGGACGAGCGGGGCGAGGCGCTCGTAGGCCTCGACCTGCTCCCGGCCGCGGCCCGGAAGAGTGCTGATCAGGATGACGAGTTGTATGGCGTGTGACATGCGGCGAAGCCTAGGGCGGCAAGTTCCCTGGCCGGAAGCCGTTTTCGGGGCCGCGGATCCCGCCCGGTCCGCCGAGCGGGCGGGATCCTCCGGCTCAGGTCAGTGCACCGAGTCGAGCTTCGCGCGCTGCTCCGGGGTCAGGTCGAGTTCCACCGCGCCGAGGTTCTCCTCCAGCTGGGCCACCGAGGAGGCGCCGACCAGGGGGAGGACCGGGATGTCGCCGCCCATCAGCCAGGACAGCACCACCTGGTTGACGGTGGCGCCCGTCTCGGCCGCGACCTCGCGGACCGCCTTCAGGCGCGGCTCGGTGCCCGCGTGCTCGAAGCCCGGGCCGAGCGGCTTGTCGTCGCGGACGTAGGCGCCGGAGATCAGGGGGGAGTACGAGACCTGGGTGAGCTCCGGGTTGGCGCGGAGGTAGCTCAGCAGGTCGCCGCTGACCAGGCCCTGGTTGCCGTCGGGCGAGCGGAGGCTGGGGATGTCGGTGCGCTGGCGAAGGTAGCTGTGGTGGTGCTGGAGCACCTCGTAGCCCGGAACGCCGGCCGCGGCGGCCAGGGTGCGGGCCTTCTCCACGCGCCACGCCCAGTGGTTGCTGGCGCCGAGCAGGCCGGCGGTGCCGTCGGCGACGACCTCGGCGAAGCCCCGTACGGTCTCCTCCAGCGGGGTGTGCTCGTCCATGATGTGCGCGTACAGCAGGTGGATGCGCTCGATGCCGAGGCGCTCGCGGCTGCGCTCCGCCGACTCGCGGATGACCTTGGGGGAGAGGCCCTCCACGTCGAGGCTGAAGCCGCTGGTGGGCTGGTTGGGGCGGGCGCCGAGCTTGGTGGCGACGGTGACCTCGTCGCCGATGCCGCGGCTGCGCAGCCAGCGGCCGACGAGTTCCTCGCTCTCGCCGCCCTGGGTGCCGTTCACCCAGAAGGCGTAGTTGTTGGAGGTGTCGATGAAGTTGCCGCCCGCCTCCACGAAGCGGTCGAGGATGGCGTACGAGGTGGCCTCGTCGACGGTGGTGCCGAAGGTCATCGTGCCGAGGCTCAGCACGCTTACCTCGCGGCGCGTTTCGGGGGCGGTGCCGATGACGCGGAATTTCACTGTGGTGCCTTTCGATTCAGGGGTGGGAAACGAGGTCGTGCCGCTGGGTGGGCTGCGGGAGGTCTGCCAGCAGCTCCGCTACCACGGCGTCCAGGTGGGGTACGAGGTAGAAGTGGCCGCCCGTGAACGAGCGCAGCCGGAAGGCGCCCGTGGTGTGGTTGCGCCAGGCCCGGGCCTGGGGGGTGTCCACGCGGGGGTCGATGTCGCCGATCAGGGCCGTGACGGGGCAGTCGAGGGGCTCGGCGCCGGTGAACCGGTAGGTCTCGGTGGCCACGTAGTCGCTGCGCACGGCGGGCAGGATCGCGGCCAGCAGCTCCGGGTGGTCGAGCATCCGGGTGTCGGTGCCGCCCAGCAGCTTCATGTCGGCGATGAGCGTCTCGTCGTCGGCGAGGTGTACGGAGCCGGGCGCGGGCACCGAGGGGGCGCGGCGGCCGGAGACGGCGAGCGCGGCGGGCGGGTGGCCCGCGTCGCGCAGCCGGCAGGCCACCTCGAAGGCCAGCGAGGAGCCCATGCTGTGCCCGAAGACCGTGAACGGGCGGTCGAGGAAGGCGCCTTGGAGGAGCTCGGCGGTGACGAGGTCGGCGAGCTCGTGCAGGGACTCGACGCACGGCTCGCCGAAGCGCTCCTGACGGCCCGGGTACTGGACCACCAGGACCTCGGCGTGGGCCGCGAGGGCCGCCGAGAACGGGAAGAAGTACGAGGCGTTGCCGCCGGCGTGCGGGAAGACCAGCACGCGCGGGGCGTCGGGCGGGGCGGTGTGGAAGCGGCGCAGCCACGGGGTGCCGGTGGGCGCCACCGCGTTCGCCTGGTTCCCGCGGCTCATCCGGCCCGCCGGACGCGCCCGTTGCCGCCGCGCGCGGGGCGGGCGGTGATCGGGATGTGCTTGTAGCCGGAGACGAAGTTGGAGCGCAGCCGCTCGGGGCGGCCGGCGGGCCGGAAGTCCTCGAAGCGGGTGAACAGTTCGTGGAAGAGGGTCTTCAGGCTGACGCGGGCGACGCTGTGCCCGATGCAGTAGTGCGGGCCGATGCCGAAGGCGAGGTGCTTGTTGGGCTTGCGGCGGATGTCGAACTCGGAGCCGCGCGCGAAGACGCGGTCGTCGCGGTTGGCGGAGCCCAGCCAGACCACGACCGCGTCGCCCGCCTTGATCAGAGTGTTGCGGATCTCGATGTCGCGGGTCGCGTAGCGCAGGAAGTGGTTGACGGGGGAGGCCCAGCGCAGGGCCTCCTCCAGGCCGGTGGCGTCGAGCTCCGGGTGGGCGGCCCAGTCCTGGAGCACGCCGCTGTCGATGAACTCGGCCATCACGAAGTTGGGGGCGTGCGGGGTGGTGACGTTGGCGCCGAGCAGAAGGCTGTAGCAGTTCGCGACGATCTCGTCGGCCGCCATGTGGCGGCCCTCGAACTCGGTGGAGATCAGCACGCTCAGCAGGTCGTCGCCGAGGTTGCCCCGGCGGAAGCGGACCAGGTCCTGGAAGTAGGCGAACAGCTCGCGGTGGGCGTTCTCCAGGGTGGCCTCGCGGCCGCCCGGGTCCTGGTACTCGGGGTCGTCGGCCGCGATGCACACGGTCGTGAGCCGGTTGAGCCAGGCCCAGTCCGCGGTGGGCAGGCCCATCATGGTGCCGGTGACGGACATCGGCATCGCCAGCATGGCCTGGGCGAAGTCGAAGGTGCCGCCGTCGCCGAGCGGTTCGATGAGCGGGACCACGAGGTCGCGGATCATCTCGCGCTGCTGGTCGACCGACTTGATGGCCAGGGCCTTCTTCAGGCGGCCCTGCATGGCGGTGTGGCGGGGCGGGTCGGTGGCCGCGAGCTGCTTGCCGCTGGCGGGGTCGTCCAGGCCGAGCAGGTCGAGCATGGTCCCGCGCTCGGAGGTGAAGGTGGCGGTGTCGCGCAGGACCTGGTCGGAGTCGTCGAAGCGGACGACGTTCCAGAACCAGCGGTCGTCGTCCACGTGGTGGCGGGTGAGGGTGTCCAGGGACCGCATGCGGCGCCAGACGGGGTGCGGGTCGCCGTCGCTGTACAGGCCGGGGTCGACGAGGTCGAGGGTGGCGGTGTCGCCGGTGGCGGCCGCGTGCATCGGGCAGCCCGGCGGGGGTACGGCGGGCTGCGCGGAGGGCTGCGCGGCGGGGTCGGATATGGCGTGGACGGTCAAGGCCCGTCTTCCTTTCGCCGGGGTGGGCGTGGGAGCGGCGCCGGGTCCGTGGCCCTTGGCCTCCGGCCCGGGGTACGGGACGGGGGCGGGGTGAGGCGTACGGAGTGACGGGACCCGCGGGCATCCGGTGATACGTACGTCCCGGAGCGGGGGCCATCGCGGCGCTTGACGGGGAACCAGCCGGTCTTGCGCGGGCGGGGCGGGCCGTGCGGGGGGCCTGGGGAGGCCGGGCACGGGGCGGTGGTGCGTTGGTGCGTTGCCCGCACAACGTACATGACGGCAAGGGGAAGGTGAAGCGGCCTTCGTCACAGGCGGGTTGCCGGGGCTCCGCCCCGGACCCCGCGCCTCAATCGCCGGCGGGGCTTGATGTGGCTGGGCTGGGTGGGTC
>NZ_JBHUSC010000019.1:0-37589 GCF_042673805.1 Streptomyces sp. NPDC057010 | reverse complement strand
CCGCCCCCGGGTCCGCCGCCGCCTCCCAGCCCGGGCCCCGTGGCTGCGCCCTGCCCCCGCCGCGGCTGTGGCCGGCGGGGCTTGATGTGGCTGGGCTGGGTGGGTCCGTGCGGGCCAAGGATCGGGGCCTAGTCGGGGCCGTCCTCCAGGAAGTCGCTCTTTGCGATCAGGTAGGCCAGCTGGGCGCGGCTGCGGCTGCCGAAGAGTTCGGCGGCCCAGCGCATGTGGTTGGCGACGCTGCGGGTGCTCATGCCCAGGCGGGAGGCGATGGCCTCGTCGGTGTAGCCGTTGACCATGTGGCGCAGGATCGCGCGGCGGATGTCGTCCGTGAGGAGGGGAGGCAGGCGGCTGCTCGGGAACTTGTGCAGGGGAGAGGCGCGCTGCCAGGCGTGGTCGAAGATGCCGACCAGGTAGCGGACCACTCCGGGGTGCTCGATGACCAGGGCGATCTCGCTCCGTACCGAGCTGGGGTCGGGGACGAAGGCGATCTTGCGGTCGCAGACGATCAGCCGGTCGAAGACCTCGTCCAGGGTGCGGACCTCGCCGCCCGCCTGGGAGATCTGCTCCACGTACGCCAGCGTGGGCTGGTGCGAGCGGATGGTGTGCTGGTAGATGGTCCGCTGGCGGATGCCACGGCCCAGCGCGGTGAGGTCGCTCGCGAGGGCCTTGTCGAGGAGTTCCTGCGGGCGCCCGCCGCCGGGCTGGGCGGTCAGGAGTTCCTCCTGGCAGGCGTGAACGGCCGCGGAGAGGGTCGCGCTGATGGCGCCCGCGCCCTGGACCACCCGGATCAGGTGCGAGTTGCCCTGGCCGTAGCTGTCCAAATAGATCTCCTGCGCGCGGGAGATCGAGGTGCGGACGGCGGCCAGTGCGTTCTTCTTCTCCTCGATGTCCTGTTCCAGGCGGTCCATGCGGGCTCCGGCGGCCAGCCGCGGCGGTATCGGCGCGAGGGTGCCGTTCGGCAGGCGCTGGACAAGCCCCAGGTCAAGCAGGCACGGGGGACAGTCACCGGACGTGGCTCGGCCCTGCAGGGAGTCCGAGTAGTACTGGAGCCCGTCTGCGCAGATCTCGACCTTGCGATCTTCTGCGGTTCTGTCCGTTCCCGTGCACATTTTTCCACCCTGCTGGTTTCCGCATTGCACGATCATCCTGCCTGATTTCCGCTGCCTGAAGGGCAATGGCCACGCATGATTTCGGCGGGGAACCAACGACAGGTCTATACCTCGCAGATCCATCGATCCAGGAAGCAAGGTACGAAAATGATCAAGAAGTCTCTCGGTCTCGCCCTCGCCGCGCTTGCCCTTGCCGCTGTCGCCGCGGCCGGTGTCGCCACGGCCTCCGCCCCCGACCGGACGGTCGTGGCCGGGGACTCCCAGTGGGGCGCCCCCACCCCGCGGACCACCGTGGCGGACGACTCCCAGTGGGGCTGATCCCCCTCCCGAACACCACCCCTGACCGCCAGGGGTGTCCGGCGCGCACCGGCCGGCCGACCCCCGCCTGAGGGGCCGCCGATCCGCAGGGCGGGCCACTCACCAACGCTCCCGCAGATCTCGGAGGTCCATTCGTGCTGCCCGAAGCACCGCACGGAACGTCGCACAGTGGTCACACCTGGTATCCGGCCACCCGGGTGCAGCAAGGCATCTGGGTCCTGGACCGGGACGAGCTGCTGAGGCCCACCCAGCTGGTGCCCACGGTCGTGGAGTTCACCGGGCCGGTGGACCACGGGCTGCTGGTCTCCGCGGTCGGGCGGTCCCTCGCGCGGCACCCCTCGCTGCGGGCGCGCTTCCGGCTCGACGTGAAGCGGCGCCAGGTCGAGTACCGGACCGACGGCCCGCCGGCCGAGGCCGGCTTCCTCGACGCGGCCGCCGAGGGCTGGAGCGAGGAGGAAGTCGACCGTCTCGTACGGGCGCTGTGCGTCACGCCCTTCGACCTGGCGAAGGACGCCCCCGCCCGCGCCGAGATCATCCGGACCGGGCCGGAGCGCACCCTCCTCGTGCTGAACGCGCACCACATCGTCGTCGACGGGGTCTCGCGCACGATGCTCCTGGAGGAGGTCCGCGACATCTACCGGGCCGGCCTCGAAGGCGTCGAACCGGTGCTGAGCGACCCGCCGCACCCGGCGGCCGTCGTCGCCGACCGCACCCCCGAAGAGATCGCCGAGCAGGTACGGGAGGTCGTCGACCGGCTGCGGGGCGCGCCGGCGGACGTCACCCTGCCCTTCACCCGCCTCGCCCACGAGGGGGCAGAGGCCTCGCTGCTCGGCGCGACCCTGGCCCTGTCCCTCGACGAGGAGACCACCGCGCGGGTCATGGACGTGGCCGCGCAGGAGGGCTGCACGCCCTTCATGCTGGGTGTCGCCCTGCTCGCCGCCACCCTCGCCCGCACCGGCCCGCAGCGCGACTTCCTCATCGCCTTCGCCTGGCCCGGCCGCGACGACCCCGCCACCGCCGACGTCATCGGGATGTTCATGACGACCGTGGTGTTGCGGGCCACGCTGGAGCCGGGGGACACCTGGCGCGATCTGCTGGGCGGCGTACGGATGAACGGCATGGAGGCCTTCGTCGACAGCGACGTGCCCCTCGACGCCGTATCCGCCGCTCTCAACCCGGACCGCAACGTCCTGTGGCCGCCGCTGTCGCCGGTCCTGGTCAACCTCGACGAGGCCCCGCGGTCCCTGGAGCTGGCACCGGGCGTACCGGCCCGACTGCGCCCGCTCGACCCCATGTTCATCAAGTACGACCTGGCCATGTTCGTCCGGCTGGAGGACACCGCCGAGGGGCGGCGCCTGGCGCTGTCCCTGGACTACCCGGTCAACGTCTTCGGCCACACCGACGTCTCGCGCTTCCTCAACGCTCTGCGGCACAGCGCCGCGGACCTCGCCACCTTCCCGGAGAATCCCGTGCTCGAAGAGTCCGTAACCGCCACCGCCACCGCCCTCGCCGCCCCGGACCTGGAAGACCCGGCCGCGCGCCTCGAACTCGTCCGCTCCATCTGGCGCGAGGTCCTGGAGACCGACGAGGTCGACGACGACGCCAGCTTCTTCGAGTCCGGCGGCGACTCCCTGCTCCTGGTGCTCCTCGTCGAGCGCCTCGGCCAGGTCTCCGGCCGCGAGGTCCGCACCATGGACCTCTTCCGCAACCCGACCGTCAGCGGCCAGGCCGAGCTCATCGCGGGCGCCGCCGAGCCCGCCGCGGCCGCCGCCGGCACCGACCGGGCCGCCCTGCTGAACGCCGCCCGCTCCCAGGGCGCCGAGGCCGCCCGATGACGCCCGGAACGCTGGCCGCCGAGATCCTGGGGATCCCGGAGGGGCCCGACGCGTTCGACACGGAGAGCTTCATCTCCCTCGGCGGCGACTCCCTGCGCGCCATGCGCCTGGCCGCCGTCCTGGAGGAGCGCCTCGCGCTGCGCGTCCCGATCCTCGAACTGCTCGGCGGCGCCCCGCTCGCCGAGGTGCTGGCCGCCGCCGTGCCCGCCGCCCCCGCGGCGGACGGGCCCGGGCAGGCCCCGGCCCCCGGCGCCGAGCAGGCGCTCACCCCCGCCCAGCGCGGCATGTGGCTGATGGAGCGGGTCGCCGGGGGTTCCCCGTACAACCTGGTCTTCCGCTGCTTCATCGAGGACGGCCGGCTCGACCGCGACCTGTTCACCAAGGCCCTCGCCGCCACCGCCGCCCGCCACGAGGGGCTGCGCAGCGTCTTCCGCGAGGCCGCCGACGACGTGGTCCAGGAGATCCTGCCCGCCTACACGCCCGAACTCGCCGAGTTCACCTACGACGGGCCCGCCGAGGCCTTCGAGGGCCACGTCCGCCGGGCCGGCGCCGAACTCGGCCGGCTCCCCTTCGACCTGGCGGCCGAACCCGCCTACCGCTTCGCCCACTACGGCTCCGGCGCGCAGGGCGACGAGCGCTCCGCCGTCGTCCTCGTCGCGCACCACATGGTCCTCGACGGGTTCGCCGTCGGCTACCTGCTGCGCGAGGTCTTCGAGACGTACGCCGAGATCGGCGACGAGCAGCAGCACGCAGACCGGGCCCCCCGCGACCCCGGCACCCCCCTGTCGGCGCTCACCCGCCGCCAGGAGGAGACCCGCTCCCGCGGCGCCTGGGACGAGCAGGCCGAGTTCTGGAAGCAGCACCTCGACGGTGTCCCCTCCATCCTCGAACTCCCCGCCGACCGCCAGCGCCCCTCCGTCCAGGACGGCGCGGGCGACCGGCTCGGCCTGGACCTCGGCCCGGCCACGACCGAGCTCGTCACCCGGCAGGCCCGCGGGCTGGGCATCACCCCGTACTCCTTCCTGCTCGGCGCCTTCGGCCTGACCCTCAGCCGCCTCAGCGGCAGCCGCAGGCTCCTGGTGGGCGTGCCGCTGCTGGGCCGCGGCGCCTCCGAGCTGCAGCGGCTGATCGCCGTCGCCGGCAACCTCGTACCGGTCCGCATCGACGTGGACGACGACGCCCCCGTCGGCGACTACCTGCGCGCCGTGCACCACAGCCTCGGCGCCGCCATCGACGCCGGCGACCTGCCCTTCGAGGAGCTGGTGGCCCGCCTCGGCACCGAGCGCAGCCTCGGCTGCCACCCGCTGGTCCAGGTCTGCTTCGGCATGCACGACCAGCTCGTGCCGCGCGAACTGACCGCCGGACCGCTGCGCGTACGCGTGGAGGAGGGCCACGGCGGCGGCTCGCAGTTCGACCTCACCATGCTCATCGGCCACGCCGACCCCTCGCTCGCCGGGCACGTCGAATACGCGACCAGCGTCTGGAACGAGACCGAGGCCCAGTCCTTCGTCTCCGACTTCCGCGCCGCCGTCGAGCAGCTCGCCGCCGCCCCCGAGGCGCGGCTGGAGGACATCCGCTGCATCTCCCACGAGGGCCGCGCGCTCCTCGACGAGATCAACGAGAGCGGCCGGGACTTCCCCGCCACCTCCCTCGACGCCCTCTTCCGCGAGGTGGCCGCCCGCCGCCCGGGCGCCGTCGCCGTCCGCGACGCCTCGCACACCCTGACCTACGGGCAGCTGGCCGCGGCCGCCGCCGAACAGGCCCGGCTGCTGCGCGCCGCCGGAGTGGGCCCGGGCGACCGGGTGCTCGTCGGTGTCGAGCGGTCGGTCGCCGAGGCCGTCGCCGTGCTCGGCGTGCAGTGGGCGGGCGCCGCGTACGTCGGCATCGACCCCGCCCTGCCCGACACCCACCTCGCCCGGATCCTGGAGCGGGCCCGGCCCGCCGCCGCGCTGACCGGCCCGGTCGACGCGCCGACCGCGCAGCGCTTCGCCGGACTGGGCGCGCCCGCCGTGGCCACCTGGGAGCCGGACTGGCGGCCGGCGGAGGCGGATGCGGATGCGGACGCGGTTGCGACGCCGCCCGCGGACCCCTCCCGCCTCGCCTACGTCGCGTTCACCTCCGGCTCGACCGGGCAGCCCAAGGGCGTGTGCGTACCGCACCGCGCGGTGATCCGCCTGGTCCACGAGGCGGGCTACGTCCGGCTCGGCGAGGGCGAGCGGATGCTGCGGCTCTCCCCGCTCTCCTTCGACGCCTCCACCCTGGAGCTGTGGGGCGCGCTGCTGACCGGCGCCTCCCTGGAGGTCCACCCGGCGGGCCTGGCCTCGCCCACCGAGCTCGGCGCCTTCCTGAAGGAGCGCCAGATCACCGTGGCCTGGCTGACGGCCGGACTCTTCCGGCTGGTCGAGGAGTTCGCCCCGGACTCCCTGGGCGGCCTGCGCCAGCTGCTCACCGGCGGCGACGTGGTTCCGCACGAGCACACCGCCCGCGTGCTCTCCCGCCACCCCGACATCATCATCACCAACGGATACGGGCCGACCGAGAACACCACCTTCACCACCACCCACTCCGTGGCACGCGCCGCGGACGTGGACGGTCCGCTGCCCATCGGCCGCCCGGTCCCCGGCACCCGCGTGTACGTACTGGACGCGCGCCGCCGCCAGCTCCCGCCCGGCGCGGTCGGCGAGCTGTACACCGGCGGCGAGGGCCTGGCCGACGGCTACCTCGGCGACGAGGCCGAGACGGCCCGCTCGTTCGGGCAGCTCTCGCCGGACGTCGACGAGCGGCTCTACCGCACCGGCGACCTGGTACGGATAGACACCCGCGGCCGGATCCGCTTCCTGGGCCGCGCCGACGACCAGGTCAAGCTCCGCGGCTACCGGGTCGAGCTGAGCGCGATCAGCGACGTGCTGGCCGAGCACCCCGAGGTGCAGGACGCCGTCGTCCTCGTCACCGACGGGGACAGCGCCGAGAAGCGCCTCGTCGCCGCGGTGGTCCTCGCCGACGGCGCGGCCGCGGACGCGGTCGCCCTGCGCGACCTGCTCAAGGAGCGGCTGCCGTCCTACATGGTGCCGACCCTGTGGGCCGTGGTGGACCGGCTGCCGGTGACCGCCAACGGCAAGGTGGACCGGCGCGCGCTCGCCGCGGTGGCCGGACCGGCGCGGCGTGCGGCCGCCCCCGTGGCGGCTGCTGCTGTGCCGGAGCCCGTCGCCGAGGCGGCCGGGGCGCCCGCCGGCCCCGGCCTCGACGAGCGCATCGCCGAGCTGTTCGCCGAGGTCATCGAGAGCCCGGAGCCCGTCACCGGGGTCACCGCCGAGACCGACTTCTTCATGGTGGGCGGCAACTCGCTGGGCGCCGTACGGCTGATGCGCAAGGTGAAGCAGGAGCTGGGCGCCTCCGTCCGGCTGCGGGACTTCCTGTTGTCCCCCACCCCTGCCGGGCTGCGCGCGCTCATCGAGAAGGCCGCCGTCTGATGGCCCGTACCGCGGCTGCGGTCCCGCCGCCGTCCCTCGCGGACGGCGTGCGGGCCCCGGAGTGGGACGAAGGGCTGGACTGCTGGGTCGTGGCCGACCCCCGCCTGGCCCAGCAGGTCCTCAACCACCCCGGATTCGCCTCCGGGACCTTCGAGCGCTCCTTCCAGCTCTACATGACGGACGCGGCCCGCGCCGAGTACCGGGAGCTCACCGAGTTCCTGCGGCTGTGGTTCGTCCAGGCCGACGCCCCCGAGCACATGGCGCTGCGCCGGCCCGTCCAGCGGATGCTGTCCGCCTCCTACGTGCGTTCCCTCGCCCCGAAGATCGAGGAGATCACCGACGAGTGCCTCGACGACCTCGCGGCCGGGCGTCCGTACGACGTCATGCCGCCGGTGGCCGACGGGATCTCCGGCAAGGTGATGGCCCACGTGGTCGGGCTGGACCTGCCGCCCACCGTGCTGCACCGGTGGTCGCGGACGCTGTCGCTGTTCATCGGCGCCATGTACCGGCGCGACCACGCGCTGGCCGCCCACCGGGTCATGGTGGAGATGTCCGAGGCGCTGGCCGGCGCGCGGGCGCTGGAGGGCTTCCCGACCGACACCGAGGAGGACCGGGCGCGGACCACCGCGACCTGGGCCATGTGCCTCTTCGGGGGCCTGGAGACCACCGCGTCCCTGCTCGGCTCCACCGTGCTCACCGCGCTCGGCGACCGCGCGCTGTGGGACGCGGTGTGCCGGGAGGTGCCGGGGGCGGTCGAGGACCTCGTCGAATCCGTCCTGGTGAGCCGGCCGCCGCTGCGCCACCTGGGGCGGGTGGCCGCGTACGACCAGGAGTTCGCCGGCGTGCAGCTGAGCGAGGGCGACCTCGTCCTGGTCAGCCTCACCGGTGAGAACCCGCTGAACGACGAGGCCGCTGAAGCCGACACCGGCGCACCGGCCGCCGTCTGCCCGGTGACGGGTGCGAGCGCCGCCGGTACGGACACGGGCGCCAAGGCGGCCGGCGGCGGGTCGGAGCGGCACCTGATCTTCGGACACGGACCGCACTACTGCGTCGGCGCCCCGCTGGCCCGTCTGGAGGCGGCCATCCTGCTGCGCCGCCTCGCCCGGCGGTTCCCGCACGCCCGACTGGCCGAGGAAGCCGCCGTATGGGGGCCCAACCTCAGCTACGTGGGCCTCGACCACCTCTACGTCGACCTGGCCGGAGACGCCTGATGCACTCCTCTCCCGCAACCCCCGTGACCCCGGTGACAGAACACGCCGTCGCCGTCGTCGGCATGGCCTGCCGGCTGCCCGGCGCACGCGACGTCCGCGCGTTCTGGTCGATGCTCCGCGCCGGCCGGGACGGCATCAGCCGCCCCGGGCGCGAGGAACTGCTCGCGCTCGGCGCGGACCCGGAGTACGTGGGCCGGGAGAACTTCGTCGCCGCCATGGGAGTCATCGAGGACTCCCGCCGCTTCGACTGGCGGTACTTCCGCTACAGCCGGGCGGAGGCGGCGGCGATGGACCCGCAGCAGCGGGTCTTCCTGGAGTGTGCGGCGACGGCCGTCGACGATGCGGGCATCGACCCGACCCGGTTCCGCGGCCGGGTCGGCGTCTACGCGGGGGCCGACCGCGCGGGCGCGGGCAGGAACGATTCCGCACTGGGTGAACTGGCCCGGTACATCGGGCGGGAGAAGGACTTCGTCGCGACCCGCGTGGCCTACAAACTGGGGCTGCGCGGGCCCGCGATCACCGTGCAGACGGCCTGCTCGACCTCGCTGACCGCCGTGCACCTCGCGGTCCGCGCGCTGCTGGGCGGCGAGTGCGACGCGGCCCTCGCGGGCGGTGTCACGGTGATGCCGCAGGGCGAGTGGGGCTACCTGTTCGAACCCGGCGGCATCCTCGCGGCGGACGGGCACTGCCGCCCCTTCGACGCACTCGCGGGCGGGACCGTGCCCAGCGAAGGCGTCGGCGTGGTCGTCCTCAAGCGGCTCGCCGACGCGGTACGGGACGGCGACCGGATCTCCGCGGTCATCGCGGGCACCGCCGTCAACAACGACGGCGCCGACAAGATGGCGTACACCGCGCCGTCCGCGAGCGGCCAGAGCGAGGTGATCCGCGCGGCGCTGGAGACGGCGGGGCTGGCCCCCACCGCGATCGGCCACGTGGAGGCGCACGGCACCGCGACCCGGCTGGGCGACCCCATCGAGGTCCAGGCGCTGAGCGAGGTCTTCGGCGCCGCCACGGACGAGACCGGCTGGTGCGCGCTCGGCGCGGTCAAGGGCAACATCGGCCACACCGGCGCGGCGGCGGGCGTCACCGGGCTCATCAAGACGGCGCTGATGCTGGAGCACGGGGAGCTCGTCCCGACCGTGCACTACACCAGCCCCAACCCGCTGCTGGAGCTGGACCGTTCCCCCTTCCGCGTCGCCGCCGAGCGCCGGCCGTGGCCGGTACGGGAGGACGGGGCGCCGCGCGCGGCCGCCGTCAGCTCCTTCGGCGTCGGCGGGACCAACGCGCACGCCGTCCTGACTTCGGCCCCCGACCGCGCCGTGCGACCGGCCGGGGCCCGGAGCCGGTCGGGGGCGTACGCCGGTCCGCACCTGCTGCCGCTGTCGGGCGCGACCCCGGCGGCGCTCGCCCGCCTGGGCCAGGACCTCGCCGAACGGTTCGCCGGGCCCGGCGCGGACGGGGCTGCGGCCGCCACGCCTGCCGCGCCCGGGGCCGCCGCGCCCGAGATTGCCGGGGCCGTGCGGACCCTGGCCGGGCGGCGTGTGCACAAGCACCGGCAGGCCGTGGTCGTCCAGGACAGCGCCGCGCACGTCGCCGAGGCGCTGCGGGCCGCGGCCGGCCGGAGCGCCACCGACACCGCCGCACGGCGGACCCTCGGCAAGGTGGCCTTCCTCTTCCCCGGCCAGGGCACCCTCAAGGACGCCGCGGGCGAGGCCGCCCACCGGCTGCTGCCCGGTTTCCGCGCGGCCTTCGAGGAGGTCCGCAAGGTCGCCGCCGACGACTGCGGCGTCGACCTCACCCCCCTGATCACCCCGGTGATCACCCCGGTGACCGCGCCCGACGGCGCGGAGGACTGGTTCGCCGACACCGTCCACCAGCAACTGGGCCTCTTCGCCCTCGGGTTCGCCTTCGGTACGCAACTGCGGGAATGGGGCGTCAAGCCCGCCGCCATGCTCGGCAACAGCATCGGCGAGTACGCGGCCGCCGCCCTCGCCGAGGTGTGGACCCTCCCGGACGCGGTCGGCGTGGTCCACCTGCGGGCCCGCGCGATGCGCGACGCCGAACCGGGCCGCATGGCCGTCGTCGGCGCCCCGGCCGAAGAGGTCGGGCCCCGGCTGCCCGCCGGCTGCGGCGTCACCGTCGCCGTCCGCGGCAACGGCACCGTCGTACTGTCCGGCAGCGAACCGGCCATGGACGAACTCCTCGCGGGGGACGCCCTCCAGGGGCTGCGCGTCACCCCCGTACACACCCGGCGGGCCTTCCACTCGCCGGCCATGGACCCGGCAGCCGAGGCGGTGCGGGCACATCTGTCGTCGATGCCCTCCCGCCCGCCACGGCTGCCGTACATCTCCAACACCACCGGCGACTGGGCCGACCCGGACACGGCCGGCGCGCCGCAGACCTGGGCCGCGCACCTGCGCGAGCCGGTGCTGCTCGACGCGGGCACCGCCACGCTGCTGGCCTCCGGCTGCACCACCTTCGTGGAGCTCGGCCCGGGCGGGTCGATGACCGGCTCGCTGCGCGTGGCACCCGGCTGGAACCCCGCCCACACCACGGTGCGCCTGGCCCCGGGCGGCCGCACCGACGCCGACACCGGGCTGCTCGAAGCCCTCGGCGCGCTCTGGGAACTCGGCGTGGACCGGGCGCTGGAGACCGTGCACGAGACGCGGTACGCCGACGAGCAGGACCGCCCGGCGCGCTGCTCCCTCCCGGGCCACCCGTTCCTGGGCGAGGACCCGGAGGAGGCCGTCGCCGTACGCCCCTCCCGTACGGAGCCCGCCCCCGCGGCAGCTCCCCGTACGACCGCACCCGTCCCGGCCGCGGGGAGCGGAACCGGGGCGCTGCGCGCCGTCCTCGAAGACGCGTGGTGCCGGACCCTCGGGGTCGCTGCCGTCACCGACGAGGACGACTTCTTCACCCTCGGCGGGGAGTCGCTCCTCGCGCTCGCGCTGACCACCGCCGTACGGGAGCGCACCGGCGCCGAGGTGTCGGTCACCGAGTTCTCCCTGGCGGGCACCTTCGCCGGGCTGACCGGCCTCGTCGAGCGGCAGCTGCCCGCGGCGCCCGCCGCCGGCGCGGTGGCCGCCACGCCCCGCCCGGCCGCGCCGGTCACCCTGCGCGCGGGGAACGGCCGCCCCGTCTTCCTCGTCTCCGACGCGAGCGGCAACGCCCTGCCCTACCGGGCCCTGGCCGCGCTGATCGCACCGGAGGGCGACCGCCCGGTCCTGGCGCTGGAACAGCACGCCCAGATCGGGCGCGGCGGCTTCCGCCCCATCGAGGACATCGCCGCCGCCCACGTCGCCGCCCTGCTGCACGCCCAGCCGACCGGCCCCCTCACCCTCGGCGGCTGGTCCTTCGGCGCCGTCGTCGCCCACGAGACGGCCCGCCAACTCGCCCTCCAGGGGCGGGAGGTGGACCTGCTGATTGCGCTGGACGGCTACGTGCCCGACACCGGGCGGCTGCCCGTCGCCGCGGCCCCCGACTTCCTGCTCGGCGGGGTGCGGGCCGGCCTCGACGCCCTGCTCCAGGTCGGCCCGCTGGCCGCCCTGCACCGCCGCAGCCCCGAGCTGCGCCGCCGGTTCCTCGCCGGCCAGGCCGCCGTGCTCGGCTACCGGCCGCGCGCCGTGGCCTGCCCCGCCGTGCTCTTCAAGGCGGACGGCGACCCGGCGCGCGCCGCCCGGCTCCGCACCCGGCTGGCCGGGCTCTACCCGGCGGGCCTGCGGGTGCTGCCGGTGGGCGGGAACCACTGGTCGATGCTCACGCCGCCGCACGTCGGCCCACTCGCCGCGCTCATCAGTGACGCACTGCCGGCCGAGATCCGGTCCGCAACCCACAAGGAGAGGAAGCACCCATGACGGTCTCGGAGAAGCCGCCCGGTACGGAGGCGGCCCCGCAGGAGGCGCCGGCCGCCCCGGAGAAGCCGCTGCTGCGCAACAAGGACTTCCAGTTCCTGTGGACCAGCGAGGCGTTCGCCGCGATGGCCAAGGAGACGGCGGAGGTCGCCTACCCGCTGCTCATCCTGGCGACCACCGGCTCCGCCTTCTACGCGGGCGCGGTCGGCTCCGCCCAGCTGATCACCACCAGCGTCATGTCCATCGTCGGCGGCACCCTCGCCGACCGGATGGACCGCCGGCTGCTGCTGATCGCCTGCAACCTCGTACGGGTGGCGCTGCTCGGCCTGTTCTGCCTGATCATCTTCGCCGACCAGGTGAACTACCCCGTCGTCTTCGGCATCGCCGTCGGATCCGCGGTGTGCCTGGGCATCTCCAACCCGACCGGGCTCGCCGTCATCAAGCAGCTCGTCCCGCCCTCCCAGCTCACCCAGGCCACCGCCCAGAACCAGATCCGCTACTTCGCGGCCACCATGGGCGGCCCGCCGATCGGCGGCTCCCTCTTCGGCGTCGCGCGGGCGTTCCCCTTCCTGAGCGCCGCGATCGGCTTCCTCGTCTCCACCGTGCTGATGCTCTTCATCCGCAAGCCGCTCAAGGTGGAGCAGGCGGCTCCGGGGGAGAAGCGCAACACCGCCGAGGGCTTCCGCATCCTGGCCGGACAGCCGGTCCTGCGCCTCCTGATCCTCTGGATCATGGGCTCGAACATGGCGTTCACCCACTCCGGCGTCTTCCTGGCGCTGATCGCCACCGCCGAGAGCCGCGGCGCCTCCTCCACCTTCACCGGCATGCTGCTGTCCATCGCCGGCATCGGCGGCCTGGTCGGCTCCCTCATCGCCGGCCCCGTCATGAAGAAGGTCCGCCCCTCCACGCTCTTCCTGGCCGCCGCCTGGATCGGCCCGGTCGCCGCGATCCTGCTGGCGAACGTCTCCGGCCTGATCCCGCTCGGCCTGATCGTCGCCTGCGTCTTCCTGCGCGGCCCGATCACCAGCGCGCTGTTCCTCGCCTACCTCGCGGCGATGGTCCCCGACAAGGCGCAGGGCCGCGTCCTCGGCGCGGTGATGTTCATGTCGATGATCGCCGCCCCGGTCGGCGTGTTCCTGATCGGCACCATCTTCGACCAGGCCGGTCCCATCTGGGTGTTCACCACCATGGCCGTGATCTCCGGCCTGGCCGCCCTGCCCACCCTCAGCCCGCGCATCCGCAAGCTCGCACCCCCGGAGGCGTACACGGACACCGCGGCCACCGCGGCGACCGCGGACCCGGCCGACGCCTCCGACGCCCCCGGCGCCCAGACCAAGTAAGGAGACTCCGATGACGACCGAGCTGCCCGTCACCCTCGAACAGCTTCCCCCCGAGTTCTTCACCGCCCCCAAGGGCGGGGACCTCCACGCCGGCAACACCCGGCTGCGCGCCTCCGGCTGCCCCGTCCAGGCCATCAACTACCCGGTGGGCGGCGAGGGTTACGTCGTCGCCGACTACGAGACCGCCCTCAAGGGGTTCAGCGACCCCCGGCTGTCCAAGCGCATCGACAACGCCCCCGCCTGGTTCCGCGACCTGGTCAAGGACGCCAGCCCCGTCCTGATCAGCAACATGCTCACCGCCGACCCGCCGGAGCACACCCGCCTGCGCAAGCTGGTCAGCCGCGCCTTCGTGCCGCGCCGCATGGAGGTGCTGCGCCCCCGCATCCAGCAGATCACCGACGAGCTCATCGACGCCTTCCCGGAGGAGGGCGAGGTGAACCTGATGGAGTTCGCGTTCTCCCTGCCCATGCGGGTCATCTGCGAGTTCCTCGGAGTCCCGGTCGCCGACCGCCCGCAGCTGCACTCCTGGGGCAACTGGCTCAGCGGCGCCCCCTACCCCGACGCCGAGTCCAACGAGAAGCTCAAGGACGCCAGCGAGAACATCGAGCGCTACCTCCTCGACCTGCTCGCCGACCGCCGCGCCAACCTCGGCGACGACCTGGTCAGCATCCTGCTCCGGGCCGCCGACGAAGAGGGCCGCTTCACCAACGACGAGCTGGTCTCCACCCTCGTCCTGCTGATCATCGCGGGCCACAAGACCACCGCCAACCTCATAGGCAACGGCACCCAGGCCCTCCTGACCCACCCCGACCAGTTCGACCTGCTCCTGAACAAGCCGGAGCTCGCCGAATCGGCCGTCGAGGAGTTCCTGCGCTTCGAGTCCCCCGTCTACCGCGGCACCCTGCGCGTCGCCGCCGAGGACATGGAGCTGGGCGGCTGCCCCATCCCCAAGGAGAGCTTCGTCCACCTCCTCATGGGCTCGGCCAACCGCGACCCCGAGGTCTTCGAGAACCCCGACGAGCTCGACATCACCCGCACCGCCAACCGCCACCTGGCCTTCGGTCAGGGCCCGCACTTCTGCGTCGGCGCGCCGCTCTCCCGCGTCGAGGGCCAGATCGCCTTCACCACCCTGCTCCGCCGCCTGCCGGGCCTGCGCCTCGCCGTCCCCGCCGAGCAGCTCGAGTGGCTCTTCGACAACTCCACCAGCCGCGGCCTGGTGTCCCTGCCCGTCCGCTACGACGCCCGCCTCGCCGCCGACACCCCCCAGGATGCGTGACATGTCCGACCGCACCACACTGGTCTGCCTGCCCTTCGCCGGAGCCGGCGCCTCCTTCTACCGGCCGTGGCAGCGCCTCGCCGACCAGCACGCGCCGGGCATCGACATCCTCCCGCTCCAGCTCCCGGGCCGGGAGCGGCTGATCGACGAAGAGCCCTACCGCGACGCGGCCACCGCCGCCGACGGCCTGCTGGCCGACCTGCTCGGGCAGCTGGGAGAGGCACCGCAGCCGCACCGGATCGCCCTCTTCGGCCACAGCCTGGGCGCCGTCCTCGCCTACGAGCTCGCCCGCCGGCTCGCCGAGACGCCCGGGGTCACCCTCCTCGGCCTGTTCGCCAGCGGCTCCCCGCACCCCGCCGAGCAGCGCGAGCGCCGGGCCACCGGCCTGGACGACGACGCCTTCCTGGAGCGCGTCAACGAGTTCGCCGGATACACCCACGAGGCCCTCCAGGACCCGGAGATGCGCGAGCTGATCCTGCCCACCCTGCGCGCGGACGTGGAGATGCACGAGTCCTACGCACCCGCCGGCGGCGAGCCGCTCCCGCTCCCGGTCCCCGTCACCTGCCTGCGCGGCGCCGAGGACACCCTCGTCAGCCGCGCCGAGGCCGCCGCCTGGGAGCGTACGACCGACAGCGCGTTCCGCGCGGCCGAACTGCCCGGCGGACACATGTACCTCACCGAGTCCGCGCCGGAGCTCCTGCGGATCGTCGCCGAGGACCTGGCCCGCGTACGGGAGGACCAGTGCGTCTGACCGGAAAGACCGTCCTGGTCACCGGCGCCGCCCGGGGTCTGGGCCGGGCCACCGCCGCGGCCTGCGCCGCCGAGGGCGCCGACCTGGTCCTGCTGGACCTGTGCGGCGACCTCGACGGGGTGCCCTACCCGCTGGGCACGCGGGGGCAGCTGGAACACACGGCCGCACTATGCCGGGAGGCCGGCGCCGCGGTGCTCACCGCGCCCTGCGACGTACGGGACCTGTCCTCGGTGGAAGCCGCCGTGGCGCTCGCCGAGGAGCGGTTCGGGCAGATCGACGCCGTCGTCAACAACGCCGGGATCGCCGCCCCTTCGGGCAAGCCCGCCCACGACATCGCCGAGGACGAGTGGGCGCTGATGATCGACGTCGACCTGTCCGGGGCCTGGCGCGTGATCCGTACGGTCGGCCGCTCCATGAGCGCCCGCCGCTCCGGCAGCATCGTCAACATCTCGTCCACGGCCGGCCTGGTCGGCTACCGGCACTTCGCCGGGTACGTCGCCGCCAAGCACGGTCTGATCGGGCTGACCAAGGCCGCGGCCCTGGACTACGCGCCCACCAAGGTCCGGGTCAACGCCGTGTGCCCCGGCTCCGTGCGCGACGACTCCTCCGCGGAGGGGCGGATGCTCGCCGAGATCGCCCGCGCCCTGGAGGTGCAGGTCGGCGAGCACGAGCAGACCTTCACCGAGGCCCAGCCGATGAACGCGCTGATCGAGCCGGAGGACGTCGCCGCGGCCGTGGTCTACCTGGTCTCGGACGACTCCCGGCAGGTGACCGGCTCGGTCCTGACCGTGGACGGCGGGTTCACCGCGCGCTGAACGGGCGTGGAACCCGGTGGAACCCCAGAGAGGTGACCGTTGTGAGAGAGGGAGGACACCCCGTGGTGGGTGAGCAGTGCCACGCCGTACAGATCCGGCTGACCGGGCCCGAGGCCGACCCCGAGCGGGTGACCGCCCGCCTGGCCGCCCTCGGCCCGTGGCGGCTCTGGGTGGAGGACGTGCCGGCCGGCTCCGACTCCCCGGCGGCCGGCCGCCGCCGGGACGCGGAGCTGAACCGGCCGACGGGGACGGTCCGGTGCGTGCTGCTCCGGCACCGGGACGGAGTTGCCGACCTGGTGGTCGTCGCCCACCGCGCCGCCCTTGACCGGGCGGGGCTGGAGCGGCTGACCGCCGTGGTCACCGGTGCGGCGCCGCTGCCGGGAGCCCTGCCCCCGACCCCCCGCGCCTCAAACGCCGGCGGGGCTGGATTCGCCTCCGGCGGCGCCTCAAACGCCGGCGGGGCTGGATTTGCCCCCGGTGGTGCTTCGCACGCCGGCGGGGGTGAGGTTGCTTCCGGTGGTGCTTCGAATGCCGGCGGGGCCGGATTTGCCTCCGGCGGCGCCTCAAACGCCGGCGGGGCTGAGGTTGCCCCCGGTGGTGCTTCGCACGTCGGCGGGGCCGAAGCGGCGCCGCCCGACTGGGGTGGCGGGGTGCGTGGGGACGGTGGATGGGCGACCGGGTCCGTGGACCTGGCCGCCGCCGACGCCGCCGACACCGACGGGTGGCTCGCCGCGCTCGCGCTCACCCTTCAGCGGTACGCGGGCCACGGCGCCCCCGACAGCGCCGTCGTCGCCACCGACCTGCGCGGCGCGCTGGAACTCGCGCTGCCCGCCGACGCCTCCCTCGCGGACCTGCGCACTGCAGTCTCCGCCGCCATCGCCGTCGGCCGGCCCGTGACGGCCGGCCTGATCGAGGCGGCCGGTGGCGTGCACGGGCTCGGCGCCGACCGGTATCTGCCCTGCCTGGCGCCGCCGTTCCCCCTGACGCTGGCGCTGCTGCCGCTGGCCTCCGGTGGGGCCCGGCTCTGGTACCGGGCGCGGCGGAGCCACTTCTCCGCCGAGACCGCCGCCGCCTTCGTACGGCACCTCGCGCACCTGCACGGCCGGTTCGCGGCCGCCCCGCACACCCCCGCCGCCGACGCCGAGCTCCTCGACGCCGCCGAGCGCGAGCGCGTCGCCCGGCTCGGGCGCCCCGCGCAGCCGCTGACCGGCGAACCGGCCCGGCTCACCGACGCGTTCGCCCGTATCGTCGCCGCGACCCCCGACGCCACCGCCGTCAGCGACGGGGACACCTCCCTCACCTACCGCGAGCTCGACGCCCGCGCGGACCGGCTCGCCCACGGCCTCCTCGCGCACGGAGTCACCCCGGGGGACCGCGTCGGCATCTGCCTGGAGCGGACCACCGAGCTCGTCGTGGCCATGCTCGGCGTGCTCAAGGCGGGCGCCGCCTACGTGCCCACCGACCCGGCCTACCCCGCCGACCGGCTCCTCCACACCGCCCAGGACGCGGGCCTCGCCCTCGTGATCACCCGCGCCCGCGAGTACCCCGCCGGAGCCGGCACCGCCGTCACCCCCGACGCGCTGACCGCGGCCGACCCCACCGGCCCGCTCCCGCGGACCGGCGGCCCGGACGACCCGGCCTACGTCATCTACACCTCCGGCTCCACCGGCCGCCCCAAGGGCGTCGTCGTCCCGCACCGCAACGTCGTCGCCCTCGTCGACGCCACCCGCGAGGAGTACGGCCTGGACTCGGAGGACACCTGGAGCTTCTTCCACTCCGGCGCCTTCGACTTCTCCGTCTGGGAGATCTGGGGCTGCCTGCTCACCGGCGGCCGCCTCGTGGTCGTCCCGTACCTCGTCTCCCGCGACCCCGAGGAGTTCCGCGACCTGCTCCTGCGCGACCGGGTCACCGTCCTCAGCCAGACCCCCTCCGCGTTCTCCCAGCTCCTGGAGACCGACCACGCCGCGCTCCCCGTACGCCTTGTGGTCTTCGGCGGGGAACCGCTGGACGCCCGGATGCTGCTGCGCTGGTTCGACCACCACCCGGAGAGCGACTGCCGGATGGCCAACATGTTCGGCATCACCGAGACCACCGTGCACGTCACCGCCCAGACGGTGACCCGCGCCCTGGCCCTCGCCGGCTCGCGCTCCGTCGGCCCGGCCCTGCCCGGCTGGCACCTGTACGTCATCGACGCGCGCGGCCGCCTCGTCCCGCCCGGGGTGACCGGCGAGATCTGCGTGGGCGGCGCCGGCGTGGCCCTCGGCTACCTGGGACAGCCCGAACTCACCGCCACCCGCTTCACGCAGGACCCGTACGCCGACGGACGCCGCTACCACAGCGGCGACCTGGGCCGGCTGCGCCCCGACGGCACCCTGGAACACCTCGGCCGGATCGACAGCCAGGTCAAGATCCGCGGCTTCCGCATCGAGCTCGACGAGATCCGCTCGGTGCTCCTGGAGGACCCGGACGTCCGCGCCGCCGCCGTGATCGTCCGCCGCGAGGACCCGGCCGACCCGGCGTCCGCCCGGCTCGACGCCTACGTGGTCCCGGCCGACCTGGACACCGCCGGCGTCCGCAAGCGGGCCGCCGGGGTCCTGCCCGGCTACATGCTCCCGGCGACCGTCACCGCGCTCGACACCCTCCCGCTGACCACCAACGGCAAGCTCGACGCCGCCCGGCTGCCGCTGCCCGTGCGCACCGCCGCGCCGGCGCCGGCGGTCGCGGCCGGGGGAGGGGGAGGGGGCGGGGACGACCGGGCTGCCGTCCTGCAGGAGATCTGGACCACGGTCCTCGGTATCCCGGTCGGGCTCGACGACGACTTCTTCGAGCTCGGCGGCAACTCCCTCTTCGCCGTCCGCATCAGCGCCGCGCTGCGCGCCCGGGGCCTGCCCGCGGTCCCGCTCCGCGACCTGTTCCGTACGCCCACCATCAGGGCCCTGGCCGGGACCGGCGACCATGGATGAGTACGTCCTGGACGACGCGGAACCGCGGATCGGCCGGGCCCCGCAGGGCCGCGAGGTGGTCCTGTGGTGGCTGGACACCACCCGTGAGGTGGTCGGCGGCCACCGGGTGGCGAGCGCGGACGGCCTGCTCAGCGAGGTGGAACGGGGCCGGGCGGCGCGGCTGCGGCGCCCGGGCGACCGGCACCGCTACCGCGCCGCGCACCTCGGCCTGCGGCTGATCCTCGGCGGCTACACCGGCCTGGACCCGCGGTCCGTGCCGGTCACCCGGGAGGACTGCCCCTGCTGTGGGGAGCCGCACGGCCGGCCCGCCGTGGCCGGCGGCGGCCCGCACTTCTCGCTGTCGCACAGCGACGACCTGGCGCTGATCGCCGTCTCCGGCGTGCCGGTCGGCGCCGACGTGGAGGGAGTGCCGAAGCCGGGCATCGCGGAGGAACTGCTCCCCTCCCTGCACCCGGAGGAGAACACCGCCCTGCGCGCCCTGCCCGACGCCGGGCGGCCGGCCGCGCTGGCCCGGCTGTGGACCCGTAAGGAGGCCTACCTCAAGGGAACCGGGGTGGGCCTGGCCTACGGCTTCGCCGAGCCGTACGTCGGCATCTCGGACACCCCGGCGGCCCCGGCCGGCTGGACCGTCCTCGACGTCCCGGCCCCGCCGGCCTACGCGGCGGCCATCGCCCTGCCAGTGGCCTGACGGCCCCGGGAGCCGGGCAGCCGCTGCGCGGAGCGGTCCCCTACCCGCCCTTCCACCTCCCCCGGACTTCGTCCGGGGGGACCCCCACCCGGGCTCTGCCCGGACCCGGTCCTCAAACGCCGGACGGGCTGGAAATCCACCCCCGGCTCAGGGGTGGGTCGGCCGGCGCTAGCCGAGCGGCTTCGTCATGCAGCGGCTCGACGGGTAAGAGCGGTAGTGGCCGAACTTGGCCGACTCGGCCGTCAGCGTGTAGCCCGAGGACAGGTAGAGGGCGATCGCCTCCGGCTGCTGGTCGCCCGTCTCCAGGACCATGCGCGTGCGGCCCGCCTCGCGGGCGTCCGACTCCAGGGTCGCCAGGATGCGGCGGGCCAGGCCCAGGCCGCGGGCCTCCGGGATCACGTACATGCGCTTCAGCTCGGCGTCGCCGTCCGCGTAGCCCTCGTCGTTCTCCTCGTGGCCGCGCCAGCCGCCGCTGGCGACCGGGGAGCCCGCGGCGTCGTACGCGAGCAGGTAGAGGCCGCGCGGCGGGGCGAACATGGCGGGGTCGAGGAACGTGACATCGCCCTCACCGTCGTACCGCTCCTGGTACTCCAGCTGGACCTGGTCGTTGAGCTTGACCGCGTCCGGGTGGTCGTACGGCACGGAGCGGAGGTTTATACCGTGAGACATCTGAATAGCGTACGGAACCATCCGGCTATGGTGCTCGGATGCTGACCGTGACTTCCGTGAATGTGAATGGGATCCGCGCCGCCGCCAAGAAGGGGTTCGTGGAGTGGCTCGCCGGATCCGATGCCGACGTCGTCTGCCTGCAGGAAGTGCGGGCGGAGGAGGGGCAGATTCCGGTGGAGGCGCGGACCCCCGAGGGCTGGCACACCGTGTTCGCGCCGGCCGCCGCCAAGGGCCGGGCCGGGGTCGCGCTGTACACGCGGCGGGAGCCGGAGCAGGTGCGCATCGGGTTCGGGAGCGACGAGTTCGACGCGAGCGGGCGGTACATCGAGATCGACCTGCCCGGTGTGACCGTCGCCAGCCTCTACCTGCCCTCCGGTGAGGCCGGGACCGAGAAGCAGGACGAGAAGTACCGGTTCATGGGCGAGTTCCTCGACTACCTGCAGAAGCTGAAGGTGCGGGCCGCCGCCGACGGGCGCGAGGTCGTGGTCTGCGGTGACTGGAACATCTGCCACCGGGAAGCCGATCTCAAGAACTGGAAGACGAACCGGAAGAACGCCGGGTTCCTGCCCGAGGAGCGGGAGTGGCTCGGCAGCGTCTACGGCGACGCCGGGTACGTCGACGTCGTGCGCGCGCTGCACCCCGACACCGAGGGGCCGTACTCCTGGTGGTCCTACCGCGGGCGGGCCTTCGACAACGACGCCGGCTGGCGGATCGACCTCCAGGTGGCGACGCCCGGGCTGGCCGCGAAGGCCGTGAAGGCGTTCGTCGAGCGGGCCGAGACGCACCCCGAGCGCTGGTCGGACCACGCGCCCGTGACCGTCGTCTACGAGCTCGGTTCCTGAGCGGGGGACGAAGCCAGCAGGCGGTCCATCGCCATCGTCAGCTCGGCCTCGACCACGCTCTTCGCGAGCGGGCGCAGGCGCGGCAGGGCGTCCGGCGGCATGTGGGCCGATATCAGCTCGGTGAAGAGGGCCGCCAGCGCGTCCGCGTGCTCGCGGACGCGACGGCCCGTCTCCAGGACGGCCGCGAGCGGGACCCCCTCGCGCACCAGCGCCGAGGAGACCTCCAGGAGGCGGCGGCTGACGTGGACGATCGTGTCGCCGTCGACCGCGAGGTAGCCGAGGTCGAGCCCGGCCGCCAGGTTCTCCGGGGTGACCTCGCCCTCGAAGTAGTCGGCCAGGGCCTCGGGCGTCAGCCGTACGGGGGTCTCCTCCGACCAGCCGATGCCCAGGAGCTCGCCGAGCTGGCCGACGTCGCGGCCGCTCTCGAAGGCGGCGGTGAGCTCCGCGATGCCGCCGAGGGTGTGGCCGCGCTCCAGCAGGGCGGCGATGGTGCGCAGCCGGGCCAGGTGGTGGTCGTCGTACCAGGCGATGCGGCCCTCGCGGCGCGGCGGCGGGAGCAGTTTGCGCTCGCGGTAGAAGCGCAGGGTGCGGACCGGGATGCCGGCCGCCTCGGCCAGTTCCTCCGTGCGGTACTCGCGCACCGTCTTCGTCTCTTCCGTCTCTTCCTTCGCCACGGACGCAGCCTATGGCGTACCCGCAGTAACTTTCCGGGCGCGACCCCTACCCATGGGTACGGGGCTGCTCTACCCTCCCGATTGTGCCAGTGATTGCTGGCAGTGTTTATCTGGGTCTGAGGCGGAAGGCGGCGGGCATGGGTGGCAGTGACACACGGCGCGAGCACGTACGTGTGGCGGTGATCGGGTCCGGGTTCGGCGGGCTCGGCGCGGCCGTGCGGCTGCGGCGCGAGGGGATCACGGACTTCGTCGTGCTGGAGCGCGCCGGCTCGGTCGGCGGGACCTGGCGCGACAACAGCTATCCGGGATGCGCGTGCGACGTCCCCTCGCACCTCTACTCCTTCTCCTTCGCGCCGAACCCCGACTGGCCCCGGACCTTCTCCGGGCAGCCGGCCATCCGCGCCTACCTGGAGCACGTCGCCGACACCTTCGGGCTGCGCCGCCACATCCGCCTCGACTCCGAGGTGCGGATGATGCGCTGGGACGCGCAGGAGCTGCACTGGGAGATCGAGACCTCCTCCGGCGAGCTGACCGCCGATGTGGTGGTGTCGGCGACCGGGCCGCTGTCCGATCCGAAGATGCCGGAGGTGCCGGGGCTCTCCGGGTTCCCCGGCAAGGTCTTCCACTCCGCGCGCTGGGACCACGACTACGACCTGCGCGGCAAGCGCGTCGCGATGATCGGGACCGGCGCCTCCGCCATCCAGATCGTGCCCTCCATCGCCCCCGAGGTGGAGCGGCTCACGCTGTTCCAGCGGACGCCGCCGTGGGTCCTGCCGCGCTCGGACCGGGCGATCAGCGCCGTCGAGCGGTGGCTGCACCGGCAGCTGCCCTTCACGCAGGCGGCGCGGCGCGGGCTGCTGTGGGGGATCCGGGAGCTCCAGGTGAGCGCCTTCTGCAAGCGGCCGAACCAGCTCGGGCTGATCGAGTCCCTGGCCAAGGCCAACATGGCCCGCTCCATCAAGGACCCGGCGCTGCGGGCCAGGCTGACGCCCTCGTACCGGATCGGCTGCAAGCGGATCCTGCTGTCGAGCGAGTACTACCCGGCGCTGGCGCGGCCGAACGTGGACCTGGTGGCCTCCGGGCTGAAGGAGATCCGGGGCTCGGTGCTGGTCGCCGCCGACGGGACGGAGACCGAGGTCGACGCGATCGTCTTCGGCACCGGCTTCCACGTCACGGACATGCCGATCGCCGACCGGGTCGTCGGGGCGGACGGCAGGACGCTCGCCGACGCGTGGAAGGACGGGATGCAGGCGCTGCGCGGGGCCACCGCCGCGGGGTTCCCCAACTGGATGACGATCATCGGGCCGAACACCGGACTCGGGAACAGCTCGATGATCCTGATGATCGAGTCGCAGCTGAACTACATGGCGGACTACCTGCGGCAGCTGGGCGTGCTGGGTGGGAAGGTCGCGCTCGCGGCCCGGCCGTCGGCCGTCAACCAGTGGAACCGGCAGGTGCAGGCCCGGATGGAGCGGACCGTGTGGAACACGGGCGGCTGCACCAGCTGGTACCTGGACGCGCAGGGGCGCAACACCACCGTCTGGCCGGGGACCACGGGAGAGTTCCGGCGGGAGACGCGGACCGTGGACCTGGCCGAGTACGAGGTCGTACGGGCGCGGGAGCGGGTCCCGGTGGCCGTGGGGTCGGGTGCGGCGCCGTTGCCGGGGGCCCTGCCCCCGGACCCCCGCGCCTCAAACGCCGGCGAGGCTGGATTCGCCTCCGGCGGCCCCTCAAACGCCGGGGAGGCTGGATTTGCCCCTGGCGAGGCCGGAGTTGCCGTCGGCGGGGCTGAACCTGTGGAGGGTGCGGCATGAGCCGCGTCGGGCACGTGACCGCCGGGCGGTACGCGCCGCCCGTCCCGCGCCGGGAGTTCGAGGCCGTTTCCGTGGACGGGGCGCGGCTGCACGTCGAGGTGCACGGGGAGGAAGGGGCGCCGGCCGTGGTGCTGGCGCACGGATGGACCTGCTCCACCGCCTTCTGGGCCGCCCAGATCCGGGAGCTGGCCAAGGACCACCGGGTCATCGCCTACGACCAGCGCGGGCACGGCCGCAGCCCCGCCGGCCAGACGCACGGGTACGGCACCACCGCCCTCGCCGACGACCTCGTCGCCGTACTCGGCGCCGCCCTCGGCCCCGGCGAGCGGGCGGTCGTCGCCGGGCACTCCATGGGCGGGATGACGATCATGGCGGCCTCCGCCCGGCCGGAGTTCGCCGAGCACGCCGCCGCCGCGCTGCTGTGCAGCACCGGCAGCGCCCGGCTGGTCGCGGAGGCGCAGGTCGTGCCCGTGCGCCCCGGCCGCGCGCGGACCCGCGTCACCGGCGCGGTCCTCGGCTCCCGCGCCCCGCTCGGGCCGGTCACGCCCGTCGCGCGGAAGGTCCTGAAGTACGCCACGATGGGCCCCGGTTCGGCGCCCGACAAGGTCGAGGCGTGCGCCCGTATCGTCCACGCCTGCCCCACGGGCGTCCGGCACGCCTGGTCCCGGGTGCTGGCCGGGCTGGACCTGGACGCCGACGTGGCTCGGCTCACCGTGCCCACCGCCGTCATCGGCGGGACCAAGGACCGGCTCACACCCGTCGTGCACGCCCGCGGGCTCGCGGCCGCCCTGCCCCACTGCGTGGGGCTCACCGAGCTCACCGGGATGGGGCACATGACGCCCATCGAGGCGCCGGAGGCCGTGACCGACGCCGTGCGCGAGCTGACCCAGCTGTATCTCCCCACCACCGAGAAGGAGAAGACGTCGTGAGTGCTCGCAGGAGTCTGGAAGGCCAGGTCGCCGTCGTCACCGGCGCCGCCCGGGGCGTCGGCGAGCTGCTCGCCCGCAAACTCTCCGCGCGCGGCGCGAAGGTCGCCCTCGTCGGCCTGGAGCCGGAGGCCCTCAAGGAGGTCTCGGAGCGGCTGCACACCGACAGCGACCACTGGTACGCCGACGTCACCGACCACGAGGCCATGGCCCGCGTCGCGCAGGAGGTCAAGCAGCGCTTCGGCAAGGTCGACATCGTCGTCGCCAACGCCGGCGTGGCCGCCGGCGGGCCGTTCGCCGACTCCGACCCCGACGCCTGGCGCCGGGTGATCGAGGTCAACCTCATCGGCGGCGCCGTCACCGCCCGCGCCTTCCTCCCCGTCCTGATGGAGAGCCGCGGCTACTTCCTCCAGATCGCCTCGCTCGCCGCGATCACCCCGGCGCCGATGATGACCGCGTACTGCGCTTCCAAGTCCGGCGTCGAGGCCTTCGCCCACTGCCTGCGCGCCGAGGTCGGCTACAAGGGCGTCAAGGTCGGCGTCGGCTACCTGTCCTGGACCGACACCGACATGGTGCGCGGCGCCGACCAGGACGAGGTCATGCGGGAGCTGCGCCGGCGGCTGCCCTGGCCCTCGAACCGGACCTACCCGCTGGGGCCGGCCGTCGACCGGATCGTCGCGGGCATCGAGCGGCGCTCGGCGCACGTGTACGCGCAGTGGTGGCTGCGCGGGATGCAGGGCACCCGCGGATACCTGCCCGGGATCATCGCGACCGTCGGGCAGCGGGAGATGAAGCGGTTCGAACCGCGACTGGCCGGTGTTTCCAAGGGCCTTGTGGGGGCGGGCGGGGCCGCCGACGAGAAGGAACGCACACAGAGTCACTGATCGAAATGCGAGCTTTGTCCGCCCGTGCAAGTCTGGTCGAGGCCCAACCACCGACACCCCTCATGGAGTGAGAAGCATGGGTATCAAGGACCAGTTCCAGGACAAGGCGAACGACCTCAAGGACAAGGCGCAGAAGGCCGCGCAGGGCGCGAAGGGCGAAGCGTCCCAGCGCTCGGCCAAGATCCAGGACAAGTCGAAGACGAAGCCCCAGGGCCAAGCGGACCGGGCGCGTGACGAGTTCGACGAGAACTGGGACGTCTGAGCGTTCCGCCGAGTGCCTGCCGAGGGGCGGGGGCCCGGCGGGGCCCCCCCCCCCGGGGGGGTGGCCCCCCCCGCCGGGGGGGGGGGGGGGGCCCCGGGCGGGCCGGCGCGGGGGCGGGGGGGCCCCCCGCCCCGGGGCGGGCCCGGGGGGGCCCCGCGGGGGCGGGGCCGGGGGGCGCGCCGGGGCGGCCGCCCGCCCCTCGGTCGTGTTCACCCCCGCGGCGGGAGCTTCGGGCGGCGCCGGTCCGGTACGTCCGTGTAGCCGGGCGGCACCGCGGCCGGGTCCTGCTCCAGCAGTTCCAGTGCCAGGTAGACGGCGTCGTCGAGCTGGGCGTGCCGCCCCTCCGCCCAGTCGAGCGGGCTGCGCTGGATCTCCAGGTCCGGCTCCACGCCGTGGTTCTCCACCGACCACCCGTACTCCGGGAACCAGGCGGCGTTCATCGGCACCGTGATCACCGTGCCGTCGCCCAGGGTGTGCCGGCCGGTCATGCCGACCACCCCGCCCCAGGTCCGCTGCCCGACCACCGGGCCGAGCCCCAGCAGCTTGAAGGCCGCCGTGATCATGTCCCCGTCCGAGGAGGTCGCCTCGTCGGCCAGCGCCACGATCGGGCCCCGGGGCGCGTTCGAGGCGTAGGAGACCGGCTGGGCGTCGCGCGTCAGGTCCCAGCCGAGGATCGAGCGGGTCAGCTTCTCCACCACCAGCTCGCTGATGTGCCCGCCCGCGTTGCCGCGTACGTCCACGATCAGCGCGGGCCGGGACATCTCCATCCGCAGGTCGCGGTTGAACTGCGCCCAGCCGGAGCCGCCCATGTCGGGGATGTGGAGGTAGCCGCAGCGGCCGCCGCTGACCTCCCGGACCACCTCGCGCCGCTTGGACACCCAGTCCTGGTAGCGCAGCGGCCGCTCGTCGATCAGCGGCACGATCGCGACCCGCCGGGCGCGGCCCTCGCCCTCCGCGGGCTGGAAGGTCAGCTCGACGGTGGTGCCCCCGGCCGCCGCGAGCAGCGGGTACGGGCCGGCCACCGGATCCACCGGGCGGCCGTCCACGTGGGTGAGCACCGCGCCCTCCCGGATGCCGGTGCCGGCGAGCGGGGAGCGGGCCTTGGAGTCCGAGGACTCGCCGGGCAGGATCCGGCCGACCACCCATGTCCCGTCCCGGGGCACGAGGTTGGCGCCGAGCAGGCCGATCGCCCGCTGGTAGTGCGGGGGGCCCTCGTTGCGGCGGGCGGGGGAGACGTAGGCGTGCGAGGTGCCCAGCTCGCCGAGGACCTCGCGCAGCAGGTCGGCGAACTCGTCGGGGGAGGCCACCCGTTCGACCAGGGAGCGGTACTGGCGCAGCACCCCGTCCCAGTCGATGCCGCACATCTTCGGCTCCCAGAAGTAGGCGCGGATGATCCGCCCGGCCTCCTCGTAGGCCTGGCGCCATTCGGCCGCCGGGTCCACCTCGTGCAGGATGCGCCGCAGGTCCAGGTAGACGGTCGAGTCGCTGTCGCCGGACTCGGTCGCCGGGACGGCCCGCAGGTCCCCCTCGTCGTTGATGACGAGCCGGGTACCGTCGCCGCTGACCGCGAACCAGTCCAGTCCGGAGGCCAGTTCCGTCTTGCGGGCCTTGGTCAGGTCGAAGTGCTCCAGCGTGGGCTTGCCGCTGATGTCGGCCGGGTTGGCGAAGGTCTCGCCGAGCGCGCCGGAGATCGGCCAGCGCAGCCAGACCAGCCCGCCGCCGCTGACCGGGTAGAGCGCCGAGTACTTGGACGCGGTCACCGGGAAGGGCGTGACCCGGCTCTCCAGGCCCTCCACCTCCACCATCACCGCGCCGTCCCCCGAGTCCCCTTCCTGCGGGTCGAGTCCGCCCGCAGCCGGGCGGCCCTCGGCGGACAGCGCGAAGGGCGAAGGGGTGGCCGAGGACAGCGGCACCAGGTACGGGCGGCAGCCCAGCGGGAAGGACAGGTCGCCGGTGTGCACGTCGTAGACCGGGTCGAAACCGCGCCACGACAGGAACGCGAGGTAGCGGCCGTCCCGGGTGAAGACCGGATTCTCGTCCTCGAAGCGGCCGTTGGTGACGTCCACGACGGTGCGGGCGCCCGGCCCGGAGATCCGCGCCATCTTGATCTGCCGCAGGGAGCGCCCGATCCCCGGGTGCGACCAGGTCAGCCAGGCCCCGTCGGGAGAGAACGCCAGATCGGTCACGGGCCCGTTGATGGACCGGATCAGCTCGGTGACCTCCCCGTTGGACTCCTCGGTGGCGTCGATGAGCAGCAGCCGCCCGTCATTGGAGGCGATGGCGAGGCGCTCGCCGTCCGGATCCGACAGCAGTTCCAGTACGCGCCCCAGCTCGCCCGAGGCCAGCCGGCGCGGCTCCCGCTCCCCGGAGGCGCGCGGCAGGTAGGCGATCTCGATCGCGTCCTCGCCCTCGGCGTCGGTGACGTAGGCGACCTGCCCGCCGGAGCCGAGCATCTCGGGCAGCCGCACCCGTACGCCGGGGGTGTCGGCGATGGTGCGGGCCGGCCCGTCGCGGTGGGTCAGCCAGTAGAGGCTGCCGCGCACCACGACCGCGCTGGCCCGCCCGGTGGTGTCGACGGAGAGGGAGTCGACGTGGCTGGCGGCCGAGACCTGGTACGTACGGCGGCCCGCGCGCGGGCCGCCGAGGCGGACCGGGAGCTTGCGCGGGACGGCGTCCCGGTCCAGGGACTCCACGATCCAGATGTCCCCGCCGCACTGGTAGACGATCCGGGAGCCGTCGCTGGAGGCGTGCCGGGCGTAGAACTCCTCGTGGTCGGTGTGGCGGCGCAGGTCGGCGCCGTCGGGCAGGCAGGAGTAGAGGTTGCCGATGCCCTCGTGGTCGGAGAGGAAGGCGATCCGCCCGTCCACGAACATCGGGGAGTCGAGGTGGCCCTCCACGTCCTTCAGCAGCCGCTCGCCGTGCAGCCACAGCCGGCCGGTGGCGCCGCCGCGGTAGCGCTTCCAGGCGGCCGGCTCGTGCGGGGGTTTGCCGGTGAGCAGCAGGGTGCGGTGCTCCCCGTCGACGTCGGCGACCTGGATGTCGGAGACCGGGCCCCAGGGGAGGCGGCCGCCGGGGCTGCCGTCGGTGGGCAGTTTGTAGGCCCAGGAGTAGTACGAGAACGGCTGGCCGTGCGAGGAGACCGCGAGGATGTTGCCGTCGGGGTCCCAGCCGCAGACCCGGGTGTCGGTGGAGCCCCAGTGGCTGAGCCGGCGGGCCGGGCCGCCGTCCACGGGGGCGAGGTGGATCTCGGGATCGAGGCTGCGCCAGGTGGTGAAGGCGATGTGCCGGCCGTCGGGGGAGAAACGGGGGTGCCCGACCCGGGTCCGGTCGACGGTGATCCGCCAGGCCCGGCCGGGGGTCTGGCCGTCGGGGACCAGCGGGGCGACCCAGAGGTCGTCCTCGGTGGCGAAGCACAGCAGGTCGTCGTGCAGGTGCGGGAACCGGAGGTACGCGACGTCGTGACTCACCCCCCAATGCTTTCCGCGCGGAGGGGGCCTGGCAACTCGTACAGGTGATCCACGCCACTCCTCCAAGCGAAACGGAACGGTTTCGTTTCGCTTGGCTCGGAGGTATGGTCTAGGTGTACGGAACAGATTCGTTTCGATAAGAGGCCCGTCCGGATGGGAGGCGCGGAGATGACCGAGGCGACATCGGCTCGGCGCAGCCGGATCACCCCCGAACGGGAAGCCGAACTCCACGGGGCGGTCCTCGACCTCCTGCGCGAGGTCGGCTACGAGGCGCTGACCATGGACGCGGTCGCCGCCCGTACGAAGTCCAGCAAGGCCACCCTCTACCGCCAGTGGGGGAGCAAGCCGGAGCTGGTGGCCAAGGCCCTTCGATGTACGCAGCCCGTCTCGCTGCGGGAGATCGACACGGGCAGCCTGCGCGGCGACTTCGCCCGCATGGTGGAGCACTCCGACGACGCGCAGATGGCCAAGGACACCGCACTGATGCGGGGTCTGGCCCATGCCGTGCACGAGAGCCCGGAACTCCACAAGGCGCTGCGGGACCTGCTGGTCGACCCGGAGATCAACGGACTCCAGGTGATGCTGCAGCGCGCGGTGGACCGGGGCGAGATCCGCCCGGACTGCCCGGCCCTCGACTTCGTACCGCACATGCTCATCGGGGCGTTCATCGCGCTCCCGCTGATCGAGGACCGTCCGGTGGACCGGACCTTCCTCGGTGACTTCATCGACGCCGTGGTCTTCCCCGCCCTCGGCGTCTGACCGTCCCCTGCTCCACCCCGTCCCCAAGCACTGCTCCTGCTGCTCCTGACACGCCGCTCTCGTCGTCGGGCCGGCTTTTCCTGCCCTTCCATCCCACGACCTGAACGGGAGAACCACCGACGTGGCTACCTTCCTCTACCGGCTCGGCCGCGGTGCCTTCAGGCGCCGCCGCCTGGTCGCCCTCATATGGGTGGCGCTGCTGTTCGCGGCCGGCTTCGGCGCGTCCTCGGCCGGCGCACCCTCCTCCGGCTCCTTCTCGATACCGGGCACGGAGGCCCAGAAGGCCTTCGACCTGCTGGAGGAGCGCTTCCCGGGCATGTCCGCGGACGGCGCGACCGCCCGGATCGTCATCAAGGCCCCGGCGGGCGCCAAGGTCACCGACCCCGCCCCCAAGGCCGAGGTGGAGAAGATCGTCGAGGGCCTGAAGTCCGGCCCCGGCAAGGACCAGATCTCCTCGGTCGCCGACCCGTACCAGGCGCAGGCCGTGAGCCAGGACGGCTCCACCGCCTACATCAGCACCAAGTACAAGGTCAGCGGCATGGAGTTGACCGACGCGACGCGTGACGCGCTCAAGGACTCCGGCAAGGAGGCCACCGCCGCTGGCCTCAACGTCCAGATCGGCGGCGACGCCCTGATGGCGGCCCCCGAGACCGGCTCCGGCGAGATCATCGGCATCGTGATCGCCGGCATCGTCCTGGTCATCACCTTCGGCTCGCTGATCGCGGCCGGGCTGCCGCTGCTGACCGCGCTGATCGGCGTGGGCATCGGCATCTCCACCATCACCGCGCTCGCCAACGTGCTGGACCTCGGCTCCACCACCTCCACCCTCGCGATGATGATCGGCCTCGCCGTCGGCATCGACTACGCGCTCTTCATCGTCTCCCGCTACCGCGCGGAGCTCGCCGAGGGCCGCGAGCGGGACGAGGCCGCCGGCCGGGCCGTCGGAACCGCCGGTTCCGCCGTGGTCTTCGCCGGTCTGACCGTGGTCATCGCCCTGGTGGGCCTGGCCGTCGTCAACATCCCCATGCTGAGCAAGATGGGCTTCGCGGCCGCCGGCACCGTGGTCATCGCGGTGCTGGTCGCCCTGACGCTGGTCCCCGCCATCCTGGGCTTCGCCGGCAGGAAGGTCCTGCCCGCCGGGCAGAAGAGCAAGCTGTTCGGCAAGGGCAAGCCCTCGCTGGAGAAGAAGGCCAACGGCGGCACCCGCTGGGCCCGTTTCGTCCTGCGCCGCCCGGTGATGGTGCTGCTGGCCGGTGTCATCGGCCTCGGCGTCATCGCCGTCCCGGCGAGCAAGCTGGAGATGGGCCTGCCGGACGACGGCGCCCAGCCGGTCTCCACCACCCAGCGCCAGGCGTACGACCTGCTGTCCGAAGGCTTCGGCCCGGGCTTCAACGGCCCGCTGATGGTGGTCGTGGACGGGGACAAGGCGCTCGCCGACTCCACCGTCGAGCGGATCAAGGGCCTGGAGGGCGTCGCCGCGGTCACCCCGCCGACCCCCAACAAGGCCGGCGACGCGTCGATCATCACCGTCATCCCGAAGGACCGCCCGTCCTCCACGCAGACCGAGGACCTGGTCCACGAGATCCGCGACGGCAGCGGTGACGACGTCCTGGTCACCGGCGCCACCGCGATGAACATCGACTTCTCGCAGAAGATGAACGACGCGCTGCTGCCCTACCTGGCGCTCGTCGTCGGCCTCGCCTTCCTGCTGCTGATGCTGGTGTTCCGCTCGATCCTGGTTCCGCTCAAGGCGGCCCTCGGATTCCTGCTCTCGGTCGTCGCCGCCCTCGGTGCCGTCGTCGCGGTCTTCCAGTGGGGCTGGCTCGGCTCGCTCTTCGGCGTGGAGCAGACCGGCCCGATCATGTCGATGATGCCGATCTTCATGGTGGGCGTCGTCTTCGGCCTGGCCATGGACTACGAGGTCTTCCTCGTCACCCGCATGCGCGAGGCGTACGTCCACGGCGAGCGCCCCGGCCAGGCCGTGGTGACGGGCTTCCAGTACAGCGCCCGGGTGGTCGTGGCCGCCGCCGTCATCATGATCGCGGTGTTCTCCGGCTTCATCGGGGCCAGCGAGCAGATGGTCAAGATGATCGGCTTCGGTCTGGCCGTCGCCGTCTTCTTCGACGCCTTCGTGGTCCGCATGGCCATCGTCCCGGCGGTGCTCGCCCTGCTCGGCCACAAGGCCTGGTGGCTGCCGCGCTGGCTGGACCGGCTGCTGCCGAACGTGGACGTGGAGGGCGAGAGCCTGCGCAAGCACCTCGCTGCCTCCCCGGAGGACCCGGACAAGGACCGCGAGCTGGTCAACGCCTGACCCGGCTCCGTACGTCACGTACGCACAACGGCCCGGCCCGGTACCTGAACCTCAGGTACCGGGCCGGGCCCGTTGCGCCTATCGGGTGGTGGGGGCGTACGTACGCCGCAGGAAGCGCCGCAGGGCCGCGATGTCGAACTGGATCACGGCGACGCCCTCGGGGGAGTGGAACTCGACGACCGCCTGGACGCGGCCGCAGGGCCAGACGCGTACGTCCCCGGTCCCCGTCGGGGCCAGCAGCCCCGCCTCCAGCAGGGCGCGGGGGAAGACCCATTCGTTGTCGGTGCCTTCGGGGGTGACGTCCGCCGGGAAGACGATCCGTACGGCCAGCGGCTCGGCGGGGGCGAAGCGCAGGGCGACGGGGATCGCCCGGTAGAGGGGGTCGTCCGTGATCACGCGGGCGCGGACCCGCTCCTCGACGACGGTCGCGGTCATGGTCGCTGCGTGGTTCTCGGCGGGTGCTGACATCGACCTGCTCCTCGCAATCGGAACATCCCAGTCCGTTTGTGCGTCCAGCCTCGCACATTCCGACGAAACCGCGCGGCGCTATTTGTGACGGGGACGCTCTTGCCAACGATTCGCAATTGGGCACTACTCTTGAACGGTTAAAGACTGCGTCACCGGAAGCGGAGCTTCTCCATGCATGTGCCCGACGGATTCATCAACGCACCCGTCTCGGTGGCCGCCGGAGTGGCGGCCGCCGCCGCGGTCGCCGTCAGCCTGCGCGGCGCCCGCCGCGAGCTCGACGAGCGCACCGCCCCGCTCGCCGGCCTCGTCGCCGCCTTCATCTTCGCCGTGCAGATGCTCAACTTCCCCGTCGCCGCCGGCACCAGCGGCCACCTGCTGGGCGGCGCCCTCGCCGCCATACTCGTCGGCCCCTACACCGGCGTGCTGTGCGTGTCCGTGGTCCTGCTGATGCAGGGCATACTCTTCGCCGACGGCGGCCTGACCGCCCTCGGCGTCAACATCAGCGTCATGGGCGTCGTCACCGTCGTCGTCGCCTACGCGATCTTCCGCGGGCTGATCGGGGTGCTGCCGCCCACCCGCCGCTCCGTCACCGCCGCCGCCTTCGCCGGAGCCCTGCTCTCGGTGCCCGCCGCGGCCACCGCCTTCACCGCCATCTACGCGATCGGCGGCACCACCGACGTCCCCATCGGCAAGGTGTTCACCGCCATGGTCGGCGTGCACGTGCTCATCGGCATCGGCGAGGCCGCCATCACCGCCGCGACCGTCGGCGCCGTGATCGCCGTACGGCCCGACCTGGTGCACGGGGCGCGCGGGCTCACCACCCCGCTGAAGCTGCGCGTGGACGGCGCACTCGTCGACGCCCCGGCCGCCGCCCCGGCCCCCGTCGCCGCCCGCTCCACCCGGAAGGTGTGGGCCACCGGCCTGGTCACCGCCCTCGTCCTCGCCGGATTCGTCTCCTTCTACGCCTCCGCCAGCCCCGACGGCCTGGAGAAGGTCGCCGCCGACCAGGGCATCGACCAGAAGGTCGAGGAGCACGCGGCCGCCGGTTCCCCGCTCGCCGACTACAGCGTCAAGGACGTCGACGACACCCGCCTCTCCGGCGGCCTCGCGGGCGTCATCGGCGTCGGCGCGACCGTCGCCGTCGGCTCCGGGATCTTCTGGACCGTGCGCCGCCGCCGTACCGACGAGCCGGCCGCGGCCGCGCCGTCCACGGTCTGAGAGCCAGAGGTTCCGCCATGGGAGCGGGTCACGCCCACAAGCTCTACCGGCACGGCCACTCGCCCGTCCACGCACTGCCGCCGCACTGCAAGCTCGCCGCGGCCTTCGCCTTCGTCGTGATCGTCGTGTCCACACCGCGCGAGGCGGTGTGGGCCTTCGGGCTGTACGCGGTCCTCCTCGCAGGGGCCGCGGCCGTGGCCCGCGTCCCCGCCGGCTTCCTGCTGCGCCGGCTCCTGATCGAGGTCCCCTTCGTCGCCTTCGCCGTGCTCATGCCCTTCGTGGCGGAGGGCGAGCGGGTGGAGGTCCTCGGCATGTCGCTCAGCGTCTCCGGCCTCTGGGGCGCCTGGAACGTCCTGGCCAAGGGCACGCTCGGAGTCGCCGCCTCCGTCCTGCTCGCCTCGACCACCGAACTGCGGGCCCTGCTGCTGGGCCTCCAGCGCCTCAAGCTGCCGCCGCTCCTCGTCCAGATCGCCTCCTTCATGATCCGCTACGGGGACGTGATCAGCGACGAGCTGCGCCGGATGTCCATCGCCCGCCGCTCCCGCGGCTTCGAAGCGCGCGGCATCCGGCACTGGGGCGTCCTGGCCAAGACGGCCGGCGCCCTCTTCATCCGCTCCTACGAGCGCGGCGAGCGGGTGTACCTCGCGATGGTCAGCCGCGGCTACGCCGGCTCGATGCCGGTGATCGACGACGTCGTGGCCACGCGCGCCCAGTGGGCGTACGCGGCCGCACTCCCCGTGACGGCCCTGGCCGTCTGTCTGATGGGCTGGACCCTGTGACCCTCTCTCCGTCTCCCGCCCCGTCCCTCGAAGTGACCGGCCTCGCCTACGCCTACCCCGACGGGCACCAGGCCCTGTTCGGCGTGGACCTGACCGTCGGGCGCGGCGAGCGCGTCGCCCTGCTCGGACCCAACGGCGCCGGCAAGACCACGCTGGTCCTGCACCTCAACGGCATCCTCACCGGCGGGGTCGGCTCGGTGACCGTGGCCGGGCTGCCCGTGGACAAGCGCAACCTCGCCGAGATCCGCCGCCGGGTCGGCATCGTCTTCCAGGACCCCGACGACCAGCTGTTCATGCCCACCGTCCGGGAGGACGTGGCCTTCGGACCGGCCGCCGCCGGGATGCGCGGCGCGGAGCTGGAGGAACGCGTCCGCGAGGCCCTGGAGCAGGTCGGCATGGCCGGCTTCGCCGACCGGCCGCCGCACCACCTCTCCTTCGGGCAGCGCCGCCGGGTGGCCGTCGCCACCGTCCTGGCGATGCGGCCCGAGATCCTCGTCCTCGACGAGCCCTCCTCCAACCTCGACCCGGCCTCGCGGCGCGAGCTCGCCGACATCCTGCGCTCGCTCGACGTGACCGTGCTGATGGTGACCCACGACCTCCCGTACGCACTGGAGCTGTGCCCGCGCTCCGTCATCCTCAGCGAGGGCGTCATCGCGGCGGACGGCCGCACCCAGGACCTGCTGTGCGACGAGCCCCTGATGCGGGCCCACCGGCTGGAGCTCCCCTTCGGCTTCGACCCCCGCTCGGTGGCGGTGGCATAAGGACCGGCCGCCGGTTGTTGGGGTCGACGTGAACATTCAGGGTGAGGTGGCGGAGGGCTTCGAGCCCGTCCGGGACGCGTTCGTACGCAATTTCGAGGTGCTCGGGGACCGGGGCGCGGCCGTGGCCGTCTACCGCGACGGACACAAGGTCGTCGACCTGTGGGGCGGCACCAAGGACGCCAACGGCACCGAGCCCTGGGTCGAGGACACCGCGCAGATCGTCCGCTCCGCGACCAAGGGCGTGGCCGCCGCGGTGCCGCTGCTGCTGCACCAGCGCGGACTGCTGGACCTGGACGCGCCGGTGGGTTCGTACTGGCCGGAGTTCAAGGCGGGCGGCAAGGAGAAGACCCTGGTCCGCGACCTGCTCTCGCACCGGGCCGGCGTCCCCGCGCTGGACCGCGGACTGACCGTCGCCGAGGCCGCCGACGGGGTCAGCGGAGCGCGCGCGGTCGCCGCGCAGCGGGCGTTCTGGGAGCCGGGCACCGAGCACGGCTACCACGCGCAGACCTTCAGCTGGCTGGTGTCCGAGCTGGTGCTCCGCGCCACCGGGCGCACGGTGGGCTCCATCCTGGCCGAGGAGATAGCGGAGCCGCTGGGGCTGGACTTCTGGATCGGCCTGCCGGAGACGGAAGCTCACCGGGTGGGCCGGGTGGCTCCGGTCGAGCCGCCCTCGGGCGCCGGCACGCTGAAGACCCGGCCGCGGCGCAACGTCTCCGAGGCGTACGCCGACCCCGCCTCCCTCACCCGCCGCGCCTTCGCGGCCATCGACCCCCAGCCGGACGAGAACGACCCCGTCTACCAGGCCGCCGAACTCCCCGGCTCGGCCGGCATCGGCACGGCGCGCGCCCTGGCCCGCTTCTACGCGGCCACCATCGGGGTGGTGGAGGACGGGGCCCGGATCTTCACCCCCGAGACGACGGCGCTGGCGGGGCGGGAGCTCTCCTCGGGGCCCGACCGCGTCCTGGTGGTCAACACCCGCTTCGGCCCCGGCTACATGCTGCACGGGCCGGCCTCCCCGCTGCTCTCCCCGGCCTCCTTCGGCCATCCGGGGCGCGGCGGATCCCTGGCCTTCGCGGACCCGGAGTCGGGCATCGGGTTCGGCTACGTCACCAACGCCCACGCCAAGTCGGTGACGGCCGACCCCCGGGCCCAGGCCCTGGTCCGCGCCCTGCGCGCTGCGCTGGCCTAGCGGTTCGTACTTGGCTGCGGCGCCGCTGCGGGGGCGCTGCCCCCGAGCCCCCGCGCCTCAAACGCAGGCGGGGCTGAGTTTGCCCTGCGGGCAATCCAGCCCCGCCGGCGTTTCAGCCGGCGTTCAGGACCGTGGCCACGATCGGCCCGGCGGCGTCGGCGCCGTGGCCGCCGCCCTCGACCATCGCCGCCGCGGCCACGTCACCGCTGAAGCCGGTGAACCAGCTGTCCGGGCTGCCCGAGCCGTCGACCTCCGCGGAGCCGGTCTTCGCGCCCTTGTCGGAGCCGCCGACGGCGGCCATCGTCTGCTGGGCCGTACCGCTGCTCGCCGTCAGCCGCATCATCGACACCAGCTGCTGCTGCACCGCCGGCTTCATCCGCCGCTGCGCCGTCGCGATCGTACGGCCGTCGAGGTCCGGGGAGACCAGCACCGGCTGGCGGAACACCCCGGTGCGTGCCGTCGCCGTGATGGAGGCCACGTTCAGCGGGTTCATGGTGATCTGGCCCTGGCCGATGTAGCCGGCCGCCTCCTCCGCGCCCGTCGCCGTCGGGACCTTGCCGTCGACCGACTTGATGCCCGTCTTCCAGTCCAGGTCGATGCCGAAGACCTGCGTGGCCTCCTTCGACAGCGCGGCGTCGTCCCTGACGCCGTCGATCGGCTTGATGAAGGCCGTGTTGCAGGACCTGGCGAAGCTGGTCGCGAAGGTGGCGCCGGGCGCCTCGAAGTTCTTCAGGTTGTGGAAGGTGCGCCCGCCCCACACCGCGTCCTTGGTGCACTCCGCCGGCTTGTCGGCCGAGACCAGCCCCCGGTCGATCAGCATCGCCGCCGTCACGATCTTCATCGTGGAGCCGGGCGCCCTGGCGCCCCTCATCGCCGCGTTGAAGCCGTCCTTGCGGTGGTTGGCGACGGCCAGGACGTGCCCGCTGCTCGGCTGGACGG
>NZ_JBHUSC010000018.1:0-119554 GCF_042673805.1 Streptomyces sp. NPDC057010 | reverse complement strand
CGCGGGTGCGGCGCCGCTGCCGGGGGCCAGCCCCCGGACCCCCGCTCCTCAAACGCCGGAGGGGCTGGACGTGCCCCCGGCGGTGTTGGGGTTGACCCGGTGGTTCGTTCGGGCGTAAACCGGAGCAACTCAGGCGCGGCGTGCGGAGGGGGGCGGGCCGGCATGGCAGGGTGCGGGCAGGCAGGGCCGGGGTGATTGTCACCTGGTCCGACCATCGTCCCGTCCGGCGAGCAGCGAAGGTCTTCCATGCGACTGCGCAAAGCCCTTGCCCTCACCGCCGTACTCGTAGCCACCACCGCCCCCACCGCGGCCGCGGACATCGGCACCGGCGGCGGCGCCCGCCCCGCCCCCGCCCTGCCGTCCCGCGCGCAGGCCACCTGCGGGGACGGGAAGAGCACCGCCTTCCCCATCGGGGCCCGCATCCGCGGCGGCCCGGCCGTGTACCGCACCGGCGGCGGGCCCCAGACCTGGTACCTGGACCTGACGAACACCACCAACTCCACCTGCACCGCCATCCACCCCGTCGTCGTCCTCACCGACAAGGCCCGCGCCCTGCGCCCCGCCCACCTGCGGATGGAGTTCGACTCCCCGAGCGGCACCCTCCCCGTCAGCCTGGAGCGGACCGACCGCGACGAGATCATCGCCGTCTTCGACGGCGGCGACGCCTTCCCCGGCTTCACCGTCGCCCCCGGCGGCTCGCTGACCGTCAAGGTGGGCCTCGCCTTCGCGCCCGACGCCCCCACCGGCGAGGTCGTCGCCGACGCCGCCCTCGTTCAGCGCAAGGGCGACGACGGCGACTGGATCGGCGAGGCCGGCGGCTACCGCTTCTCCGTCGAGGGCCCCGAGGACTCCGGCGAGGCCGGCTCCCTCGCGCACACCGGCCCCCGCGAGTGGACGTACGGCGCCGGCGCCGCGGCCGCCCTCGCCACCGGCTGCGGACTCCTGCTGGGGGCCCGGCGGTTGCGCCGACCCGCCCCCTGATCCCGTACGCGCACACGCGCAGCGGCCCGTACACGCGGCCCGCATAGAGTCCCCCCGTGGAAGAACAGAACCGGCACCACCGCCCGGGCTCGCCCGTCCGCTCGGGCATCCCCGAGCACGGCCGCATCCCCAAGTACTACGCCGTCAAGGCCCGCATCGCCGAACTCCTCGACGAGCTCGGCGAGGGCGGCACGCTCCCCACCGAGCGCGACCTCGCCGAGCGCTACGAGGTCTCCCGTGAGACCGTCCGCCAGGCCCTGCGCGAGCTGCTGCTCGAAGGCCGGCTGCGCCGCTCCGGCCGCGGGACCGTCGTGGCCGGCCCGAAGCTGGAGCAGCCCCTCTCCCTCGCCAGCTACACGGAAGGCGTACGGCGCCAGGGCCGCAGGCCCGGCCGGAACCTCATCGGCCTGGAGCAGTTCCCCTGCCCGCCCGACCTCGCGACGGGCATCGGCGCCGAGCCCGGCGAGCCCGTCTGGCACCTGGAGCGCGTCCTGCTGGCCGACGACGAGCGCGTCGGGCTGGAGAGCACCTACATCCGGGTGGCCCGTGCCCCGCGCCTCGACGTCGATTTCCGGCCGGACTCCTCCTTCTACGGATACCTCCGCGACAGCCTCGGCATCTCCTTCGGCGACGCCGACGAAAAGCTGGAGACGGTCCTCGCGACCCCCCGCGAAGCCCTGCTGATCGGCACCCCGCCCGCGCTCCCCATGCTGCTCATCCACCGCTTCTCGCGGGACCAGGACGGCCGGCCCCTGGAGCGGGTGCGTTCGCTCTACCGTGGTGACCGGTTCAGCTTCACGACCCACCTGCGGCCCGGATAGCCCCGAGCCAATCAGCCCAGACCTGCCGTAAAGGGGCGTACTCATGTCACAGAAACATAACGGGTCTAGTCCAAGTGTCGGGGGCTGTTCACCGGCCCGTTGCCGGACGGCTCCTCGCGGGTCACGGGCCGCCCACACCGTGGACGGCGTGAGAGTCATAGTCGTAGGCGGCGGCGTGGTCGGCACCATGCACGCCTGGCAAGCAGTCGAACGCGGCCACGAGGTCGTCCAGATCGAGCGAGAGGCGGAGGCCCGCGGCGCGTCACTGCGCAATTTCGGCCAGATCTGGGTCAGCGGACGGGCCGGTGGCGAGGAGCTCGACACCGCCCTGCGGGCCCGCGAGCTCTGGGAGCGCATCGGCGCGGAGGTGCCCGGCCTGGGCTTCCGCGCCATCGGCTCCCTCACCCCCGTCCGCAACGCCCGCGAGTACGCCGTCGCCGAGGCCGCCGCGGCCCGCCCCGACGCCGCCGCCCGCGGCTACGAACTGGTCACCGCCGCCGAGGCCCGGGAGATCAACCCGGCCCTGCGCGGCGCCTTCGAGGCCGCCCTGTGGTGCGAGCGCGACGCGGCCGTCGAGCCGCGCACCGCACAGCTCCACCTCCGCGAGGCGCTCCGGGCGACCGGCCGCTACACCTTCCTCCCCGGCCGCGAAGTCCGCGAGGTCGTCGGGAACGGCGCCGTCCGCGACGACCACGGCGACGTCCACCGCGGCGACGCCGTCGTCCTCGCCACCGGCGCCTGGCTGTCCGGCCTGGTCCGCGAACTGGTCCCCGACCTGCCCGTGCGCCGCGTACGGCTCCAGATGATGCAGACCGCCCCCCTGGGCGAGCCGCTCACCACCTCGGTCGCCGACGCCGACAGCTTCCGCTACTACCCCGCCTACCGGTCCGCCGCCCTCGACGAGCTCAACGCCGGGCAGGCGCAGGCCCCGATCGCCGCCGAGCACAGGATGCAGCTGCTCATGGTCCAGCGCAGGGACGGCGGGCTGACCATCGGCGACACCCACGAGTACGAGCACCCCTTCGCGTTCGACACCCTCGAGGACCCCTACGAGCACCTCACCGAGGTGGTCGAGTCCTTCCTGGGCCGCCCCCTGCCGAAGATCCGGCACCGCTGGGCGGGCGTGTACGCGCAGTGCACCGACACCACCCGCGTCGTCCACCGCCAGCAGGTCGCCGACGGCGTCTGGCTGGTGACCGGACCCGGCGGGCGCGGCATGACCTGCTCGCCCGCCATAGCCGAGACCACCGCGAACGAACTGGGCTGGTAAGCACCATGACCGACACTCAGCACAACCTGATCGTCCTCGACATGGCCGGCACCACCGTCGCCGACGGCGGCCTCGTCGAGCGCGCCTTCGAGCGCGCCGCCGAGCACCTCGGCGTCGAACCGGGCACCCCCGACCACGCGGAGAAGCTCCGCTACGTCCGCGACACCATGGGCGAGTCGAAGATCTCCGTCTTCCGCCACCTCTTCGGTACGGAGGAACTCGCCCGGCGCGCCAACTCCGCCTTCGAGGAGGCGTACGGGAACCTCGTCGACGGCGGGCTCATCGCGCCGGTCCCCGGCGCCCGCGCCACCATCGAGGAGCTCCGCGCCGACGGCCGCACCGTCGTCCTGACCACCGGCTTCGCCCGCGTCACCCAGGACGCCATCCTCGACGCCCTCGGCTGGCAGGACCTCGCCGACCTCACCCTCTGCCCCGCCGACGCGGGCGGCCGCGGCCGGCCCTACCCGGACATGGTCCTGGCCGCCTTCCTGCGCACCGGCGCCGTGGCCGACGTACGCGACCTCGTCGTCGCCGGCGACACGGCCTACGACATGCTCAGCGGCCGCCGCGCCGGCGCCGGCATCGTGGCGGGCGTCCTCACCGGCGCCCACGACCGCCCGGCGCTGACCGAGCACGGAGCGACCCACGTCCTCGGCTCCATCGCCGAACTCCCGCAGCTGCTGGCGGGGCCGGCGTGAGCGGCATCCGGTTCGACGGGGTGTCCGTCGCCTACGGCGGCAACACCGTCCTGGACTCCCTCGACCTGACCGTCGAACCCGGCGAGGTGATGGCCCTGCTCGGCCCCTCCGGCTCGGGCAAGACCACGGCGCTGCGCGCGGTCGCCGGCTTCGTACGGCCCGCCGCGGGCCGGGTGCTGATCGGCGGCCGGGACGTCACCGCGCTCCCGCCGCACAAACGCGGCATCGGCATGGTGGTCCAGCAGTACGCGCTCTTCCCGCACATGCGGGTCGAGGAGAACGTGGCCTTCGGCCTCAAGGCGCAGAAGGCCCCGAAGGCCGAGATCCCCGGCCGGGTAGCCGAGGCGCTGGAGCTGACGGGCATGGCGGCCTACGCGCGGCGCTACCCCCGCGAGCTGTCGGGCGGCCAGCAGCAGCGGGTCGCCATCGCCCGCGCGCTCGCCATCCGCCCCGGCGTGCTCCTGCTGGACGAGCCCCTCTCGGCCCTCGACGCGCAGCTGCGCTCCGGGATGCTCGCGGAACTGGCCCGTCTGCACCGCGAACTACCCGACGTGTCCATCCTGTACGTCACGCACGACCAGGTCGAGGCCCTCACCCTGGCCGACCGGATCACGGTCATGGACAAGGCCCGCCTCCAGGACTGCGGGACCCCGCAGGAGCTGTACCGGGCCCCGCGCACCGAGTTCACGGCCTCGTTCGTCGGCAACGCGAACCTGCTGCCGGTGACGGTGTCCGAGGCCGGGGCGGTCTTCGCGGGCCGCCCGCTGACCCTCGACCGCGGCCGCGCGGTGCCGGGCTCCACGGCCACCCTGTGCGTACGGCCGCACCTGCTCGGCCTCGGGGCCGGACCCAACGCCCTCTCCGGCACGATCGCCGAGGTCCAGTGGCGCGGCTCCACCCACCGCCTGTACGTCGACGTGGACGGTCACCGCGTCAAGGCGGACCTCCCGGAGCTCCGGGAGACCCCGGCCCTCGGCGAGCGGGTCACGCTGCACTTCGAACCCCGGGACGCCGTGCTGCTCGCCGCAGGGGTGACGGATGCCTGACACCACTCGCCGAGCCGCCCCGGTGCCGCCGCCGGCGGGGCTGGAGAGTCCGGCCCGCCGGGAAGGCGCTGCCCCGACGGGGACCACCGGAGCCGGCAGCACCCCGCAGGGGACCGGTGCCACCCCGCGAGGGTCCCGCGTGCCGCGCGGTGTGTGGGCGCTGCCTCCCCTGGCCGTGCTCGGACTCGTGTTCCTCTACCCCCTCGGGCTGGTGGTCCAGCAGTCGTTCAGCCCCGAGAACGGGGGCGGCGCCTTCGGCGCGTACGCCTCCGTCTTCGCCTCGCACGGGTTCCGCGAGGCCCTCGGGACCACCGTCTGGCTCGCCGTCGGCGCCACCGCCGGCTGCCTGCTCCTCGGCTTCGGGCTCGCCCTCGTCATCGCCTTCGTGCCCTTCCCCGGCGCCAAGGCCGTCGCGAAGTTCATCGACGTCTTCCTCTCCTTCCCCTCCTTCCTCATCACCCTCGCCCTCCTCTTCGTCTACGGCACCGTCGGCATGGCCAACGGCCTCGTCACCGGCCTGACCGGCGCCGCCGAGGGCCCCTTCCACTTCCTCACCACCCCCTGGGGCGTCCTCCTCGCGGAGATCACCTACTTCACGCCCTTCGTGATGCGCCCCCTGCTCGCCGCCTTCTCCCAACTGGACACCGCCCAGCTGGAGGTGGCCGCAGGCCTCGGCGCCCGCCCCGCCCGGATCATCCGGAAGGTGATCCTCCCCGAAGCGCTCCCGGCCCTCGCCGCCGGCGGCAGCCTCGTCCTCGTCATGTGCCTCAACGAGTTCGGGATCGTCCTGTTCACCGGGGCCAAGGACGTCACGACCCTCCCGATGCTCGTCTACGGCAAGGCGATCCTCGAATCCGACTACGCGGCCGCCTGTGTGGTCGCCGTCGTCAACATCGCGATCTCCGTCGGCCTGTTCGGCCTCTACCGGGTGGTGGGTAAGCGTGCTGGTGCATAGCCGGACCGGCCGCTGGGCGGCCTGGGCCCTCTTCGGCGCCCTGTTCCTCCCCCTCTTCGCGCTGCCGCTGCTCGTCGTGGTCGCGGCCTCCTTCGCCACCCACTGGTCCGGCGCCTTCCCCTCCGGCCCGACCACCGCGAACTACGCCTCCGCCGTCCAGGGCGAATCCCTCCGGGCCCTGACCACCAGCCTGGTCACCGCCGTCGTCGCCGGCCTGCTCGCCCTCATCGTCGGCACCTGGGCCGCCCTGGCCGCCGCCGCCCTCGGCAAGCGCGGGAAGCGGTCCCTGGACGCGCTGTTCATGCTGCCCGTCGCCGTGCCGTCCGTCGTCGTCGGCCTCGCCGTCCTGGTCGCCTTCAGCAAGCCCCCGCTCCTGCTCAACGGCACCGGCTCCATCGTCATCCTGGCGCACACGGTTCTTGTCACGGCGTTCGCCTACCAGTCGGTTTCGGCCGCGATACTCCGTCTCGACCCCGCGTACGAGCAGGCGGCGGCCTCCCTGGGCGCCCGCCCCGCGTACGTGCTGTGGCGGGTCAAGCTTCCCCTCCTGCTGCCGTCCCTCACCGCGGCCGCCGGGCTCTGCTTCGCGCTGTCCATGGGCGAGCTGAGCGCCACGATGATGCTCTACCCGCCGGACTGGATGCCCCTGCCGGTCCGCATCTTCACCGCCACCGACCGCGGTTCGCTCTTCAGCGGCTCCGCCGTCGCCGTGGTCCTGATGGCCGCCACCCTGCTGGTGCTCCTGGCCGTCTCCCGCATCCGCACCAAAGCCGCGTACCGCTGAACCGCGACCCCACCTGCGTACCCCCGCTGACTCCCTTTTCCCGTAAGGAAGTTCCATGCCCAGCAAGAGACTCCTCCGCGCCACCGCCGCCGTCACCGGCAGCCTCGCCCTCGCCGCCTCCCTCACCGCCTGCGGCGGCTCCGCCTCCTCCGCCGACTCCAAGGGCGGCGAGAAGGTCGTCACCGTCTACAGCGCCGACGGACTCAAGAGCGACAAGGGCGACGGCTGGTACGACAAGGTCTTCGCCGAGTTCACCAAGAAGACCGGCATCGAGGTCAAGTACGTCGAGGGCGGCTCGGGCGAGATGGTGCAGCGCGCCGTCCGCGAGAAGACCAACACCCAGGCCGACGTACTGATCACCCTGCCGCCCTTCATCCAGCAGGCCGACGGCAAGGGCCTCCTCCAGCCCTACAAGCCCCAGGGCTCCGACAAGGTCAACGGCGCGGACAAGGCCGCCGACGGCAAGTGGACCTCGGTCGTCAACAACTACTTCGGCTTCGTCTACAACAAGAAGGAGCTCGCCGAGGCCCCCAAGACCTGGGAGGAGCTGCTGGACGCCAAGTACAAGGGCAAGCTCCAGTACTCCACCCCGGGCGTCGCGGGCGACGGCACCGCCGTCCTCGTCAAGTCGATGCACGACTTCGGCGGCAAGGAGCCCGCGCTGGAGTACCTGAAGAAGCTCCAGGCCAACAACGTCGGCCCCTCCTCCTCCACCAGCAAGCTCGCGCCCAAGACCGACAAGGGCGAGCTGCTCGTGGCCAACGGCGACGTCCAGATGAACTTCGCGCAGTCCAAGTCCATGCCGAACCTGGGCATCTGGTTCCCGGCCAGGGACGGCGGCAAGCCGACCACCTTCGCCCTGCCCTACGCGGCCGGCCTGGTCGACAAGGCCCCCCACACCGAGAACGGCAGGAAGCTCCTCGACTTCATGCTCGGCGAGGAGGCCCAGAAGCTGGTCAGCGAGGTCGGCGGCGGCTTCCCGGCGCGCACCGACGTCAAGCCCACCGACGCCAACGCCGTCGAACTCACCAGGCTCATGACCGGTGTCGAGGTCTTCGAGCCGGACTGGGCCGACATCGACAAGAACCTCGCCGCCTACGTCGACGCGTGGAAGTCGGCGACCGGAAGCTGACTGGTTGCCTCCTGGTCACCCACGACCGGGAGAGTGACGCTTGCATAACGGGTCTGGACCGAAAGCCGCACCCTCGGTCCGGACCCGGCGCATGTCCTCAGCGCCATCCCGACGTGACTCCCGGAGGAGTTCGTGCCCACTGCTGTCCCCACCGGACGCACCCTCGCCGTGGCCACCGCCGCCACCGCCCTGCTCGCCACCGCCCTCGGCGCGCACACCGCCACCGCCGAAGAGGCCGCCGCCCCGACCGACAAGGTCCTCGTCATCGGCATCGACGGCACCGTCCTCGACCGCGTCAAGGCCGCCGACGCGCCGAACCTGCAGGGCCTCATGGCCCAGGGGCTCACCGCCCGCAGCACCCTCTACGCGAACCCGATGGCCGCCACCTCCTCGGGCCCCGGCTGGTCCACCATCGCCACCGGCGTCTGGCCCGACAAGCACGGCGTGAAGGACAACTCCTTCACCGGCAAGAACTACGCCGCCTACCCGGACTTCCTCACCCGCATCGAGAACGCCAAGCCGGCGCTCAACACCTACGCGGCCGCCGACTGGGAGCCCATCACCTCCACCGACCAGAACGGCCCGATCTTCTCCGCCAAGGTCGACAAGCGCCTCTCCCTCAAGGGCGACCGCGACGGCTACGGCAACGAGGACCCGAAGATCGCCGCCGCGGCCTCCGCCGAACTCCGCGACCAGAACCCCGACGCGGCCTTCGTCTACCTCGGCCAGGTCGACTCCGCCGGACACTCCTACGGCGCCGCGAGCCGGCAGTACCTCGACGCCATCGGCCGCGTCGACACCATGGTCGGCCAGCTCCTCACGGCCGTGCAGAGCCGCCCGACCTACGCCCAGGAGAACTGGAGGATCCTGGTCACCACCGACCACGGCCACACCGACGCCGGCGGCCACGGCGGCTCCACCATCCAGGAGCGCGGCACCTTCGTCATCGCCAAGGGCGCGGGCATTCCCGCCGGTTCCGTACGGGACGACGTACGCCTGGTCGACGTGGCGGCGACCGCGCTCCAGCAGGTCGGGGTCCCCACGACCGGGCTGGACGGCGTCCCGCTGAACGCCCCCGACAGCGACCCCTTCGACACCCTGCGCCCGAACCTCCAGGCCCGCGTGGACGAGACGGGCATCCCGGCCGGGGTGAAGGGCTTCACGCACACCCCACCCGCCGGCTGGTCCGTGGACAACTCCAGGATGGGCACGGGCGGCGTCGCCGAGTGGGCCGGATGGGCCTTCGCCACCGACGAGTTCTGGAGCCAGACGCAGCGCGACCAGTGGCGCGAGCTGAACGTCCGCTCCCGTGACGTCTTCGCCGTCGCCGACTCCGACGAGTGGGACGACAAGAGCCACACCGGCACGTTCGACTCCATCCTGATCACCCCCAAGTGGGCGGTCACCGGCGGTACCACGCGCACCCTGACCTACCGGACGCACTACCGCCAGGAGGCTCCGCAGACCGCCCAGGTCCTGGTCTCCTACAACGGCGGCACGCCGACCGTGGTGAAGTCCTACACCGCGGACGCCGTCGCCAAGGCCGAGTCCCTCCCGCTGCAGATCCCGGCGGGCGCCACCGACGTCCAGATCCGCTTCCGCTACACCGGCAGCAACAACTGGTACTGGACCGTCGACGACGTCCAGCTGGGCTAGCACGTCCGGGCCGTGGACGCCCACGCCGTCCACGGCCCGCTCCCGCTAGGGTGGTGGTACAGACCACAGATCGCAGGTCAGAGGCCCCCAGACTGGAGAGAAGTCCGTGGCAGAGCGCAAGCCGATCGAATCCTGGCTCACCGACATGGACGGGGTCCTGATCCACGAGGGCACCCCGATCCCCGGCGCCGATACCTTCATCAAGCGGCTGCGCGAATCAGGCAAGCCCTTCCTGGTGCTGACCAACAACTCCATCTACACCCCCCGCGACCTCCAGGCCCGCCTCAGCCGCATGGGCCTCGACGTCCCCGTCGAGAACATCTGGACCTCCGCGCTCGCCACCGCCAAGTTCCTCGACGACCAGCGCCCCGGCGGCACCGCGTACGTCATCGGCGAGGCCGGCCTGACCACCGCCCTGCACGACATCGGCTACGTCCTGACCGACCACGAGCCCGACTACGTGGTCCTCGGCGAGACCCGCACCTACAGCTTCGAGGCCATGACCAAGGCGGTCCGCCTGATCAACGCGGGCGCCCGCTTCATCTGCACCAACCCCGACGAGACCGGCCCCTCCACCGAGGGCCCGCTCCCGGCCACCGGCGCGGTCGCCGCGCTGATCACGAAGGCGACCGGCAAGAAGCCGTACTTCGCCGGCAAGCCCAACCCGCTGATGATGCGGACCGGCCTGAACGCGATCGGCGCGCACTCCGAGACCAGCGCGATGATCGGCGACCGGATGGACACCGACGTGCTCGCGGGCCTGGAGGCGGGCATGCAGACCTTCCTCGTCCTCACCGGTCTGACCTCGGTCGCGGACACCGAGAAGTTCCCGTACCGGCCCACCAGGACCGTCGACTCGATCGCCGACCTGGTCGACCTCGTGTAACGCGTACGGCTGACACGTACGGCGCCGCTCCGGATGCGGGGCGGCACGGCGCGCGTGAATCTCCTTGTTGAGGAGGTTCACCATGCGCAGCGTTCTGATCGCACTCCGTGTCACCGGGGTGGCCGTCGCCCTGACGGCGCTGACCGCCGTGACCGCGCCCGCCGCGCTCGCGGGCGAGGACGACCGATGGGGGAGCGGAGGCGATCACGGCAGCATCTCGGTCGATCCGGACCCGGCCCACCCGGGGGCGCAGGTCAAGCTGCGCGTCCAGGGCTGTGACGGCACGCGGGGTGCGGCCAAGTCCTCCGTCTTCGTGACGGAAGTCGACCTGTACGGCCGCGACGGCGGCCGCAGCCCGCTGTACGGCGACGCGACGATCAGCTCGCACGCCCAGCCGGGCCGGCACTCCATCCGGGTGACCTGCGACGGGCACGACAAGGTCAGCGGCAGCATCGAGATCGGCCAGTACCGCCCGACCCACCACGCCTCGCCGGTCTGGCCGGTCCACGCGGGCGGCGGCGGCATGTCCGCCGAGGTCGAGGAGACCTCCCGGCTGGCCGCGGCGGCCAAGAAGAACCACGGGGGCGACGGCCCGGGCCTGCCGCACACCGTGATCGGCGCCGTGCTGGCCGCCGCCGCCACCCTCGCCGTCGCGGGCCGGGCCCTGACCCTGCGCCGCCGCCGCAACGGTGAGTGAGGGCAAGACCTCCGGCAGCGGCCGGCTGCTGACCTTCGCCGCCTGGTCGGTGCTGGTGCTCGGCCTGTGGCTCTGGGGCCGCCAGCTCACCGGGGTACCGGCCCCGCTCACCGGGCAGGGCGGCGGGGCGGCGGTGGTCCCGGGCCTGCCCGCCGCGCACGCGCCCCTCGCCGCGGCCCTGCCCCAGCGCGTCGACGTGCCCTCCATAGGCATCCAGGCCCCGGTGATCCCCCGGGGCCTGGACGCCGACGGGGCGATCGAACCGCCCCCGTACGACAGCCCGGGCACCGTGGGCTGGTGGGGCGCCGGCACCCGGCCCGGCGCCGCCGGGGCCGCGCTGATGGTCGGGCACGTGGACACCAAGTCGAAGCCGGCGGTGTTCTACGGGCTGAGCTCGGCGCGTCCGGGTGACAAGGTGCGGGTGGTGGGCGCGGACGGCTCGGTCGCCGAGTTCACCATCGAGGACGTACGGGTCTACGAGCGCGCGGGCTTCGACCCGCACAAGGCGTACGGCCAGCGGGTCAGGGGGCGGGCCGAACTGAGGCTGGTGACCTGCGGGGGCTCCTACGACAAGGCTGCGAAGGAGTACACGGCGAACGTGGTGGTCTCCGCCTATCTGACGGGCACGGGAGTCCGCCGGGGGACATCGGTGTAGCCCGCCGTTCGGAGGAAGTCCGGCGACAACGAGGAAGCCCCTCGCAGCTTTCGCTGCGAGGGGCTTCCTCCGTCTGTGCGCCGCCAGGGACTCGAACCCCGGACCCGCTGATTAAGAGTCAGCTGCTCTAACCAACTGAGCTAGCGGCGCTTGCTGACAGGGAAAACTCTACCCCACCTCCGCGGGTGCTCGTGACCAGCCACGCCCGCCTTGTCCGATTAACCCATGTTTGAGGGGTTTATCGTGCACGATATGTCTGGCCGCGCAACATCTGACGCCCCGCCAGGTGTGGTCGTGGCCGACCAGTGGACGAGCAGGGGAGTGGACGGAACCGCATGACGATGCAGCCGCCGACGCACGTGCAGATGCCGATGCCCGTTTTCGAGGAGTACGAGCCCGCGGGCGACTGCGTGTGCCGCGGGTGCGCCCAGCGCCGCCGCTCCCTCGCCCGCGCGCGGGCCATACCGCTCCGGGACGGCGGCCACCCCGCCGCGCGCGGGGCCCGCCGGGCGCTGGTGCTGGCCACCGCCGCCGGGGTGGTCCTGGGCGGTGGCGGCGGCACCGCGGCGGCGATGACGGCCCCGGTCCCCGGCGGGGCGGCCCCGGTGCCGGGCGGCGGCCCGGCGGCCCTGGACGACCCCGGCTCCCCGCAGGGCGGCCGCGGCCCGCTGCACGGGCCGACGAAGGGCCCGGTCGGCAAGCCGGGGGCGCCGGCCGGCGTGAAGCGGATCGACCGGACGACGATCATCAACCGGGCAAAGCTGTGGCTGGACGCGAAGGTCCCGTACAGCATGTCCGAGTACTGGACGGACGGCTACCGGCAGGACTGCTCGGGCTACGTCTCCATGGCCTGGAACCTCGGGACGAACGAGTGGACCGGCAGCCTGGACAAGTTCGCCACCAAGATCACCAAGGCGGAGCTGCTGCCGGGGGACATGCTGCTCTTCCACAACCCGGCGGATCCGAACAACGGCTCGCACGTCGTCCTCTTCGGCGGCTGGGTCGACGAGACGCAGACGCACTACATCGCCTACGAGCAGACGCGGCCCACGACGCGGAAGCTGGCCACGCCCTTCGGCTACTGGAGCAACGGGACCAAGTACGTCCCGTACCGCTTCAACGGGGTCACGGGCGGGATCGTGCCCGAGGACCCGGCGCCGGGGGGCCCGAAGCCGGGGGAGCCGACGGCGCCGGCCGCGTTCCCGGGCGCCGCGAAGTTCGCCCCGGGGCAGACCAACGACTCCGTCGCGCAGCTGGGCCGGATGCTGATCGAGCGCGGCGCGTACCGGTTCTACCCGAAGGGGGTGGCCGACCGGACGTGGAGCGAGCACGACCGGCTGGCCACCCAGGCCTTCCAGGCCGCGCAGGGCTGGACGGGCGCGGACGCCGACGGCGTCCCGGGCGCGCACACCTGGCGGCTGCTGGTGGAACGGCAGGGCAACGACATCCCGCCGACGGTGGAGGGCGCGCCGGGTCCGGCCGGCGTACGGGCCTACCCCGGGGCCGGGGTGTTCCGCCCGGGCCGGTCGCACGAGGCCATCGCCGCGCTGGGGCGCCAGCTGGTGAAGAAGGGCTTCGGCAAGTACTACACGTCCGGTCCGGGCCCCCGCTGGGGCGAGTCCGACCGCCGCAACGTCGAGGCCTTCCAGCGCGCACAGGGCTGGCGCGGGGCCGCGGCCGACGGCTACCCGGGCCCGGAAACGTGGCGACGGCTCTTCGCATGACGGAGGTAACGATGCACCCCACCTACACCACCTCGACCACGGGCACCCTCCGGGTACCACCCGCCACACCGGCCTTCCCGCCGCCGCCCGCCGGAGCGACCCCCACGCCGCCGCCATCCGTCCCACCCCCCACCCACCCGTCTCCGACCCCGGCACCCGAGCCACTACGCGCCGCCCAGGCTCCCGCGCCACTGCCCACCCACCCGGCTCCGGCGTCCGGGTTCGGGCCACTGCGCGCCGCCCCGGGCCCCGCGCCGGCTCCCGCCGACCCGGCTCCGGCGTCCGGGTTCGGGCCGCTGCGCGCCGCCCCGGGCCCCGTGCCGGCTCCCGCCGACTCGGCTCCGGCCCCGGCCCCCGGGCCGCTGCGCGCCGCCCAGGCTCCCGTGCCGCCGCCCACCCACGCGGCTCCGGCCCCGGTATCCGAGCCGCTGCGCGCCGCGCCGGCTCCCGCCTCGGCGGCCTTCGGCCCCCGGCGCGACCCGTGGCCCCCCGTGCTGGCTCCGGACCGTGCGGCGGAGCCGCCTGGGGGCCCGGCACCGGCCGCCGCGGCCCCCGCTCCGGCTTCGGACCAGGCGGCGGAGCCGCCCGTTGCCCCCGCCCCGGTGCCCTTCGCGCCGCCGCGCGCCCCCTGGGCTCCCGCCCAGGCGGGGGTCGAGCCCCGGCCGCCCGTCCCGGCCCCGGACCGGGCGGCGGAGTCGCTCGGCGCCCCGGGCCCGGCCGTGACGGGGTTCGCGTCGCCGCGGGCGCAGGCGGCTTCCGCTCCGGCGGGGGCCGGCTCCGGGTCCGCGCATGCGCACCCGGTGGATCCCCGGACGCCTGCCGGGCCGGGCCGTTTCCGCGGGGTGGGTGCGCCCCGCGAGCCGGGCACTTCCGGCGCGGCGGACGAGACCTCGACCGGCTGGGCCACCGCGCCGACCGCCCTCCTGGAGGTGCCCCCGGCCCGGGCACGGGCCGAGTCCGAGCCCGTGCAGCCGTACGCGGAGATCCCGCACCCGCAGGGGGAGGAGCAGGCGGTCCCCGCCCCCGTGGACACCCTGCGCCTGCGGACCGCCGACGAGGAGTCCGCGATCCCGCACCCGCAGGACCCCGAGCCCGCCGGGCCGGCGCCCGCCCCCGAGCCCTGGCCGGACCTGGAACTCGACCGAGAGCCGGATCCCGAGCCCGACCTCGACCTCGAACCCGACCTCGCCCTCCCCGACCCCGAAGCCCCGCACCCCGGCGTGCCCGGCCCCGGCGTGGCCGAGCTCGTCGCCCGGGCCGTGGCCCGCGGGCTGGAGCCACGGCAAGGGACGGCGGCCGATGCCCCGGACGTCCCGCGCGGCCCCCACCGCGGCACCGCCGTCACCGAGGTCCCGGTGCACCTGCCCTTCCGCGGCGCGGCGAAGCCCCCCGCGTCCCCCGCCCCCGCCGAGCCGGCGGCCCGCACCGCGCCGGCCGGCCCCCGCCCGGCCCCCGGCCGCCGCGTCCCCCCGGGCGACGAGCGGCTCCGGGAGCACCGCGGACCGGTCCTGCCCGGCTGGATCGGCGTCGGCATCGGCGGCCTCGCCCTCGCCGGCTGCGCGGCCGTCCTCTGGCGGGCCGGCGCCGTCCCGGCCACGATCGTGGCCGCCTTCGGCGGGACCCCCCGCGCCTACCACGGCCTGCGCGCCACCCACTGGCCCCCGCTCGCCTTCCTCGGCATCGTGGCCCTGCTCGCACTCGGCGGCCTCGGCCGCGCCCGTTCCGGCCACGCCTGGGTGCTCACCCTCTTCGGCCGCTACCGCGGCACGGTCCGCCGTACCGGCCTGACCTGGGTCAGCCCCCTCCTGCTGCGCCGCAGGGTCGACGTACGCCTGCGGCACTGGCGCAGCGAACCCATGCCCGCCGTGGACTCCGGCGGTCTGGCCCTCCAGGTCGTGGTCCAGGTCGTCTGGCAGGTCAAGGACACCGCCCGGGCCACCCTCGCCGTCGCGGACCACGTGGACTACCTCGCCGAACAGGTCGAATCGGCCATGGCCCGCGTCCTGTCCCAGCTCCCCGCCGACGCCTTCCACGAGGACGCCCCGACCCTGCGCGACGCCGAGGCCGTCGGCGACGCGCTGACCCGGATGGTTGCGGCGGAGACGGAGGCCGTCGGGATCGAGGTGTTCTCGGCCCAGCCGACCCGGATCGAGTACGCGGCCGAGGTCGCCGAGGCCATGCGCCGCCGCCGGGTCGCGGCGATCGACGCCAAGCACCGGGACACCGTGCTGAGCTCGGTCGTCGACGCCGTCGACGACACCGTCCACCGGCTGACCTCGCGCGGGCTCGTCGAGCTCGACGACTACGAGCGCAAGGCCCTCGTGAAGGACCTCACGGTCGCCTTCTACACGGGACGGGCCGAGTAGCGCCGGACGGCGCGGGGCGGTCGGACGCGGCAGCAGCAGGGGAACGGGTGGCCGGAACGCACCGGACCACCCGTTCCCCCTTTGGTATGGACACGGACAACTCCCGTCAATAATCTGGGACTTGGTCTAGACCTGAATGACAGTGCGCGCACTCTCCCCGAACTCCCCCCACGTTCAAGGAGCATCATGCGTAGCCTCCGCATGCCCGGACGAGCCGGCGCCGCCCTGCTCGGTCTCGGCCTGATCGCCGGCATATCCGTCCTCAGCGCCCCCACCGCGAGCGGCCACGGATACACCGACACCCCCATCAGCCGCCAGAAGCTCTGCGCCAACAAGACCGTCGCCAACTGCGGCGCCATCCAGTGGGAGCCGCAGAGCGTGGAGGGCCTCAAGGGCTTCCCGGCGGCCGGCCCCGCCGACGGCAGGATCTGTTCCGCCGGGCTGCCGCAGTTCGCAGAGCTCGACGACCCGCGCGGCGGCGCCTGGCCCACCACCAAGGTGACCAGCGGCCAGAGCTACAGCTTCCGGTGGCAGTTCACCGCCAACCACTCCACCACCGACTTCAAGTACTACGTCACGAAGAACGGCTGGACCGGCACCAAGGCCCTCACGCGGGCCGACCTCGACCCCCAGCCCTTCCTCACCGTCGCCTACAACGGCGCCCGCCCCGCCATGACCACTGTCCACCAGGGCGCCATGCCGAGCGGGAAGTTCGGCCGTCACATGATCCTGGCCGTCTGGACGATCAACGACACGGGCAACGCCTTCTACGCCTGCTCCGACGTTCAATTCTGACGCAACGTCAGATACCCTCCGGCGGCATGCGGAGGACGACTGCACCCGAAACCGTCGCGCAGCTCATAGCGCGCCAATGGGGCGACCACCGGCCCGGGCTGATGTACGGGGACGACGCCGAACGGCACGTCCTCACCCACCACCGGACCGCCCAGGAGGCCGCCGCGCGCGCCGCGCTCCTCGTCGACCTCATGCCGCCGGGGGCCGAACCCCACCTCGGGGTGCTCCTGGACAACACTCCCGAGTTCCCCTTCTGGCTCGGCGCGGCGGCCCTCGCGGGGGCCGCCGTGGCCGGGATCAACCCCACCCGGCGCGGCCCGGAGCTGGCGCGCGACATCCTGCACACCGACTGCCGTCTGCTGATCACCGAGCGCGCCCACCTGCCGCTGCTGCGCGGCCTCGACCTGCCGGGTGTACGGATCCTGGTGACCGGCACCGAGGAGTACGAGGCCCTCCTCGCCCCCTACGCCGCCGCCAAGCCGGGCGAGGCGGCGCTGGCCGCCCCCCTCCCGGCCTCCCGTCTCCTCCTCTACTTCACCTCCGGCTCCACCGGCGCCCCCAAGGCCGCCGTCTGCACCCAGGGCCGGCTGGCGGCGGCCGGCTCCGCGCTGGCGCGCCGGTTCTCCGTCTCCCCGGAGGACGTCCACTACGTCTGCATGCCGCTCTTCCACGGCAACGCCGTCATCGCGGACTGGCTCCCGGCCCTGGCCGGCGGAGCCGCGGTGGCGCTGCGGAGGCGATTTTCGGCCTCCGGGTTCCTGGGCGACGTACGGGCGTACGGGGCGACGTACTTCACGTACGTCGGGCGGGCCGTCCAGTACCTCCTGGCCACGCCGCCGCGCCCGGACGACCGCGAGCACACCCTCCGGCTCGGCTTCGGCACCGAGGCCGGGGCGGTGGACGCGGCCCGCTTCACCGAGCGGTTCGGGGTCCGGCTGGTGGAGGGCTACGGGGCCACCGAGGGCGGCGCCTCGGTCCAGCGCACCCCGGACACCCCGCCGGGCGCCCTGGGCCGGGCGGGCGCGGGGGACGACCTGGCGGTGATCGACCCGGAGACGGGCGCGGAATGCCCGGCCGCGGTGCTCGACGCGGACGGCCGGCTGCTGAACGGCTCCGAGGCCATCGGCGAACTCGTCAACCGGGGCCGCAGCCTCTTCGAGGGCTACTGGCGCAACCCCGACGCGGAGGCCGCCCGCACCAGGGACGGCTGGTACTGGACCGGCGACCTCTTCTTCCGCGACGCGGCGGGCTTCCTCTACTTCGCGGGCCGCACGGACGACCGGCTCCGGGTCGACAGCGAGAACCTCGCCGCCGCGGTGATCGAGAACATCCTGGCCCGCTGGCCGGAGGCGGCCGCCGTCGCCGTCTACGCGGTCCCGGACGAGGTGTCGGGCGACCAGGTGATGGCGGCGGTGGCCCTCCGAGAGGGGGCGGTCTTCTCCGCGACGGCCTTCGAGACGTTCCTGGCCTCCCAGCCCGACCTGGGCACGAAGATGCCCCCGCGCTACGTCCGCATCGTCCCGGCGATGCCGACCACGGCGACGAACAAGGTCCACCGCGTGGCCCTGCGCCGCGAGGCCTTCCTCTGCGAGGACCCGATCTGGCACCGCACCCCGTCCGGCGCCTACCGCCGCCTGGACGCGGCCGCCCTGTCGGAGCTGCTCGCCGCCTACGGGTCCCACGGCCGGTCGGACCTCTTGCCCCGCCCCCGGGGGTAATGGTTTTGAGCACCCCCGAGGACCAGGTAGTATTTTCTCTGTCAGCAGGCGCCGCTAGCTCAGTTGGTTAGAGCAGCTGACTCTTAATCAGCGGGTCCGGGGTTCGAGTCCCTGGCGGCGCACCTGTCCTTCGGGCGGTTTCCGGTTCACCGGGAACCGCCCGAAGTGTTTTCCGGGCCACACGGGCCATACGGGCCGCGCGGGCCGCACGCCGCCGCCCCTAGAGCGTGAGCGACAGCAGCAGCGGCGCGGCCTTCCGGTTCAGCGTGTCGGCCGCGGCCCGCAGCCGGTGCGCGTGCTCGACCGGCATCGACAGGGCCAGGCACCCCACCGAGGCCCCGGCCGTGATCGGGACGGCCGCGCACACCGTGCCCACGGCGTACTCCTGGAGGTCCAGCACGGGCACGGTGGCCGGCTGGGCGTCCAGCTTGGAGAACAGGATCCGCTCGTTCACGATCGTCTTCGACGTGAGGCGCGCGATCTTGTGACGGGACAGGTGGTCACGCCGCCCGTTCTGGTCGAGCTGGGTCAGCAGGCACTTGCCGACCGCGCTCGCGTGCGCCGCGGAGCGGAAGTCCACCCACTCGTGCACCTTGGGTGTGCGCGGGCTGTCCGCGAACTGCGTGATCCGGACCTCCCCGTCCACGTACCGGCTGATGTAGACGGCCGCGCCCACGGTGTCCCGCAGCCGGTCCAGGGTCTCCTGGAGCTTGTCGGTCAGGGCTTGCTGCCGGTCGACGCCGGAGCCGAGCAGGACGAGGGAATCCCCTATGGCGTAGGCGCCGTCGGACACCTGCAGGACATATCCCTCCCGGCGCAGCATGAGCAGCATCGGGGCGAGATGGACTGCGGGCAGGCCGGTCTCACGCGCGATCTGCACGTCGGTCACACCACCGGTGTGCCGTGCGATCGTTTCGAGTACGCGTAGTGCGTACTGCACCGAGTGGAACGGCGCGGTCGGCTCGGGCTTCAGCGCCACGGTTTCCCCCTAGGGCCTGTTGTGAAAATGCTGGTCACAGCCATTCGTTGATGGCTGCGACCAGCACGGTCGCTTCGTAGCGGACGGCGAGTTTGTCGTACCTGGTGGCGACGGCACGGTGGCGCTTGAGGCGGTTGATCCCGCACTCGACCGCGTGCCGCTGCTTGTAGTCGTCCCGGTCGAACTTCGGCGGACGGCCACCGCGCGAACCACGCCCCAGCCGGTTGCGGACCCGGTCCGCCGGGACTGGGATCGTGGCCTTGATTCCGCGTCTGCGCAGGTAGGAGCGGTTGGCGCGGGAGTCGTAGGCCTTGTCGGCCCGCACCCGGTCCGGCCGCTTGCGCGGCCTGCCAAGCCCGAGCCGGGGCACTCGAATCGCCTCCAGGACCGGCTCGAACTGCGGAGAGTCGCCCCGCTGCCCGGCGGTGATCACCACCGACAAGGGCTTCTGCCCTTGCTCGACGGCGAGGTGGATTTTGCTGGTCAGGCCGCCTCGTGACCGTCCGAGGCCGTGGTCGACCGGCTCGACGAAGACGCCGCCGGGCGGCTCCTTTTGGAGATCCCCCTTTTCGCCGCCCCGGCGGCGTGCTGGTGGGCACGGCAGACGGTGGAGTCGACGTTGACCTCCCAGGTGATCAGGCCCTGGGCGTCGGCCTCGGCCTGGAGCCGGGTGAGGATCCGGGCCCAGGTTCCGTCCCGCTGCCAGCGCCGGAACAGGTCGTAGACCCGGTCCCACGGCCCGTAGCGCTCGGGCACGTCACGCCACGGAGCACCGGTCCGGGTCCGCCACCGTATGCCGTCTATCAGCTGGCGTCGCGTCCACACCTGCGGCCGGCCCGGCTTGATGCCCCGCGGCAGCAGCGGCTCAAGCCGGGCCCACTGGCCGTTCGTCAGATCTCCACGTCCCACGAGACGTGATCATCAACGAACAAGATCCACTTTCGCAACAGACCCTAGCAGGTTGTTACCGCTTGCCCTACCACGATAGCCATCAAGAGGCCCATGTGGAGCGCCTGTTGAGGAGATTGATGGCTCAATCACGTCACTCTGCCTGGACCTACTCCGCTGGCATATGCCAAGGTCACGCGCGCTGTCCCGGAGTGCCGGGAATGCCCGGGCCCCGCCCACGGTTCGAAGTCTTCGTACGGACGGGAACCGAGACGGGAGCGACGATGAGTGACACCGGGGACGGGCATCGGCAGGAGAGCGCAGACGGGATCCGCGGCACCGCGAGGGGCCGGGCACCCGTGCCGCTCTCGGTCCTGGACCTCGTCACCGTGGGCGCCGGCAGCACGGCCCACGCCTCCCTGCGCACCAGCGTGGACATAGCCCGGCTCGCCGAGTCCCGCGGCTACCACCGGCACTGGGTCGCCGAGCACCACTCCATGCCCGGGGTCGCCAGCTCCTCCCCGGCCGTGATCCTCGCGCACCTCGCCGCGCACACCTCCCGCATCCGGCTGGGCTCGGGCGGGGTCATGCTGCCCAACCACGCCCCGCTCGCCATCGCCGAGCAGTTCGGCACCCTGGAGGCGCTCGCCCCGGGGCGGATCGACCTCGGGCTCGGCCGGGCCCCCGGCACCGACGGGCGCACGGCGGCCGCGCTGCGCGGGCCCGGGCGGCTGGACGAGGCCGCGGATGCGTTCCCCCGCCAGCTCGCGGAGCTGACCCGCTTCCTCGACGACGACTTCCCCGACGGGCACCCGTACGCGCGCGTGCACGCCGTACCCGGTCCGGTCCAGGGGCCCGCCGGGCGGCCGCCGCTGTGGCTGCTCGGCTCCTCCGGCTTCAGCGCCCGCCTCGCCGGCGAGCTCGGCCTGCCCTTCGCCTACGCCCACCACTTCTCGGCGGCCGGCACCCTGCCCGCGCTCGACCTCTACCGGCAGAGCTTCCGCCCCTCGGCCGTCCTGGACGCCCCGTACGCCCTCATCGGGGTCTCGGCGCTCGCCGCGGACACCGACGTGCAGGCCCGCGCCCAGGTGCTCACCGGCGCGCTCTCGATGCTGCGGCTGCGCAGCGGCCGCCCCGGGCTGGTCCCGACCCCGGAGGAGGCGGCGGCGTACGCCTTCTCCCCGCTGGAGCGGGAGTTCGTCGACAGCTGGCTCGCGAACATCGTCCACGGCACCGCCGACGAGGTGCGCACGGGCCTCGACGACCTCGCCAAGCGGACGGGCGCGGACGAGCTGATGCTGACCGCCAACGCCCACAGCGGCGCGGCCCGGTTGCACTCCTACGCTCTCGTCGCAGATGCGTACGGCCTGCCGGTAGAGGCCCCCGCGGCCGGTTGACCGTACGCGAACGGGGTTCGGCTGGTTTGTTGCCGAAACCTTGCCGCGGGATGGCTTAGGACACCCTTAAACCGCTCGTCACCCGGGGTGGCGGGCGGTTTTTGATGTGCGCTCAGGTCTCTGACGAGGGTGTTTGTGCCGAGAGTGGTCTAGTCCTTCTTTGGTCCAAACCATTGACTGGGGGCCACGGTGATCGCTATCACTTCTCCCACCCGGACTTCTTGCTCTCCCCTCCCACCCCACCGGAGGCAGTTCATGCACATCCGTAAACCCCTCATCGCGGCGGCCGCCACCGCCGCGCTTGCAGTCGGGGCGCTCGCCTCCGTCGCGGGGCTCGGCACCGCCCAGGCCGCGGACGCCTCGGCGACCGCCGCGGCCGGCGGCGTCCGCATCGCCTACTACGACCAGTGGAGCGTGTACGGAAACGCCTTCTATCCCAAGCACCTCGACACGCGCGGCATAGCGGGCAAGCTCGACGTCATCAATTACTCGTTCGGCAACATCCACCCCACCAACCTCACCTGTTTCGAGGCGAACAAGGCGGCGGGCGACGACAACAACCCCAACGCCGGTGACGGCGCGGGCGACTCGTACGCCGACTACCAGAAGTCGTTCAGCGCGGCCGACAGCGTCAGCGGGGTCGCCGACAAGTGGGACCAGCCGATCGTCGGCGTCTTCAACCAGTTCAAGCAGCTCAAGGCCAAGTACCCGCACCTGAAGATCAACATCTCGCTGGGCGGCTGGACCTACTCGAAGTACTTCAGCGACGCGGCGAAGACCGACGCCTCCCGCAAGAAGCTCGTGTCCTCCTGCATCGACCAGTACATCAAGGGCAACCTGCCGGTCGAGGGCGGATACGGCGGCGCGGGCAGCGCGGCCGGCATCTTCGACGGCATCGACATCGACTGGGAGTACCCGGGCTCGGCCGGCGGCCACCTCGGCAACCACTACGCCCCCGAGGACAAGCAGAACTTCACGCTCCTGCTCAAGGAGTTCCGCGAGCAGCTCGACGCCTACGGCCAGGCCAACGGCGGCAAGAAGTACCTGCTGACCTCGGCGCTCCCGGCCGGCCAGGACAAGATCAAGTACATCGAGACGGACAAGATCGGCGCGTACCTCGACTACGCGAACATCATGACGTACGACATGCACGGCGCCTGGGACGGCGACGGGCCGACGTACCACCAGTCCCCGCTCCAGCCCTCGGCGGCCGACCCGACCGACCCGATAGCGCCGGGCACCGAGAAGTACAGCATCAAGAACGCGATCGACTCCTGGATCGACGGCAACGCGGCCTACGGGATCGCCGGCAAGTTCCCCGCCAACAAGCTGACCCTGGGCTACGAGTTCTACTACCGCGGCTGGAAGGGCGTTCCGGCGGGCACCGCGGGCGGACTCGCCCAGACCGCCACCGGCGCCTCGAACGCCCGGCCCACCAGCCAGCAGGCCGGCATCGCGATGTACAAGGAGCTCGGCGGGATCGTCGACAACCCGGCGACGACCTTCTGGGACGACCAGGCCAAGGCCTCGTACTTCTACAAGGACGGCGAGTTCTTCACCGGCCTGAACCAGAAGTCCGTCCAGGCCCGCGTCGACTACGGCAAGCAGCGCGGCCTGGCCGGCGCGATGATGTACTCCCTGCTCGGCCTGGACGCCAACACCACGCTGCTCAACCAGATCTCGGACGCCCTCGGCGGGGCCACGCAGCCGCCGGTCACCACGCCTCCGACGACCACTCCGCCGACCACGACGCCCCCGACCACCACGCCGCCGACGACCCAGCCGCCCACCGGCTGCGGTTCGACCCCGGCGTACGTCGCGGGCACGGTCTACACGGCCGGCAACGAGGTCTCCCACAACGGGCACAAGTGGAAGGCCCAGTGGTGGACGCAGAACGAGACGCCGGGGACCACCGGTGAATGGGGTGTCTGGAAGGACCTCGGCGCCTGCTGATCTCCCCCCACCCCGCGCCGAGCGCCGGCCGCCCCCGGACCTCTCCTCAGAGGCCGGGGGCGGCCGTGTCAGACGAGGGGGTGTGGGGCGGGGCCGTCCTGTCCGGCGGCGGCGGCCTCGGCCGCCGTGATCTGGCGGGCGATCATGCGGGCGATCGCGTCCGGGGCCACCGCGCGGGAGTACAGCCAGCCCTGGCCCGTGTCACAGCCGACGCGGCGCAGCCGGGCCGCCTGGCCGGCGGTCTCCACGCACTCCGCCGTCACCGTCAGCCCCAGCCGGTGCGCGAGCTGGACCAGCGCCTCGACGATGGTCTCGTCCGCCGGATTCGGGTGCGTGCCCTCCTCGTAGCGGAAGCCGCGGACGAAGGAGCCGTCGAGCTTCAGCACCGAGACCGGCAGCCGGCTGAGGTAGGCGAGGTTCGAGTACCCGGTGCCGAAGTCGTCGATCGCGATCCGCACGCCCATGTCGCTCAGTGCCTGGAGGGCCTGGAGCGGCCGGCCCGCCGAGCCCATCACGGCCGACTCGGTCAGCTCCAGCTGGAGCAGCTGCGGCGCCAGCCCCGTCTCGGCCAGGATCTCCGCGACATCGCCCACCAGGTCCGAGTCCCACACCTGCCGCACCGCGACGTTGACGGACACGAAGACCGGGGAGTCGCTGGGCTGCTCGATCTGCCAGCGCCGCGCCTGCCGGCAGGCCGTGCGCAGCACCCACTGCCCCAACTGGACGATGGAGCCGTCCTCTTCGGCGATCCCGATGAACCGATTCGGCGTCAACGTGCCGAACTGCGGGTGGTTCCAGCGCACCAGCGCCTCGACCCCGCGCACCGCGCCGCTCTCCAGGTCCACCAGCGGCTGGTACTCCAGCTCGAACTCCCCGCGGTCCACGGCCGGCCGCAGCGAGGAGGAGAGCGCCTGCCGGGTCATGCGGTGGGCGTTGCGCTCGGGGTCGAAGAGGGTCCAGCGCGCCTTGCCGTCGGCCTTGGCCCAGTACAGGGTCGTGTCGGCGGCCTGCATCAGGCAGGTCGCGGAGGTCCCCGCCACGGCCCGCTCCACCACGCCGATCGAGGCGGAGACCGACAGCCGCTGCCCGGCCAGGTCGAACGGCTCCTGTACGGCGGCCAGGACGCTCCGCGCCAGGTCCGCGAGCTGCTCGGTGCCGGTGGAGTCCTCGACGAGCAGGGCGAACTCGTCGCCGCCGAGCCGTGCCACCAGGTGCCCGCCCGTGCGCCCGTATCCGGACTGGTCGGCGCAGTGGGTCAGCCGGGCCGCGACCGCGGCCAGCAGCCGGTCGCCGACCCGGTGGCCGAGGGTGTCGTTGACCGCCTTGAACCCGTCGAGGTCCAGGTAGCACAGCCCGATCCGGCCGGTGCCTCCGCCGTGTTCGTACGAGGACGCCTCCAGGGCGGCGGAGAGCCGCTCGAAGAACAGCGCCCGGTTGGGCAGCCGGGTCACCGGGTCGTGCATCTGGAGGTGGCGCAGCCGCGCCTGGAGGTCGCGCCGGTCGCTGATGTCGGCGACGGACAGCAGGACTTCGCCGGTTCCGGGCACCGGCCCGAGCGTCACCTCCGTCCACAGCGAATGCCCGTCGGGGTGTTTGAGGCGCCGGGTGCAGCGCAGCCGGGCCTGGCGTCCGCGCAGCACTTCCTGGTACGCGGCCCAGGTCCGGGCCTCCGCGGCCAGGTCCACCAGGTCGGCGGCGCACCGGTGGACCAGTGCGTGCGGCTCGGCGCCCAGCAGTCCGGCGAACGCCTGGTTGGCGGCGACGACATAGCCGTCGCGGTCGACGACGGCCATGGCGAGGTGGGCCGCGTTGAAGGCGGCTTTGTAGTCGCGCAGATCGGATTCGGCGCGCGACAGTGCTGCCGCTGCCGACACTGCAGTGTGACGCTCCGTAATGGCCGATCGGATGCTGTCGGCCGCCGAACCGGTTCCCTCTGAGGTTCCGCTCACCGTTGGCTCCCGCAGTGCTCGTGAGTGTCCGTGCAGGAAAGTCGCCCGATCATAGAGGCTGCCGGGAGGCCCTATCCAGCGGCGTCGCCGCGCGGGGCGCGGGAGTTCGGCGTGATGACGCATCAGCGGACCAAGATCGCGTGATCGTTTCTGCGCGGCTGTGAGCACGCGAGGACCCCTGCTGATCTCGGGTGATCGGTCGTGACGTTCTGTAGGCATGCGCGTGAAGTCCGGGGGTCACCGGCTTGCCGTATCGCTCACTCGTGTGGGGCAGCGGAACAGGGCATTAGTAAGACAATCGCCCCAAGGTGGATGAACAGGTACGAATCCACCACCGGAGGTCGATGTGCCGCGACAGCAGACACCCGGGGGAGTGGAACGCTCTCGCATCCGAAGTACGGCGGCAGCGCTCACTTCCCTGACGGCGCTCGCCGCCATGTCGCTCGTCGCGGGACCCGCGGTGGCCGTTTCCGGAGCGGGACCGTGCGCGCTGACCCGTACCGAGGCCCACCACTCCCTGGGCCTCGACACCTGGAACCGCGCCTACCCGCGGCCCCAGCGCACCCTCGACGCGGTCATGGTCTTCCTCTCCTTCCCGGACCACCGCCCCGCCCTCCCGCCCGCGGAGATCGCGGGCGACTACTTCCCCGCCACCAGCGACTTCTTCGAGCGGGCCTCCTACGGGCGGTTCCGCCTGGTCCCGCACCCGCAGAAGCAGTGGATCCGGATGCCCAGGCCGTCCACCGCGTACGGGATACAGCGCGACTGGGCCCCCGAGGACCGGGCGGCGTACCTGCGGGACGCGGTCACCACCGCCGACGCCGCGGTGGACTTCAGCCAGTACGACGTCGTCTACTTCGTCGCCGATCCGGACGCGCCCGGCGTGGACTCCGATGCCACGAAGGTCGTCAACTTCGACCGCCCGATCCGCGCCGACGGCACCGACCTGCGGCGGATCGTCACCGTCTTCGAGCGCCACCCGCCGGACCGGAACGTGCTCGCCCACGAGACCGGGCACGTCTTCGACCTGCCCGACCTCTACCACCGGCCGACGGACGGGAAGGGCGACTGGGACACCTACGTCGGGGACTGGGACGTCATGGGCAGCCAGTTCGGGATGGCCCCGGACCTCTTCGCCTGGCACAAGTGGAAGCTGGGCTGGCTGGACCCGAACCAGGTGGACTGTGTGCAGTCGGGCTCCTCGCTGCACACCCTCCAGCCGCTGGCGCAGACCCCGCCGGCCGGCGGCACGGGAGGCACCCGGCTCGCCGTGATCCGTACGGGCCCCGGCAGCGCGATCGCCGTCGAGGCGCGGGGCTCCGCCGGCAACGACGGGGACACCTGCACGGAGGGGGTCCTGGTCTACCGGGTGCGCAACGAGGCGGCCTCGGGAGGCGGCCCCATCGAGGTCCTGGACGCCCACCCGTCGACGGAGGCCTGCTGGGACCGCTCGGTGTACCCGCCGCTCGCGGACGCGCCGCTGGAGGTGGGGCAGACGTTCACCGTGCCGGGGGAGCGGATCACCATCGAGGTGGCGGACCGGACCCAGTCGGGCGCGTACACGGTGAAGATCACGACCTGAGTGCCCCGGCCCCTCCTCCGGCACACGAAGAAGGCCCCCACTCTGACGAGTGGAGGCCTTCTTCCGTCTGTGCGCCGCCAGGGACTCGAACCCCGGACCCGCTGATTAAGAGTCAGCTGCTCTAACCAACTGAGCTAGCGGCGCTTGCTGACGTCGTAGACATTAGCATCCCGAACGGCGGAAGGAAAAATCGATATCCGCAGCTCGGGCGGCGCGGACGAACGCCCACAGGAGAGCCTCCGGCCCGGGCAGCCACGGCCTGCGGGCGTCGGGGGCCACCAGCCAGCGCGACGGCCCCGGGGTACCGGCCAGCGGCGGCACGGTGACGGCGTCGCCGAGCCCGTGGCACAGGGGTGCCGGGGCGGTACGGGAACCTCCCCACTCCTCCCACGCCAGCAGGGCGGGCAGCCGGTGGGCGGTGCCGGTGGCGGCGAAGAGCAGCATCCGGCCGCGGTGCACGGCGACCGGGCCGGAGCCGGGGCCTTCGGCCCAGAGCAGGTCCAGCAGCCGCCGCCCGAGGACGAGCGGAACGTTGACGACGTCGAAGGCGCTCCCGCAGGGCAGCACGGCGAGCGAGGCCGGCTGCGCCTGCCACAGCGCCAGGGTCCTGTCCGGATGCGCGGAGGCGGAGGCGAGCCAGGCGGCACCCTGCGGGGTGACGTGGGTGGCGGGCGCGGTGCGCACATCGAGGGCGGGGCAGGTCGTCGTCATGCCTCCAGATCTACCGGGCGTAACGTTCCGGTTTCCGGGAGTTATCGGAAACCGGGACAGGGCGGGCGCTGCTGGGGTATGTTGCGCCCCGCATATGCCAGACCGCCGACGCTCGGCCTAGTCGGACTCGGTGCCCGCGCCCCGCTGGAGGGACTCGCCGAATTCGATCATCTTGCGGGCGTAGTCCTCGGTCCACTCCGCCCGCTCGGCGATCGCCCCCGGCGACAGTCGGTCGAACCGCCCGGGATCCGCCAGCTGCGCCGCCGCGAGCGCCTGGAACTCCATCGCCCGCTCCTGCGCCGCCCGGAAGGCGAGCGTCAGCTCGGTCGCCCGAGCCAGCAGTTCTCCCGGGTCCTCTATCGACTCCAGGTCGAAGAAGTGCTCCGGGTCCGTGGCGGCCTCCGACGGCTCGAAGAGCAGCGGTGCGGGCCGCAGCCTCCGCTCGGTCCGCTTCGGCTCTGCCATGCCTGTCCTCCTGCTGCGCGTGCGAAATGCTTCCGGGCCACCGTCCATTGTCCAACGCCGCGCAAGAGCGCACACCGGGCGGCGGGGAGCCCCTCACGCCGTGACGGCCTCCGCCTCCGCCGCCCGTGCCGCCGCCAGCTCCGCCACGTCGTCCAGTACGCCGGCCAGCTCGCCCGCCAGCCCCTCGGGGGCGCGGAACCCCTCGGGCCCGACCAGGCCGTTGACGAACGGGATCGCGGCGGACCGCGCGGCCGGGCGCATGCCGATCGCCGTGAGGACGGGCAGCAGCATCTCGGCGGCCGGGGCGCCGCCCGAGGGGCCCGCGCTGTAGCTGACGAGGCCGACCGGCTTGTGCTGCCACTCGCGGTGGAGGAAGTCGATGGCGTTCTTGAAGGGCGCCGTGAAGCCGCCGTTGTACATCGGCAGGACGAAGAGGAAGGCGTCCGCGGAGTCGACCAGGGCACTCCAGTCGCGGGTGTGCCGGTGGGCGTAGCTGCCGCTGGAGGCGTATTCGGGCTCGTCGAGGAAGGGGAGCGCGAGTGCGCCGAGGTCGACCGGGGTCACCTCGAAGCCGCCGCGTGCGCGGGCCTGGTCGGCGACCCATCCGGAGATCGGCCGGGCGTGGGAGGTGGGGCGGACGGAGGCGGAGATGACGTGGAGGCGGGTCATGGCGGAGAGGCTCCAAGGGTGAGGCGGGATCCGACTGGTTGACGTGTCACCTATGGAACCCGAAGCCTGTGTGACATGTCAACTACATAGGTGATGTGTCATCAATCTCGACTAAAGTGCCCCCATGACCGCACCCGAGCCCCGCTGGCTCACCGAGCCCGAACAAGCCGCCTGGTACGCCTGGCGGCGGATGTTTCCGCTGGTCAACGCGGGAATCGCGCGCGACCTCAGCCAGGACAGCAACCTCTCGGAAGCCGACTACGACGTCCTGTCCGTCCTCGGCTCCACGGACGGCCACCGCATGCGCATCAGCGCGCTGGCCGCCCTGATGCAGTGGTCACGCAGCCGGCTCTCCCACCAGCTCACCCGCATGGAGCAGCGCGGCATCGTCCGCCGCGAGGACGTCGCCGAGGACGGCCGCGGTGCGGAGGTGGTCCTCACCGATGCCGGAGTGGAGATGATCACGGCGGCGGCCCCGCTCCACGTGGAGTCCGTACGCCGCCACCTGATCGACCTCCTCACCCCGGAACAGCTCCGCACCATGGCCGAGGTGGGCGAGCTCCTCCGCATCCGCATGGGCATCACCCGCAAGCAGTGACGGCCCCTCAGGCCCGCCACGCCACGCGGTGTTCGGCGAGGTGGGCGAGCATGGCGTGGTTCGCCTCCCAGCCGTCCGGGAACTTCACCGTCACGCCCAGCTGGACCGGCTCCGTCGAGGGGTGGTCGTCCAGGAGTTCCGCGATGCCGGCCCGGGCCACCACCACGCAGGCGTGCCGGTGCCGGGAGGCCAGTACGCACAGGCGGCCCGTCTCCAGGTGGAAGGCCGTCGCGTCCGGGCGGCCCGACAGGGGGTGGAGGACCACCGTCAGGTCGTACTCGCGGCCCTGGAGCCGGTTCGCGGTGTCCACCGTGACCCCCGTGACGCCGAGCGAGGCCAGTGCCGCGCGGACCGCCGCCGCCTGGTCGCGGTGGGCGGTGCCGACGGCGATGCGGTCGGGCGTGAGGGGGGCCGGTTCCGGGGGCTGCTCGTCACGGGTGACCGTCCCGCGGTCCAGGGCGCGGCGGACCACCAGCGCCACCGCGTGCACCGCCTCCGGGTCGGTGCGCGGGGTGTGCCGCGCGGGCAGCTCCAGCAGGCCCCAGCCCGACGCGGCGGCCTCGTCCAGGACCCGGTCGGGGCCCGACCCGTCCGAGGGGACCCCGTACGACAGCCGCCGCTCGCCCGGCCCCGTGCCGCTGCGGAACTGCGTGTACGGGTAGAAGGCGCGCGAGACCAGCGGCGCCGCCGTCGCCGGGAGCCGCCAGGACACGGGCAGCCGGTGCTGCGGCAGCTGAGGGTTGTGGGCGAGCAGGGTGCTCACCGCCGAGGCGGAGGGGTCGTAGGACAGGCCCGCCCACTGCTCCGCGCCGACCACGCTGAAGGGGTCCAGTTGCCCCGGATCGCCGACGAACAGCGCCCGTTCGAACAGCCCGGCCACGGCCAGCAGCGCGTCCGAGCGCATCTGGTAGGCCTCGTCGACGATCGCGTGCTCCCACGGCTCGACGTCCTTGACGAAGGCCCACTTCGCCGCCGTGGCGATGGTGACGGGCAGTTCGGCCAGGTCGCCGGGCTTGGCCGAGAGGGTGACCGAGGGCAGCTCCCGCAGCGCCGGGTCGTAGGCGTCGCCGTCGCTGCTGTGCAGCCGGCCGACCTTCAGCTCCGGATCCTTGTCGGCGAGCCGCAGCACCAGGTCGTCGACCTGCGCGTTGGTCTGCGCGACCACCATCAGCCGGCGCCCGGCCGCGGCCAGCTCGCGCGCCGCCCGCACCACGAGGGTGGACTTGCCGGCCCCGGGCGGGGAGTCGACGACCACGCCCCGCTCGGCGCCGTGCAGCGTGTCGTGCAGGATGGCGGCGGTCGCCTCGGCGGCCGCGGCCCCCGGGTCGAAGGGCGCGGTCACAGGATGTCCTCGTCGGTCACGGCGTCGGGCAGCGGTACGGCGGTGGCGGATCCGGGCGGGCCCCCGTGCGTCCACGGGGTCTGCTCACGGTCCGGGAGCTTCGGGCCGCCGCGCGCGTCGTGCTCGAACAGCGTCCAGCACACCCGGTCGCCCTTCTCCGGCACCGAGCCGGGCTCCGGCTCCCGGCCGCGGCCCATCTTGTCCAGCAGGCGCAGCACCAGCCCGCCGTCCGCCTCGAAGCGCACGAACTGCGCGCTCTGCGGGCGCCCGTCCAGCGAGCGGTACACCTTCCCGCCGCCGTCCTCCGCGAGCTGCGGCCGGTCCTCCGTGGCCACCGTCACCAGCGGGCGCGGGCTCGGCCGCTTCGAGTCCGTCCATTCCATCACCACCTCGGTGACCTCGCCGGCGAAGGCCTCGCCCGCGAGCCGCCGGCCCGCCATCACCAGGGGGTCGTCCAGGGCCTCCTGGGCGTCGAGCCGTACCTGCTCGGTCTCCCGCGTGGCCAGCTTCTGCGCCGCCGTCACCGCGTCGTCCCCGCGGGGCTGCGGCGGTTCGCCCGCCCGGACGCGGTCCCGGTGGCCGGTGTAGGACCAGCGGTCGCGGGTCCAGCGCTCCTCGGCCCGCTCGCCGGCCGGCAGGGCGCGGAGCAGTTCGATCGCGTCCCACGTCGCCCACCAGGCGCCCGACATCTGCTCCACGACCAGTCGGCGCACGGCCCGTTCGGCCATCCGCACCTCGCGGTCGTCCTCCTCGGGCCGGGCCGCCAGGGCCGCGCGCGCCGCGTCGTACCGGGCGATCGCCGGGGCCAGCAGCTTGTTGTCGAAGGCCGGGTCGGTTGCCGGACCGGCCGGCGGGCACAGCAGTTGGCCGTCCTTGTCGCGGCCCAGCTCGGCCCGGAGCGCCGCCTCGGCCCCCGACCGGCCCTCCGGCGGGTCGATCCAGCCCAGCAGCGCCCCGAGGTGCTGGTCCTCCAGGTTGCTCTGACCGGTCGCCCAGTGCCGGGACAGCAGGTCCGTCGCCGACACCAGCATCGAGGAGCCGGGCACCCGCGAGCGCTCGGCGAGGTGGGTGAACCAGCGCCCGAGCATCGGAACCCGCGAGGGCGCCGGATACGGATTCTCCGGATCCTCCTCGGCCGTCCGCCGGAACCGCATCGACCGGCCCAGCAGCCGTACGTACTCGATGCCCGCCCGGCTGGGCACGATCAGCTGTGGCGCGTCCACGCACAGCTCGGTCTCGACCTTGACCCTCTTGCCCGTCTCCGGATCGGTCTCGCTGCGCTCGGCCGGCTCCACCACGTCCCCGTACGCCTCGATGTGGGCCAGTACGTGGACCGCCAGGTCCGCGAGGAACGCCCAGCGCAGGTCCCGGTCGCGCGGCTGGGGTATCACGAACACCCGCGGCTCGTTCGGGTCCGTCCCGACCATCGCGCCCAGCGGAGCCCCCGCCTCACCGGCCGTTGTCAGCGGCACGAAGACCATCGGGTTCTCGCTCAGGTGGCGGTGCCGCACGGTCGCGAGCGGCTGGGCGCGGCCCGTGCGGACGGCCTCCAGCCGGGCCAGGGTGCTCAGCAGGGGCATTCGGGGGTCTCCGGGACGTGGTGCGGCGGGCGGGCGGCGGCGATCTCCAGCGCTTCGGCGCGCAGCCGGGCCGCCCGGTGCAGTGCGGCGGCGGTCGGGTCCTCGGCGCAGCCGGCCCCGGCGGCCGCCGCGAGGGCCGCCTCGACGGTGGTCAGCGCGCCCAGTTCGCCCCGTACGGAACGGCCCAGCGCCGTCACGTCGTCGGCGGCGCGGGCCCGCTCCCGGCAGTGGAAGGCCAGCTCGCAGGCGGCCAGGCACTCGGGGGCGTAGGAGGCCTCCACGGCGGCGACCGCCTCGGTCAGCTCCTCGGCGGTCCGCGCCGGGTCGAAGCTGAGGCCCTCCGGCAGCGCCGCGGCCAGCTCCTCGACCCGGGTCAGCCGGTCCAGCTGACGCCGGGTCACCGAGCGCTCGCGGCGGATGTCGACGGGCGAGGCGGTGGGCAGGTTGGAGAAGTCCTTGGGGCAGACCAGCAGCACGGTCTGCCCGACCCGGGCGCCCGCCAGCTTCTCGGCGGTCTTCTCCAGGGCCAGCACGTACACGGCGGCCTGGCGGGCGGCGGCGCCCACCTTGGCGGCATCGGCGCCCCCGTCGATCATCGGGAACGACTTGATCTCCACGACGGTCCAGCGGCCGTCGGGGTGCACGACGACGGCGTCCGGCTCCAGGTAGGCGGGCGAGCCGGCCACCTCCAGGGCCAGCATCGGGTGGTCGAGCAGTGTCCAGGCCCCCGCGGAGGTGGCCTCGCGCAGGGCGAGCGCGGTGCGGGCGGCGCGGCCCTCGGGCCCGGCGGCGGCCAGGTCGGGGACCCGGGCGCCGGAGCCGGGGGGCTCGGCGGCGGCGCCGAGGTGATGGTGGACCAGCCGCAGCAGCTCGGCTCCGCCGTCGCCCTTGACCTTGGCCTCGAAGGAGTTCCCGCGGACGATGGCGAACTGCGACTGCCCGAAGGAGGCGGGGGAGCCGAGGGCCGAGGCGAGGGCGGTCTTGTCCACGCCGGCGCCGTCGAGCAGGGCGCGTCTGCCGCAGCCGGGGTTGGCGGCGAGGGCCGCCAGCGCCCGGGCGTCGAGCGGGCGGGGCGGCACGGCGGGGCCGCGCAGGCCGGCGAGCCGCTGCCGCAGTGTCGTCGGCGGCGCGGGGCTGCTGGGCGGGTAGGAGCTCACGGGCGGAAGTGTCCCATCCGCCACTGACAATCGTGGTCTTACACCGGAAAGCGGTCGCGGGGTGGCCCGGAGTTCACGTGATGGATGATGGACGGGCGACTCAACCACCGCAAAACCGCACGATTATCGATGGACCGGGAGAAACTACATGGCCCCCCGCATCCTGCTGGCCCGCCACGGCCAGACGGCGTGGTCCCAGCTCGGCAAGCACACCGGGCGCACGGACGTGCCCCTGCTGGAGGAGGGCAAGCGGGGTGCGAAGCTGCTCGGCGAGCGGCTGGCCCGCGACCCGTGGAAGGGCCTGCCCGGCCTGGAGGTCCGCACCAGCCCGCTGGTGCGCGCGAGCGAGAGCTGTGACCTGGCCGGCTTCGGGGCGCAGGCGGACCCCTGGCACGCGCTGATGGAGTGGGACTACGGCGACTACGAGGGCATGACCCCGGCCGAGATCCAGGCGATCCGGCCCGGCTGGCTGATCTGGCGCGACGGGGTGCCGGGCGGTGAGTCCGTCGCCGACGTGTCCGCGCGCGCGGACGAGGTCGTCGCGTGGGCCCGCTCGGCGGAGCGGGACGTCCTGGTCTTCGCCCACGGGCACATCCTGCGGACGCTGGCCGCCCGCTGGCTCGGCTTCGAGGCCTCGTTCGGGGCCCGGATCCGCCTGGACCCGACCTCCCTGTCGGTACTGGGCTGGGCGTACGGGGCCCCCGCGCTGGAGCGCTGGAACGACACGGGCCACCTGGACGCGTAACCGCCGCGCGGCGCGGTGCGCCTCCCTCCCGGCGTCAGGCCGTGGCGTGGTGGGTCAGGAACGTGGCCACCCGGGGGGACCGCTGGTGGGGGACGAGGGCGCGGGCCGTGTCCGACAGCATGGAGCGGATCCGCGTGGACTGGACCTCGGTCAGCAGCTCCAGCACGCGCCCCCCGGCCCACGCGGCCTCGTCGGGCGCCCCCGCCCGGGCCAGGTCGCCGGCCAGCTCGGCGGTGTACAGCGCCACGTTCCGGGCGAAGTGCGGATCCTGCAGGTCGGCGGCCCGACGGGCGTGCCGGGCCGCCCGCGCGTGCTCGCCGAGGGCGGCCCAGCACCTGGCCTCCAGGGACTCCAGCTCGGCCTCGCCGAAGAAGGACATCCACTCCGGGTCCGCCCCCGCCTCCCCCCGGGAGAACTCCGTGTGGGCCCGCGTCAGCGCCTCCTCGCAGGACTTGCGGTCGGCGAGGCCCGCCCAGCCCCCCGCCTCCCGGAGTGCGAGGAGGGAGAGCAGCCGCGGGGAACCCAGGGAGCGCGCGGCGAGGCGGCCCGCCTGGGCCGCCCGTACGGCCTCGCGCGAGCGGCCGCAGTCCCGCGCCAGGAACGCCATGTTGCTGAACGCGTGCGCCTCCAGGCCCGCGTTTCCGGACACCCGGGCCGTGGCGAGGGCCTCCGCGTAGTGCGAGCGGGCGTCGTCGAAGCGCCCGGAGTCGTGGGCCAGCCAGCCGACCGAGACGGCCAGTTCGCCGGCGCCCGCGTGCAGCCGGTCCTCGGTGGACTGCCGGGTGGCCCCCGCGTCGAGCAGCGCGTAGGCGGTGCGCAGGGGCTCGGCGGCCCTGCGGTAGAGGGCGTCGGCCCCGTGCCGGTCGTCGAGCAGCCGGATCTGGCGTACGGCGTCCTCGACGGCCGCGGCCTCGGACTCGCCGGCGCGGGAGGGCAGCCGGCGGGTGTCGCCGAGCAGGGTGAGGCTGAGCGTCGCGGCCGCCACGGTCGCGGAGCCGCCCGCCATGAACGCGCGACGCAGCACGTCGCTCTCCTTGCAGCTGGAAGCGGAAGCGGAACCGGAACGCCCGGTGAGCTGGGCCGAGCGGCCGCGGACGGCCTCGCGCGGTGAGAACCCCAGGTCGGCCAGAGTGCGGCCGGGGAACATGTGGAGGAAGACCCGCTCGTAGGCGTAGTTGGGGCAGCGGATCTCGCCGGACTCGACCCGGCCGATGTAGCGGGCGTCGCAGGAAACCGTTTCGCCGATCTCCTTCGCCGCCCGGCGTACCAGCGCCGCGAACTCGGCCGGGGAGTGCTGCCCGCGCAGCCGCCGGAACGTGGAGTTGGGTGAGTGGGGGGACGCCGCCATGGACGTGGCCTCTCTGGCAAGGAACGCAGTGCCGGTGCTGTGACATGTGAAGTGCGGTGGGCCCGGCGCGCATGAACGTACCGCCAGCGAGGGGTCGTTCATGCGGTGTTTGGCTACAAAAGGGATATCTCACCCGCCATCCGCCATGAACTGCCATCCTTTGCAGCGTCTTGCCGCCGCACCCGTTGACGTTCCCGTGCGTTGAACCCATGCGGATACGGATCGAGGAGGGGTTCCCTTGGTGGAGGGCGGCATGGAGAGCACTGGAACGAACACCGCGCCCGCGCCGGGCGCGGCCCTGGCCCCGGTCCTGGTCCCCGAGCCGGATCTGGACCTCGTCACCGTGCCCGCGCGGCAGGGGCTGGAGGCGGTGGACATCATCCGCCGGGCCGCCAGCCAGGCCGGCGGGGTCGGCCCGGTCCTGCACGACGGTTCCGGCGACACCCTCGGCTTCCTCGTCCCGCCCGGCACCGCCGACGCCTGGGACCTGCCGGGCAGCGCGTGTACGCAGACCAACGGGCGCGGCATGCGGTTCGGCGACGCCGTTTCGCCGGCCGCCGGCGCCACGGGCTGGCTGCTCCCGCCCGAGGCGGTCGGGCCCGTCACCGATCCCGAGGTGCTGCGGGCGGCGCTCGGCGAGGCGGCCCGGCTGATCGAGGCCGCCGACAACTGCCGCTGACCTGCGACAGCCGCTGACCTGCGACCATGGGGTCGTGGCAGGCAAGGACAGAGGCAAGGGCAGCAGGCAGCAGCAGCGCGGACGCGGCGCCGCCGAGCCGGTAGTCGGGCAGGTGGCGGGCGGCCGGGCCGAGCTGGAGCCCGACCGGGAGCGCGCCGACGCCTGGACCCTCCTGATCGACGGGGCCCCGCAGTCGCACGTGGACCTGGCCGACCCCCGGTACCTGGACTTCGCGTACCAGCGCCGGATCGGCCACCTGATCGACCTCGTCGCCCCCGCCCGGCAGCCGCTGAACGTGGTCCACCTCGGCGGCGGGGCCTTCACCCTCGCCCGCTACACGGCCGCCACCCGCCCCCGCTCCACCCAGCAGATCGTGGAGATCGACGCCGCGCTGGTGGCCTTCGTACGGGAACACCTGCCGCTGGACCCCCAGGCGCGGGTCCGGGTCCGGGCCGTGGACGCGCGGGCCGGCCTGGCCAAGGTGCCGGACGGCTGGGCGGACCTGGTGATCGCGGACGTGTTCAGCGGGGCGCGCACCCCCGCCCACCTGACGAGCACCGAGTTCCTGGACGACGTACGCCGAGCCCTCGCGCCCGCCGGGTGGTACGTGGCCAACCTCGCGGACGGTCCGCCGCTCGCGCACCTGCGGGGGCAGGTCGCTACGGCCGCGTCCCGGTTCGCGGAGCTGGCGCTGGCGGCGGATCCCGTGGTGTGGCGGGGGAAACGGTTCGGCAACGCGGTGCTGGTGGCCGCGGACCGCGAGCTGCCGGTGGCCGAGTTCACCCGGCGCGTGGCGAGCGACCCGCACCCGGGCCGGGTCGAGCACGGCCGGGCCCTGGCGGACTTCACGGGCGGCGCGGCGCCGGTCGCGGACGCATCGGCGGTGGCCTCGCCGCAGCCGCCGCCCTCGGTCTTCCGCTGACGCGGGCGAACGGGGTCGCGGGACTTCTCCGGATTGCGGAGAAGGAGGATCGGATAAAGGCCGAGAGAGGTCTCCCGGAGGGCGCCCGCCATGCGTAGCCTGTGACTGCCCCGGAGGGCTGCCTTCCATAACGCATCAAGAGACGGCCGACGATGTCTGATTCCCCCGCCACGCCCGAAACGCCCAGCACCGCCACCTCCGACTACACGAAGCGGCTCGCCCGCCTCGAGCAGTCCGGGATCAAGCGGCTGCTGCCGACGCAGGCGCCGTACCGGTGGAACCTGCAGCGGCTGAAGCTGGGCCGGGTCCTCGACATCGGCTGCGGCCTGGGGCGGAACCTGCTGAACTGCGGCCCGGACAGCGTCGGCGTCGACCACAACCCGCACTCCGTCCGGACCTGCCGGGAGCGCGGGCTGACCGCCTACACCCCCGACGAGCTGGCCGCCGCCCCCGACTGCCAGCCCGGGTCCTTCGACAGCATGCTGGTCGCGCACGTGCTGGAGCACGTCGACGAGGAGACCGCGGCCTCGCTGCTGGACCAGTACCTTCCGCTGGTGAAGCCGGGCGGCTCCCTCGTCCTGATCACCCCCCAGGAGCTGGGCTACCGCTCCGACGCCACCCACGTCCGGTGGGTCGGCTTCGAGGAGCTGCGCAGCCACGCGGGCAAGGCCGGGGTCACGGTGCGGCGCACCTACTCCTTCCCCTTCCCGCGCCCGCTGGGCAAGGTCTTCCCGTACAACGAGTTCGTGCTGGTCGGCACGGTCCCCGCCTAGCGAGGACCCCCGCTCAGGGGTCGACGATCTCCACCGCCGGCGGGTGGTCGTGCCAGGTGCAGAACGCCGACACCTCGCGGCCGTCCTTGGTGAAGGTGACCCGGATCCAGTACTCCTGCTTCCACACCTGCATCCGCCAGCCGGCCGCCGGGGTCGCCGAGACCAGCTCGGCCGAGGACGCCCCGAGCGAGAAGACGACCCGCCCGCCGGAGACGGGGTAGGCCTTCACGTTTCCCTGGTCCGCGGCGTCCGTCTTCTGGCCGGCGCGGGGCGCGGGCGAGGCCTTCGGCGAGGGCTTGGCGGACGAGGGCCCCGCTGACGGCGAGGCGGAAGGACTCGGAGAGGCGGACGGCGCGGGGGACGGCGGCTCGGCGAGCTGGGCGTGGTGGGTCGAGGAGGACAACGGCTGCCCCGCCAGCGGAACCGCGAGCGGCGGATCGTAGGCGGTGCCCGACATAACGGTGTGCACGCCCCACCAGGACAGCGTCACCGCCGCCCCGGTCGCCAGCGTCCAGGCCATGGCATGTACAAGTCCTCGCAGCATCGAGGGACATACTGCACCACCTGCCACAAGAGCCGCTCGGCCCCTCCCCGGCTCCCCCGAATGGGCTACCGTGCGGGCCATGGCAAGTGTGCTCGTGGTCGAGGACGACCAGTTCGTACGTTCCGCCCTCATCCGGCACCTGACCGAGGCCTCGCACACCGTGCGCAGCGTCGGCACCGCCCTGGAGGCGCTGCGCGAGGTCGCCCACCACCGCTTCGACGTGGTCATCCTCGACCTCGGGCTGCCCGACCTCGACGGGTCGGAGGCGCTGAAGATGCTGCGCGGCATCACCGACGTACCCGTGATCATCGCGACCGCGCGCGACGACGAGGCGGAGATCGTCCGGCTGCTCAACGACGGCGCCGACGACTACCTGACCAAACCCTTCTCCGTCGAGCACCTCTCCGCCCGGATGGCCGCGGTCCTGCGCCGCTCGCAGGCGGCCGCGGCCGAGCCGCCCTCGCGCGTCCTGCGCGTCGGCGGGCTGGCCATCGACCCGCTGCGCCGCCAGGCCGAGCTGGACGGGACCGTACTGGACCTCACGCGCCGGGAGTTCGACCTGCTCGCCTTCCTCGCCGGTCGGCCCGGGGTGGTCGTGGCCCGGCGCGAGCTGCTCGCCGAGGTGTGGCAGCAGTCGTACGGGGACGACCAGACCATCGACGTCCACCTGTCCTGGCTGCGCCGCAAGCTCGGCGAGACCGCCGCCCGGCCCCGCTACCTGCACACGCTGCGGGGTGTGGGCGTCAAGCTGGAGCCGCCCCAGTGAGCGGCGCACGCGCGGCCACCGGGCCGCAGACGACGGCGATAGCCGCAGTGGTGCGCCGCGCGGGCGGAGAAGCGAGCCACAGGAGATGAGGTGGGCGCTGGTCAAGGTGTGCCTGGCGGTCACCGTCATGGTGGTCGTGGCGTTCGCGGTGCCGCTCGGGCTCGTCGTCAAGGAGATGGCCAGCGACCGGGCGTTCTCCAACGCCGAGCGGCAGGCCGCCACCATCGGGCCGACCCTGTCGATCACCACCGACCCGGTGCAGCTGCGCAAGGCCGTCGAGTCCACGCAGATGGGCGCGGCCCGGCGGATGGCCGTCCACGTGCCCGCGATCGCCGGCAGCGCGCCGGTGGACATCGGCGAGGGCAGGGCGGGCGAGCGCGCCGTCGCCGAGACCCGGCGGATCGGACGGGCAACGACCGCCTCGGTCGCCGGGGGCGGCTCGGCACTGCTCCAGCCGATCGCCCTCGGCTCCGGGGACATCGCCGTCGTGGAGATCTACGTACCGGAGAGCGAGGTCAGCAACGGCGTCACGACCGCCTGGCTGATCCTCGCGGGCGTCGGACTGGCGCTGATCGTGGGCTCGGTGGCGGTCGCCGACCGGCTCGGCGCCCGGCTCGTCCGGCCGGCCGAGCGGCTCGCGGACGCCGCGCACCAGCTGGGCGAGGGCCGGCTGGGGGCCCGGGTCCCCGAGGCCGGGCCGAAGGAACTCCGCTCGGCGGCCGTCGCGTTCAACGCGATGGCGGACCAGGTCGTGGAACTCCTCGCCAACGAGCGGGAGCTGGCCGCCGACCTGTCGCACCGGCTGCGGACGCCGCTGACGGTGCTGCGGCTCAACACGGCCTCGCTCGGCGACGGCCCGGCCGCCGAGCAGACCCGGGCGGCCGTGGAGCAGTTGGAACGGGAGGTCGACACGATCATCCGTACGGCCCGCGAACAGCGTCCCACGACCGGCCTGTCCGGCCCGGGCGTGAACGCCGGGTGCGATGCCTCCGAGGTGATCCGCGACCGGATGGCCTTCTGGTCGGCGCTGGCGGAGGACGAGGGCCGCGAGGTACGGCTCGCGGGGGTGGACCGCACGGTACGGATCCCCGTCGCGCGGCCCGAACTGGCCGCCGCGCTCGACGCCATGCTCGGCAACGTCTTCCGGCACACCCCCGAGGGCACCCCCTTCGCGGTGGACGTCCACGACGCCTCGGACGCCGTCATCGTGCTCGTCTCGGACGCGGGCCCCGGCATCGCCGACCCGGACGCCGCCCTGCGCCGCGGCAACGACGGCGCCCGCGACGGGTCCACGGGCCTCGGCCTGGACATCGTGCGCCGGGTCGCGGAGTCGACCGGCGGCGACGTACGGCTGGGGCGCTCGGTGCTCGGCGGCACCGAGGTGCGGGTCTGGATCGGCGTGGACGGCCGCACCCGCGGCGGCTCGGGCGGGGTCCGGACCCGGCGCGCCCGGCGCAAGCGGCGCAGCAACTGACGTAACGGGGGCGGGGCCGGGGGCGCGCCTCGCGGGCCCCGTGACCGTGGATCGGTACGGTCCGCGGCATGGACACCCTCATCTTCGGCGGGCTCCTCGCCACGCTCATCGCCCTGTACCGGGAGTCGTCCCGGATGGTCGTGCTCGGAGCGTGGTGGATCATGCTGCTCGCCGTGATCCTGCTGATGGCCCACCACATCACCAGCAGCCTCGCCCTGAACCTGAGCTACTGACGGTGGCCACGATGCACGACCTCCTCCCGGAGGCGGCGCCGACGGGCGGGCTGCTCGGACGGGCCCAGTACTGGTTCGCCTGCTTCTTCGCCGCCGGCTGGACGGGCGTGGTCTGCGGCGGCCTCTTCTACCAGTTCGGGCTCTGGGAGTACCCGTGCCCGCTCTGCATCGTGCAGCGGATGTTCATGCTGCTGGCGGCGATGGGCGCCGCGTCCATCGTCCGGACGGCGCTGTCGCACGGTGTGGTGACCGGCCGCGACTACATGATGGGCTGGGGACTGTCGCTCGTCGCCGTGATCGCGGGCTCGTTCGCCTCCTGGCGGCAGACGATGCTGCACGTCCTGCCCGGCGACAAGGGCTACGGGAGCGAGGTCTTCGGCCTGCACCTGTACGTGTGGGCGTGGGTCCTCTTCCAGGCCTCGGTGGTCGCCGTCGGCATCGTCCTGGCCTTCGCCCACTCGACGGCGGCGCGCACGCTACCGGCCGAGCAGCCTGGTCCGCTGCGGACCGCGGGGCTGCTCGTGCTGTGGTTCCTGGGGCTGGTGATCGCGATCAACGTCGTGGCCGTCTTCTTCGAAGAGGGCTTCCACTGGTTCCTCCCGGACGACCCGACGAGGTATCAGTTCTTCTACGATGTGGGGATTCTTGGCTGATCCCACATCTGTTAAGGACTTACGACATGCGCTACGCAATACTCGGCACCGGCATCGTCGGCCGCACGGTGGCGGCCCGGCTCGCCTCCCTGGGGCACGAGGTGGTCATCGGCACCCGTGATCCCGAGGCGACCGCGGGACGCGCCGAGTACGCCGACTGGCAGGCGGGGCAGCCGCAGGTGCGGCTCGCGTCCTTCGCCGAGGCCGCGCGGGACGGGGACACCCTGGTCAACGCGACCGGCGGGCAGGTCAGCATCGCCGCCCTGACGGAGGCGGAGGCGGCCCACCTGGACGGCAAGGTCCTGATCGACATCGCGAACCCCCTGGACTTCTCGCGGGGCTTCCCGCCGAGCCTGGACCCGGTGGACACCGACAGCCTGGGCGAGCTGATCCAGCGCACCTTCCCGGGCCTGCGGGTGGTCAAGACGCTGAACACGATGAACTGCCAGATCATGGTCGATCCGAGCCGGGTCGCCGGTGAGCACCACGTCTTCCTGTCGGGCGAGGACGCGGACGCGAAGAAGGCCGTACGGGAGCTGCTCCACTCCTTCGGGTGGCCGGAGGGGAGCATCCTCGACCTCGGGGGCATCGAGACCGCCCGGGGTACCGAGATGATGCTCCCCGTGTGGCTCCGGCTGATGGGCGCCCTGGGGCACTCGGAGTTCAACTTCCACGTCCAGGGGGCGTAGGAGCCCGTACGGGAGGGGTGCCCCGTACGGCCGCCGCTCGGGCGGCGGCCGAGATGTTGCCGGGTCCGGCGGCCCCGCCCAGGGTGGCCCTGACGGAAGGAGCCGCGCATGAGAGTCATGCTCAGGGCCCACTTGGACACGGCCGCCTCGAACGAGGGCATCAAGAGCGGGGCCCTGCCCCAGGCGGTGAAGAAGCTCCTGGAGAAGGTCAAGCCGGAGGCGGCCTACTTCGGCCTGCACGAGGGCGTGCGGTCCTGCTGGATCGTCTTCGACCTGCAGGACAGCGCGACGATGCCGTCGTTGTCGTGGGACCTGTTCCAGGACTTCAACGCCGAGATCGAGGTCGGTCCGGTGATGACGGCCGAGGAGATGGGGAAGGCGCTGGGTGCGCTGAAGTCCTCGTAGTGGCGGCGGCCGCCATCGCCAGGACGGCGGAGGCGGCAGCGGCCGCGCAGGCCACGATGAAGGCGGCCCGGTAGCCGTACGCCGCGGCGAGGGGCCCGGCGACGGCCGCCGCCACCGCCTGACCGAGGATCAGGCCGCTGCCGACCACGGTCATGGCCTCGCCCATACGCTCGGCCGGACCGGTCCGTTCCACCAGACCGAACAGCGCGATCAGGTGCGGGGCCACCGCCAGTCCGGTGCCGGCGACGGCGAAGGCGGCGCCGGTCAGCCCCGACACGGCGAGCAGCGGCAGCGTGAGCACCGCCTGGACGGCGATCGTCCACCGCAGCCGTACGGTCAGGTCCGCCGAGCCGGGCCGGGCCACCGTCACGAATCCGGCGATCGAGCTGGTCACGGCCATGGCCGCCCACACGAGCCCGGCCGCGCCCGGCCGGCCGAGCGACTCCGCGAGCGCGTTGACGCCGGTGTTGGCCCCGCTCCACGCGGCCCCCTGGAGCACGGCCATCGCGAAGAGCAGCACCAGCCCGGGCGACCACAGCCGTACGCCGGCACGCGCGCCCGGGGTCGGGGAGGCGGGGCCGGGAGCGGTCGGATGCACCGCGAAGAGCGAGCCGAACACCAGGATCAGCCCGGCCGCGAGCACGAGCGCCGAGGCGGGGTGGACGGTCACGGCCAGGATCCCGGCCAGCGCGGGGCCGACCATGAACCCGACTTCGTCCAGGGTGGTGTCGAAGGACAGGGCCGAGCCCAGCAGCTGCTTGTCCGCGCCGGCCAGCCGCGCCCAGCGTGCCCTCGCCAGCGGCCCGACCTGCGGGATGGTGAGGCCGGCCGCGACGGCGAGGGCCATGCGGGGCGCGAGCGGCAGGCCGCCGAGGACGGCCGCGACGAGGGCGGCGAGGACGGCGGCGTTCGCGGCGCAGGCGACGAGCAGTACGGGGCGGTGGCCGCGGCGGTCGGCGAGGCGGCCGATGACGGGGCCGCCGAGGGCCTGGCCGAGCCAGAGGGCGGCGGCGACGGCGCCGGCGTCACCGATGCCGTCGCGTTCGTTGATGAGCAGGAGCGTTCCGATGGGGCAGAGCGCGGCGGGCAGGCGCGCGAGGAACGCGTAGAGGGGGAGGGCGCTGCCGCCGAGTGCGAAGACCCCGCGGAAGCCGGCGGGCGCGGAGAGGGGCTGGGTCACGGACAACCTCCATCGGCACGCCGACCCTCCCGTTTCTCCGGCGCGCTGGGTTGCCCTTGGCCGGGACGCTAATGCCGGAACGGCCCCTTCGGAAGCCCCCGTCAGCCGGTTTCGCCCGAGGTCAGCCGCTTGGCCTGGGCCCGGCCGACCTCGGCGGCGCGGTGCAGGTAGTCGGCGATGACGGCGAGTTCGGAATCCGAGTAGCTCTCCAGCACGGCGCCGAAGGCCCGGCCCGGGGTGTCCCAGGCGGCGCCGATCCGCTTGCGGGCCTCGGGTGAGAGGGAGACGAGGGAGCGGCGGCGGTCGTGGGGGTCTGCGTGCCGCTCGACGATGCCCGCCTTGACCATGCGGTCGACGAGGCGGGTGGCGGAGCCGGAGGTCAGGCCGGTGAGGCGGGCGATGTCGCCGGTGCTGACGGGGCCGGGCTCCATGTCGAGGAGGGCGACGCACTGCATGTCGGTGGGGTGCAGGCCGACGTGGTCGGCCATGGCCTGGTTGAAGAGGGAGTAGTCGGCGTAGTGCCGCTGGCTTTCGGTGACGATGCGCGCGAGCAGCTCCGCGCGGCTCCACTCATCACCCGTACGAGGGGAATCGGTTGACATCGGCTTCTCCATGCTCCAAATTTAACTGTGTGACGCAGAGGATGTGTCACGCAGAATCTGTGTCACGGATTCATCGTATCGCCAAGTCGGTCGGAACCAGAGAGCCGAAACCAGAGAGCCGAAACCAGAGAGAAGGAATCCACCATGTCGATCCTCGTCACCGGCGGCCGCGGCGCGGTCGCCCGCGGACTCTCCGCCCTCCTCGCCTCCCGCGGCATCCCGCACCGCCTCGCCTCCCGCGAGCCGGACCGCGCCGATACCGTCCATTGCGACCTGACCGACCCGGGGACCTTTCCCGGCGCCCTCGAGGGTGTCCGCTCCGTCTTCCTGTATGCCGAGGCCGCCGGGATCGATGCCTTCGTCAAGGAGGCCGTCACCGCCGGAGTCGAGCACGTCGTGCTCCTGTCCTCCTCCTCGGTGCTCGCCCCCGGAGCCGCCGACAGCCCGTTGTCCGCGTCCCATCTCGCCGTCGAACAGGCCCTGACGGCCTCCCCGCTGCGCACCACCCTGCTGCGCCCCGGGTCCTTCGCGAGCAACGCCCTCGGCTGGGCCTGGTCGCTGAAGTCCGGCCGGCCGGTCCACCTGCCCTACCCCGGCGCCTACTGCGACCCCGTCCACGAGGCCGATCTCGCGGAAGCCGCCTTCGCCGTCCTCACCGACCCGGCCCTCGGCGGCCGCGCCTACACCCTGACCGGGCCGCAGGCGCTCACCTTCGCGGCCCAGCTCGCGATACTGGGCCGGATCCTCGGCCGGCCCATACCTTTCGAGGCCGTCACCGCCGGGCAGTGGAAGTCCGAGGTCGACGGCTACATACCCGGCCCCTATGCCGACGCCCTGCTCGACTACTGGGCTTCCTCGGACGGCTTTCCGGTCGATCTCACCGATGCGGTCGAGCACCTCACCGGCCACCCGGCCCGCACCTTCGAGACCTGGGTGACGGACCACGCCGACGCTTTCGGCGCCGCTAGGTGAGGGAGTCGATCCAGCGCTCCAGGCGGCGGGCCTCGGCGGTCATCAGGTCCGGGTCGCGGAAGGTGTTGGTGAGCAGGGAGATGCCCTGGTAGGCGGCGATCAGGGCGACCGCGAGCTCGCGTGCGTCGGTGCGGCCCATGGCGCGGAACTGCTGCTCGGTCCAGTCGAGCAGGACCAGCATGACCTGGGCGATGGACCGGTCGAGTCCGTCGGCGCGCTTGTCGAGTTCCGAGGCGAGGGTGCCGGTGGGGCAGCCGTACCGGGCCGTGAGGTCACGCTGCTCGGCCCAGCCGCCCACGAGTGCCTTCAGCCGGTCCTGGGGGGAGGGGAGCTGGTCGAGCGTTCCGATCAGACCCTGGAGGCTCTGGGCGTGGGCGTCGATCGCGGCCTCGACGAGCTGGTCCTTGGTCTTGAAGTAGTAGTAGACGTTGCCCACCGGGACGTCGGCCGCCTGCGCGATGTCCGCGAGCGTGGTCTGGGCGATGCCCTGTTCGTGGAGCACCTGGGCCGCCGCGGCCGCCAGTCTTTCCCGCTTGCCGGACGTCCGCCGGGCCTTCTTTGAGTCAGTCACCTGACTAACTGTAGACGGGGGAGTGGGGGGCGGCTATGGTCAGAAGTGAGTCAGCCAACTAACTAACTCGCGCAATCGACTCGTAGGGGGAAGCTGTGATCGTGGTGACCGGTGCGACGGGCAATGTCGGACGTGAGCTCGTACGGATCCTGGCGGAGGCGGGGGAGCAGGTGACCGCCGTGTCCAGGAAGCCCGCGGAGGTGCCCGAGGGGGTCCGGCACATACAGGCCGACCTTGCCGAGCCGGAGCAGCTGCGGCCCGCGCTCGAAGGCGCCGACGCGCTGTTCCTGCTCGTCGCCGGCGAGGACCCGCAGGGCATTGTCGACCGCGCCCGGGAGAGCGGGTTCGGGCGGGTCGTCCTGCTCTCCAGCCAAGGCGTCGCGACCCGTCCCGGGGTCTACCGGCACGCCGCCGGATTCGAGGAGGCCGTCAGCCGGTCGGGGCTGGAATGGACGGTCCTGCGTTCCGGCGGCCTGAACTCCAACTCCTTCGCCTGGGCCGAGTCGATCCGTACGCGGCGCACCGCCGAGGCGCCCTTCGGCGAGGTCGGGCTGCCGACCGTCGACCCGGCGGACGTCGCCGAGGTCGCGGCCGCCGTCCTGCGCGGGGGCGGCCACGCCGGCCGGATCCACGAGCTCACCGGCCCGGCCCTGACCACCCCGCGGGAGCGGGCCGAGGCGATCGGCGCGGCTCTCGGCGAGCCCGTGCGGTTCGTCGAGCAGACCCGCGAGGAAGCCGCCGCCCAGATGTCGGCCTTCATGCCCGAACCGGTCGTCCAGGGCACCCTCGCGATCCTCGGCGCACCCCTGCCCGCCGAACTCGTGCCGAGCCCGGCCGTGGAACGGATACTCGGCCGGCCCGCCCGGCCCTTCGCCGACTGGGCGGCCCGCTCCACGCCCGCCTTCCGCTGACCGCACCCCGCCTAGCGCGTCGGCATCGCCCCCGTCCGGGCCAGTCGGGCGTACCAGCGCGCGCTGGAGCGAGGGGTGCGGGCCTGGGTCTCGTAGTCGACATGGACGATGCCGAAGCGCTTGCTGTAGCCGTAGGACCATTCGAAGTTGTCCATCAGCGACCAGAGGAAGTAGCCCCCGACCGGGGCGCCGTCCACCAGGGCGCGGTGGACCTCGGTCAGATGGGCCTCCAGGTAGCCGATGCGCGCAGGGTCGTGCAGGTCCGGGGCGTATGCCGCCCCGTTCTCGGTGACCAGCAGCGGGAGGCCCGGTGCCTCGCGGGCACAGCGCTGCAGTAGGTCGTAGAGGCCCGTCGCGTCGACCGACCAGCCCATGTCGGTCTGCTCGCCCGGGGGTTGGTGGAAGGCCACGTCCTCGGCCCCCGGCCAGGGGGAGTGCTGCCCGCCGCCGTGCCCGTCGTCGCGCGGGCCGTCGGCGGCCGCCGAGACCACCGTCGGCGTGTAGTAGTTGACGCCGAGGAAGCCCAGCGGCTGGTGGATCAGCGCCTCGTCGCCGGGCCGGACGAACGACCAGTCCGTCACGGAGGCGGTGTCCGCGAGGAGGTCCTGCGGGTAGGCCCCGTGCAGCAGCGGGCCGGTGAAGATCCGATTGGCCAGCGCGTCGATGCGGCGCCCGGCGTCCAGGTCGGCCGCCGAGCCGGTCAGCGGGCGCACCGCGCCGAGGTTGAGCGCGATGCCGGTCCTCGCCGAGGAGGGCAGCACGGCGGCGGCCAGCCCGTGCGCCAGGTTCAGGTGGTGCGCGGCGCGCAGCGCGTCGGAGGGGGAGGTGCGGCCGGGGGCGTGGACCCCGGAGCCGTACCCGAGGAAGGCGCTGCACCAAGGCTCGTTGAGGGTGGTCCACAGCTCCACCCGGTCGGCCAGGGCCGCCGAGACCTGGGAGGTGTACTGGGCGAAGGCGTAGGCCGTCTCCCGCTCCGGCCAGCCCCCCGCACTTTCGAGCTCCTGCGGCAGGTCCCAGTGGTACAGGGTCACGCAGGGCTTGATCCCGTGGGCGAGCAGCTCGTCGACGAGGGCGTCGTAGAAGCAGATCCCGCCGGCCAGCACCCGGGGCCAGGACACCGAGAACCGGTAGGCACCGAGCCCCAGTTCGGCCATGAGCCGGACGTCGTCCCGCCACAGCCGGTGGTGGTCCACGGCGACCTCGCCGGTGTGCCCGCCGTACACCTTGCCCGGAGTACTGCAGAAGGTGTCCCAGATGGAGGGCTCGCGCAGCGCGGCCGCACCCTCGATCTGGAAGGCCGCCGTGGCCGTGCCCCACAGGAACCCGTCCGGGAACCGCGGTCCCCGCGCGTCCGCCGGTGCGTTCGTCGGTGCGTTCGTCATCCCTTTACCGCTCCCTGCATGATGCCGCCGACGATCTGGCGGCCGAAGACGAGGAACACCAGCAGCAGCGGGAGCGTGCCCAGCAGCGCGCCCGCCATGATCACCGACTGGTCGGGGATGTAGCCCCGGCCCAGCCCGGTCAGGGCCACCTGCACCGTCGGGCTGCCGTTCTGGGTCAGCGCGACGATCGGCCAGAAGAAGTCGTTCCAGGCCATGACGAAGGTCAGCATGGCCAGCACCGCCATCGCCGGCCGGGCCGCCGGGAACACCACGTGCCACACGATCCGCAGCGAACTCGCCCCGTCCGTGCGCGCCGCCTCCACCAGCTCCACCGGCAGGGACTGCGCCAGGTACTGGCGCATGAAGAACACCCCGAAGGCGGAGACCAGCGTCGGCAGGATCACCGCCTGGAGCCGGTCGGTCCACGACAGCTCCGCGATCAGCATGTACAGCGGGACCACGCTCAGCTGCGGCGGGATCAGCATCGTGCCGATCACCAGCGACATCAGCAGCCGGCGGCCCCGGAAGCGGAGTCTGGCGAAGGCGAAGCCCGCCAGGGTGGAGAAGAGAACCGTCCCGGCCGCGACCGTGCCCGCCACGACCACGGTGTTCAGCAGGGCCGTCCCCATATTGGCGTCGGTCCAGGCCACCCGGAGGTTGCGCCCCAGGTTCCCGCCGAACCAGAAGGGCGGCGGCGTCTGCGCCAGGCGGGTACTGCTCCGGGAGGCCGCGACGGCCGTCCACAGCAGCGGGAAGAGCGAGCCCGCGGTGAACAGGGCGAGCACCACGTACGTGAGCCGGCCCGCGCGCAGCGATCTCATCGGGAGGCCTCCCGTCCGCGCAGCAGCCGCGCCGCGCCCGCGATGACCAGCAGGATCAGGAACATCGCCCAGGCGATCGCCGAGGCCCGCCCCAGGTGCAGGTTCACCCAGCCCTGCTCGTACAGGTACAGCCCCAGCGTCTGGAACTGGTGCTCCGAGCCGCCCGTCGCGCCCGCCCCGCCGTTGAACAGCAGCGGCTCGCCGAACAGCTGCGTCGCCCCGATCGTCGACACCACGCACGTGAAGAAGATCGTCGGCCGGAGCGAGGGCACGGTGACGTGCCGGAACTGCTGCCACCGGGAGGCCCCGTCCAGCGCCGCCGACTCGTACAGCTCGCCCGGCACCGCCTGCATGGCCGCCAGGTAGATCAGCGCGTTGTAGCCCGTCCACCGCCAGATCACGATCGTGGAGACCGCCAGCTGGGAGGCGAAGGTGCCGTTCTGCCAGTCCACCGCGTCGAAACCGACCGCCGACAGGGCCCAGTTGACCATCCCGTAGTCCCGGCCGAAGAGCAGCACGAAGACGAGCGTGGCGGCCGCCACCGAGGTCGCGTACGGGGTGAGCACCGCGACCCGGAAGAAGGCGGAGCCGCGCACCTTGTAGTTCAGCAGGTGGGCCAGGCCCAGCGCGATCGCCAGCTGCGGCACCGTGGACAGCAGCCCGATGGTGACGGTGTTGCGCAGCGCGTTCCAGAAGAACTCGTCGCCCCACAGCCGGGAGAAGTTCTTCAGCCCCACCCACGTCATGCTGTCCGGATCGGTCAGTTCCACCTGGTGCAGCGCCGCCCAGCCCGTGTAAAGGAGCGGGAACAGCCCGAAGGCGGCGAAGAAGAGGAAGAAGGGCGCCACGAAGGCGTACGGGCTCCAGCGCAGGTCCCACCGGTAGCGGCGCGAACGCCACACCTGGCGCGGGCCGCCCCCCTCCGCGGGGCGGGAGCCGGAGGGGGACAACAGAACGGTCTCGTCGCTCACGGCGCACCGCCCCCCGGCCGTGCCGCCTTCGGCCCCCCGACCGAACGGCACACCGAGCCCGCCCGAGCCGACGACCCACCCACAGCCCCCCGCCGGTCCGCCGCCCCACTCACCGCTCCGGTCCGAGCCACCGCCCGGCTCGCGGCTCCGGGCCGAGCCACCGTCCGGCTGGCCGGTCCGGTCCGAGCCGCCGTCCAGCTCGCGGGTGCAGGTCGAGCCCTTGTCCAGCTCGCGGGCCCGGGTGGGGCCACCGTCCGTCCGTCCGGTCCGGGTCGGCCCACGATCTGGCTCTCGGCTCCGGGCCGAGCCACCGGCCGGCCGGCCGGTCCGGGTGGGGCCACCGTCCGGCTGGCGGGTCCCGGTCGGGCCGCCATCCGGCACGCGGCTCCGGGTCGGGCCGCCATCCGGCTGGCAGGGCGAGGTCGGGCGACTGTCCGGCTGGCCAGTCCGGGTCGGGCCACCGTCCGTCTGGCCGGTCCGGGTGGGGCCACCATCCGGCTCGCGGGTCCGGGCCGGGACGCCATCCGGCTCGCGGGTCCGGGTCGGGCCACCGTCCGGCTGGCCGGTCCGGGCCGGGCCATCGTCGGGGCGACCGGTCCTGGTGGGGCCACCGTCCGGCCGGCCGGTCCGGGTGGGGCCGCCATCCGGCTTGCCGGGCCGGGGCGGGTGATTGGCCGGGTGGCGGGGGCGGGGTTCGGCATCGGCCGGTTCACCGGTCCAGGGCGTTGTCGATGGCCTTCACCGCCGCCTCCCAGCCCTCCTGTGGCGAGCGGCCCTTCTGGTCGACCTGGAGCATTCCGATGTCCGCCAGGTTCTGCGCGATCACCAGGTCCTTCGGGCCGACCGCCGCCACCGGCACGCCCTCCGCCGCCCGCGCGAAGATCTCCCCGATCGGGGCCCCGCCGAAGTAGTCGTGCTTCGCGCCCGAGACCGACGGCAGCCCGTACGCGGCGCTCGCGCTCGGGAAACTGCCCCGCTTCTCGAAGAGCTTCGCCTGCTGCGCCGGCGCCGTCAGCCATGCGGCCAGCTTCGCGGCCTCCTCGGCGTGCTTGCCCGCCTTCGGCACCACCAGGAAAGAGCCGCCCCAGTTGCTCGGCTTCGGCGCCTGCGCCACGTCCCACTTGTCCTTGCCCGCCGGACCCGCCTTGTCCTGGATGTAGCCGAGCATCCAGGCCGGGCAGGAGACCGTCGCGAACGAGCCGTTGGAGAAGCCCTGGTCCCAAGCCGGGGTGAACTGCTGGAGCTTGGCGCTCATCCCCTCCGTGGCGAAGGAGGCCGCCAGATCGAAGGCCCCGCGCACCGCCGGGTTGGTCTTGTAGACGACCTTGCCCTGCGCGTCGTAGAACCGCTGCTCGCTGCTCCCGGTCACCGCCGCCATCACGCCCGACGCGGAGTCCACGAAGGCCTTCCCCCCGCCCGCCTTCGCCTTGTAGGCCTTGCCCGCCTCCAGGTACTTGTTCCAGTCGCCCGCCCACAGCGCCCCGACCGCCGCCCGGTCGGTCGGCAGCCCGGCCGCCTCGAAGAGGTCCTTGCGGTAGCAGATCCCCTGCGGCCCGATGTCGGTGCCGAGGCCGACCGTGGCCCCGCCCTTCGCCGCGCTCGCCGTGCCCTGGGCCCACTTCCACGGCAGGTACGCGGCCTTGTCCACCCCGGGCACCTTGCCGAGGTCGACCAGCTTGTCGGCCTGGGTCGCGGTGATCTCGGCGATGTTGTTGACCTCGACGGCCTGGATGTCGGCCAGCCCGCTGCCGGTGCCCAGGTGGGTGAGGAGCTGGGGGTAGTAGTTCTCGTTCCGCTCGATGGAGGTCTGCTCGATCCGGATCCCGGGATTCTGCGCCGTGTACTCCTCGTAGAGCCCGGCCTCCTGGAGGCCGAACGCCCCGAAGACCCCGACGGTGAGCGTGGTCTGCGCCTTTCCGCCCGAGGGGGCGCCCTTCCCGGGGGACCCGGCCGGATCCTCCGCGCACCCCGCGAGCAGCAGGGCCGTGGCGCCGAGCAGACCGGCCGTGGTGACAAGGCTTCTTCGGGCTCGCATCTGGGTCCTCCCTGAAGGACGGAACGTGCCGGGTGTCGTGTGCCACAGTGTGGGAGCGCTCCCATCGTCGTCAAGAGGTAGATTCGCAACCGGGAGGAAGCCATGAACGGTCAAGGGCGCGGCGGGGGACGGCCGACCCTGGAAGAGGTCGCGGCGCGCGCAGGAGTCGGGCGCGGCACGGTCTCCCGGGTGATCAACGGGTCCTCCAAGGTCAGCGAGCACACCAGGGCCGCCGTCGAGGCGGCCGTCGCCGAGCTGGGGTACGTACCGAACCGGGCGGCCCGGGCGCTGGCCGCCAACCGCACCGACGCCATCGCCCTCGTGATCCCCGAGCCCGAGGCCCGGTTCTTCGCCGAGCCGTACTTCTCCGACGTGGTGCGCGGGGTCGGCGCCGCCCTCGCCGAGACCGACGTCCAGCTCGTCCTCACCCTGGCGGGCAGCGACCGCGAGCGCCGCCGCCTGTCCCAGTACCTGTCCGGGCACCGCGTCGACGGGGTGCTCCTCGTCTCCGTCCACGCCGGGGACCCGCTGCCCGAGCTGCTCGCCGAGCTGGGCATCCCGACGGTGATCAGCGGCCGCCGCTCCGCAGCGGAGACCCTGCCCTGCGTGGACTCCGACAACCTGGCGGGCGCGGCCGAGGCCGTACGCCACCTCCTCGGCCGGGGCCGCCGCGCGATCGCCACCATCACCGGACCGCTGGACGTGTACGGAGCCCAGTGCCGCCTCGACGGCTACCGGCAGGCCCTGGCCACCGCCGGGCACCCCGTCGACGAGCAGCTGATCGCGGTCGGCGACTTCACCGAGGAGGGCGGCCGCCGGGCCGCGCGCGAGCTCCTGGAGCGCCGGCCCGCCCTCGACGCGGTCTTCGCCGCCTCGGACGTCATGGCGGCGGGTGCCCGGCTGGAGCTGCGCGCCGCCGGCCGTCGGATCCCGCAGGACGTGGCGCTGGTCGGCTTCGACGACTCGGTGGTGGCCCGGCACATGGACCCGCCGCTGACCAGCGTCCGGCAGCCGATCGAGGAGATGGGCCGGACCATGGCGCGGGTGCTGCTGGAGCGGATCCGCCAGGGGGCCGGGGCGGAGCCGGGCGAGGAGACCGTCGTCCTGCAGAACCGGCTGGTGGTCCGCGAGTCCTCGTAGGAGCGCAGCGGGCGCAAACGCAGAAGCCCCCGGTCCGCTTTCGCGTACCGGGGGCTTCCCGCAGGGTGAGTGACGGGACTTGAACCCGCGGCCACCTGGACCACAACCAGGTGCTCTACCAACTGAGCTACACCCACCATGTCCGGTCGGAAAACCGACCGGCCGAAGAAAAGGGTACAGGGTCCGGGAGGGTGCTCGCTCCCACCTTTTCCCCGACCCCTCTCCGGCGGTGCTACTCGGCGGGCACCACGTGCTTGGCGGCGATGGTCCGCGCCGTGTCCGAGTCGGGGCCGGGCTGCGGAACGAAGACCGCCTCCCGGTAGTAGCGCAGCTCGGCGATGGACTCCTTGATGTCCGCGAGCGCCCGGTGGTTGCCGTTCTTCGGCGGGCTGTTGAAGTACGCCCGCGGGTACCAGCGGCGCGCCAGCTCCTTGATCGAGGACACGTCCACGATCCGGTAGTGCAGGTGGCTCTCCAGCGCGGGCATGTCGCGCAGCAGGAAGCCGCGGTCGGTGCCGACCGTGTTCCCGCAGAGCGGGGCCTTGCGCGGCTCCTTCACGTGTTCCCGTACGTACGCCAGGACCTGGGCCTCGGCGTCCGCGAGGGTGGTCCCGCCGGCCAGCTCGTCGAGCAGGCCGGAGGAGGTGTGCATCTCGCGCACCACGTCGGGCATGGTCTCCAGGGCGGCGTCCGGCGGGCGGATCACGATGTCCACGCCTTCGCCGAGCACGTTGAGCTCCGAGTCGGTGACCAGCGCGGCCACCTCGATAAGTGCGTCGTCCGTCAACGAGAGCCCGGTCATCTCGCAGTCGATCCACACCATGCGATCGTTCATGTGTCCCACCTTATGCGGTAGCCCCGGGAGCGGACCCCATAAGCGGAAGGTCCCCCATCGATGGTGACCGATGGAGGACCTTCCGTGTCGTACCCGTTGTGAGGGTTACGCGTGTTCCCGCAGCACCCGCCCGGGTGAGTACAGCTCGGTCACCGACGGGCCGGCCGCGGCCAGGGCCGCCGCCGCCCGCTGGGGCTGCGGAGTGCGCTGGTGCGGTACCGGGGACCCCGAGATCTCGGAGACCTGTGCCACGTCGCCCTGGGGACGGCGTGCCCGGTAGGCGGACCGGTAGGCGGCCGGGGAGGACCCCAGCTGCCGCCGGAAGTGCCCGCGCAGGGCGACCGGCGAGCGGAACCCGCAGCGCCCGGCGACCTCGTCGACCGAGTAGTCGGAGGTCTCCAGCAGCCGCTGCGCCTGGAGCACCCGCTGGGTGATCAGCCACTGCAGCGGCGCGCTGCCGGTCAGCGAGCGGAACCGCCGGTCGAAGGTGCGCCGGCTCATGTACGCACGGGCCGCCAGGGTCTCCACGTCGAACTGCTCGTGGAGGTGTTCCAGCGCCCAGGCGACGACCTCGGCCAGTGGGTCGGCGCCGATCTCCTCCGGCAGCGACCGGTCGAGATAGCGTTCCTGGCCGCCGGTGCGGCGCGGCGGCACGACGAGCCTGCGGGCCAGGGCCCCGGCCGCCTCGCTGCCGTGGTCGGTGCGCACGATGTGCAGGCACAGGTCGATTCCGGCCGCGGTGCCCGCGGACGTGAGCACGTCGCCGTCGTCGACGAACAGCTCGCGCGGATCGACGTGGACGGACGGGTACCGCTTGGCCAGCGTCGGCGCGTACATCCAGTGCGTCGTCGCGGGCCGGCCGTCCAGCAGACCGGCGGCGGCGAGCACGAAGGCTCCCGTGCACAGTCCGACGATCCGGGCCCCCTCCTCGTGCGCCAGACGCAGTGCGTCGAGCGCCTCCGGAGGCGGCGGTGATGTGATGGAGCGCCAGGCGGGCACGACGACCGTCCCTGCCCGGGCGATCGCCTCCAACCCGTACGGCGCGGTCAGTTCGAGTCCGCCGGTGGTCCTGAGCGGACCGTCCTCTCCGGCGCACACGAGTAGTCGGTAGCGTGGAACTCCCGCGTCCTGCCGGTCAATGCCGAACACGGAAAGTGGAATGGAGCTCTCGAAGATCGGTCCGCCGCTGAAGAGCAGCACCGCGACGATCTCCCTGCGGCGACGCCCCGCGAGCTTCCGGCCGGCGTCCGCAATGACGGCGGCGGTGGAATCCTGGCTCATGGCGCTAAGCCCCCCTTGGGTGTCGCGACTCCTTGGTCTGGTCGCACCTGCACGTTTCCCCTCGGCCTTGCACGTGGATCCCCCGCCGTAAAAACATGATCGAATCTACTGCGTCCCGTGGTGTCGGCGTGACAAGTTCAGCACGCAGCGCTATGTCGACTTCTCAACTTGGCGAAAAGCATTCGATCAGGAAGCGTTCCACTCCGCTACCTGGGTGGGAAGCGTCCCGTCCGCCTGTGGCCAGTACCCATAGGGTCGCGGCGCCCCCCGAGCTCTGTCGTCGCTGGTGGTAGGGGGGTTGGGGGGACATTCCGGCAAGGAGGGGACCCTGCCGGGAAGTTGGCTGAAAACGTGCGGGTGTGGGTGTGCGAACAAGTCAGTCGTGCGGGGAGATCGGGTCGGAGCCCCCACAGCCGCGCCGGTTCCCGGGCCCGCCGCGGGAGTGCCGGCCGCGGTGGCCGGACGGAAGCCGCGCCTCCGCCCGCACCCGGGCCGCGGCAGCCCGCTCCGTCCGCTCCGAGTAGCGCAGCAGCACCCGGCACGCGGCCGTGACCGCGAGCAGGCCGAGGGTCGCGACGGCGGCCCCGCCGAAGGAGGTCCCGTAGACGACGAGGACCACGGGGACGAGCAGGCAGCTGAACGCGGCCCACCGGATCACGTCACCCGCGGGATCGTCCTGGTGGCGTCTCGCGGATGGCACGGACGAGTGAAGGGGAGTTCGGGGGGAAGGGGCGAAGTGCGGAACGGTGTCGGCGTAGTGGACGGACTGCGTCGGCTGAGCGGGCTGGACGGGGTGAACCGGATGGCCGGGCACGGCGTGCTCCCTGCGGGCTCTTCCTGGACGGTCGGACTCATGCCCAACGCCGCGCGGCGGGGCTCGGTCACTGCGCGCACGGGTGGCGCCCGGGCCGATCGTCACTGGCTGTAGGGGCCAGCGGCCATTGCCAAGGGGCGCTCGCTCCGGCATGCTCCCTGGGACGCTCTCCAAGGGCGGCAAGCCCTGTGCAGGACAGGAGTGTCGCCGTACCCTGGTGGGTATGGGCTTGGGAAGATGCTTCCCGGACAGAGCTCCGTCACCCAGCGTCGCCGATTTCGCCCCTGTTGCTTCCTCCAAGGACCTCTTCGCCGAGACACCCATGGCCGGTCACGAATTCTCCGAACCCGCGGACCGCAAGCGCAAACGCCTCGCCGACCCCGCGTCGGCCGCCGATCTGCGCGCGGTGGAACATACACGCCTGCCCTGCGATCCGGCCTTCCGGCACGGGGTCGTTGTGGGATTCGACGGATCCACGTCCAGCGAGCGCGCGCTCGCCTACGCGATCGGCATGGCCCGTCGCTCCGGATCCGGTCTGATCATCGTCCATGTCGCCAACCGGCTGCCCACCACCGTGTGGGCCGGCTGCGAGCCGCCCGTCTTCGTGGACGTCCCGGACCACCGCACCGAGGTGCTCGGGCTGGAACTCGCCTGCGCGGACTATCTGGCCGAAGTGCCGTGGATCCTCGTCGAGCGCGGTGGTGACATCTGCCATGAGCTGGAGGAGGTCGGCCGGGAGTATTCGGCCGACGCCATCGTCGTCGGATCCACCCACGGCATCGTCGGCCGGATCTTCGGATCCGTGGCCGGCCGGCTCGCCAAACGCGCACAGCGACCGGTTGTTGTCATTCCGTGACCGCTTGTTAGGCGATTGTGCGGTTGTGCACCCGTGTAAAGGGTAGATAAGTGCTGCTGGGACGCAGCAAACAACTGCAGATCGAAGGGAGCCCGCCGTGGACAATGGTGTCTCTGCGGGAAGCACGGCCTCGACTTCGACCCTGGGGAACATCGCCCTGGGTCTCACCCTTCTCGCATTCGGTATCGGCCACACCGGTGTCATCGACGGAGTGTCCGCCGCCAATTCCGTATCGCTCGCCATGTACGTCGGCGGTGCGGCCCTGTTCCTCCTCGGGCTCCTCGAGTACCGCGGCGGGAACGGGTTCAACGGCACCGCGTTCGCGGGCCTCGGCATCTTCTGGTTCACGTGGGCCAAGGGCGCGGGGGCTTCGGTCTCCGACGAAGCAGCCGGAACGTTTCTTGTCCTCTTCGCGATGCTCGCGCTGACCCTCACGGTCGCCGCGGCGAGCGGTCTGTTCAGCCAGGGCGTCTACGGCCTGCTGACCCTGTCCCTCCTCCTGCTGGCGATAGGCGCGTTCGCGGGCAGCGGCGCTCTCGCCAAGGCCGGCGGCTGGGTCGCCGCCGTGGCCGGCCTGCTGGCCTGGTACGGGGCCACCGCGGCCCTGGCGCACTGGCCGATGGCGGTCGGCAGGGCCCGCCGCGGCGCGGTCGCCGCGGGCTGAGCACCGCGGCAGCGGAGCGGCGGAGTACCGCACCACACACGAAGACCCCCGTGCGCAGGGCGCGCACGGGGGTCTTCGTACAGGCGGTGACTACTCGACGGTGACCGACTTCGCCAGGTTGCGCGGCTTGTCGATGTCCCGGCCCATGGCCAGGGCCGTGTGGTACGCGAACAGCTGGAGCGGGATGCCCATCAGGATCGGGTCCAGCTCGTCCTCGTTCTTCGGGACCACGATGGTGTGGTCGGCCTTCTCCTGCTCGCGGTGGGCGACCGCGAGGATCCGGCCGCTGCGGGCCTTGATCTCCTCCAGCGCCGCGCGGTTCTTCTCCAGCAGGTCGTCGTCCGGGACGATCGCGACCGTCGGCAGCGAGGGCTCGATGAGCGCGAGCGGACCGTGCTTGAGCTCGGAGGCCGGGTAGGCCTCGGCGTGGATGTAGGAGATCTCCTTCAGCTTGAGGGAGGCCTCCAGCGCCACCGGGTAGCCCCGCACGCGGCCGATGAACATCATCGACTTGGCCTCGGCGTACTCGGCCGCGAGCTTCTTGATGTCCTCCTCGCCCTTGAGGATCTCCTCGATCTGGGCGGGCAGCCGGCGCAGGCCCTCGATGATCCGCTTCCCGTCGGTGACCGACAGGTCGCGGATGCGGCCGAGGTGCACGGCCAGCAGCGCGAAGGCCACGACCGTGTTGGTGAAGCACTTGGTGGAGACGACGCAGACCTCGGGGCCGGCGTGCACGTACACGCCGCCGTCGGCCTCGCGGGCGATCGCGGAGCCGACCACGTTGACCACGCCGAGGACGCGGGCGCCCTTGCGCTTGAGCTCCTGCACCGCCGCGAGCACGTCGTACGTCTCACCGGACTGCGAGACCGCGATGTAGAGGGTGTCGGGGTCCACGACCGGGTTGCGGTAGCGGAACTCGGAGGCCGGCTCGGCGTCGGCGGGGATGCGGGCCATGCCCTCGATGAGGCCGGCGCCGATCATGCCCGCGTGGTACGAGGTGCCGCAGCCCAGGATCTTCACGCGGCGGATGCCGCGCGCCTCGCGCGGGTCCAGGTTCAGGCCGCCCAGGTGGACCGTGTTGAAGCGGTCGTCGATCCGGCCGCGCAGCACGCGGTCGACCGCGTCGGGCTGCTCGGAGATCTCCTTGTGCATGTAGGTGTCGTGGCCGCCCATGTCGTACGAGGCGGCCTCCCACTCCACGGTCTCCGGGGTGGCGGTGGTCGTGGCGCCGCTGGTCGTGTAGGTGCGGAAGTCGTCGGCCTTGAGGGTGGCCATCTCGCCGTCGTCGAGGGTGACGACCTGGCGGGTGTGGGCGACGAGCGCGGCGACGTCCGAGGCGACGAACATCTCCTTCTCGCCGATGCCGAGCACGACGGGGGAGCCGTTGCGGGCGACGACGATGCGGTCGGCGAAGTCGGCGTGCATGACGGCGATGCCGTAGGTGCCCTCGATCACCTGGACCGCCTCGCGGACCTTGCCCTCCAGGGTGTCGGCCTCGGAGCGGGCGATCAGGTGGACGATGACCTCGGTGTCGGTCTCGGACACGAAGACCACGCCGTCGGCCTCGAGCTTGGCGCGCAGCTCGGAGGCGTTGTCGACGATGCCGTTGTGGACGACCGCGACCTTGTTCTCGGCGTCGAGGTGCGGGTGCGAGTTGATGTCGCTCGGGGCGCCGTGCGTGGCCCAGCGGGTGTGGGCGATGCCGGTGGTGCCGGCGAAGCGCTTGGGGACGCGGGACTCCAGGTCGCGGACGCGGCCCTTGGCCTTGACCACCTTGAGGGCGGCGGCCTTCGGGCTGTTCACGACGATGCCCGCGGAGTCGTATCCGCGGTACTCGAGTCGCTGCAGACCCTCCAGCAGCAGCGGTGCCACGTCACGCTTACCGATGTAACCGACGATTCCGCACATAAAAGTGTTACCCCTCCTGAAGTTCCGGTGGCTCTCAGCCGTAGACGATGCGGCGCAGCTGCCGGAGCGAGAGCTCCGGCGGCGCCACGGCGCGTTGCGGCAGTTCCGCCGCGATCCGCTCGAAGATCTCCGCGTTCACGGAGCCTGCGGACTGCAGTTCGCGGTGGCGCCGGCGGACGAAGTCCTCGGTCGTCTCGTCGAAGTACGCGAGCACGTCGAGCACCACCCGGGCCGCCTCGCCCCGCTGGAGCGAGGTGCTGCGCACCAGGTGTTCGACGAGGTCGTCATGCGACGGGCGGCGGTCGAGCACCCGTAGATACTGACGGTTCCCGGCGTCGAACGCAAAGATTCTGCCCGAATGCGGGCAGGATCACCTTGGTATGTACCAGCGGAATGGTGGGATCCGGTCAGAATCTGGACAAAACGACCTGCTTGGCCGCCGCGAACTCCTCGGCCGTCAGGACCCCCGCCTGGTGCAGCTCACCCAGCTCGCGCAGCCGCCGCAGCAGGACGTCGTGGTCCTCTCCCGGGGCGCCGGAGGCGGGTGCGGCCGGGGGCGCGAGCTCCGCGGGCCGTGCGGCCGCGTCGGCCGGAGCCTCCCGCCGTGCCGCCGGGTGGGGCATCCGTACGGCCACGGCCGCCGCGACCAGCGCCATCAGCGGGTCCTTCTTGAAGCCGTACAACTCCACGGCGTAGGGGTCGTACTTGGGTGCCGGGGCCGGCGGGGCGCCCGCCAGGGTGAAGCGCAGCCAGCCGTTGTCCAGGCCCTTCGAGGGGGACCACTCCACCGCCCGCAGGTCGGCGAGCCGGAACTCGCGCGGCCCGCCGGAGGCCTTGGACTCCTCCGCCGTCCAGGTCCAGTCCAGGGCCAGCCGGTCCCCGTCGAAGGCCACCGTCCCGTCGCCCGCGCCCACCGAGATCGGGACCGCCGGACCCGGCAGGAGGTACGCGTCCGACGGGCCCGGGTCCACCTGGTCCAGCAGCAGCGCGTTGCGCACCTCGTCCACGAAGTACTCGGCGACCCCGGCCAGGGACGTCTCCACCTTCAGCCGGTACGGGTCGGAGGACTCCGGCAGCCGGCCGCCGGTCACCTGGAGCAGCGGGTCGGCGCCGTCGCGCAGCCTCAGGCGCAGCCGGCCCGCCTTGCGGCCCGGTTCGTAGGAGACCCCCGCGAGCGCGTGCAGCGGCACCACCACCTCGCCCAGGGTCTGCCGCAGCAGACCGACCTCCTTGTCGCGGCCGGGCACGATGCGTACCGCGTCGCCGTCGAACGTCCAGGTTCCGTCCTTCTGGATGATTTCCGCCATTCGGTGATTCTCGCACCGGCCGAGGCGGTCCGGTCGGCCTGTCGAGGGGCGCTTGACTGGCCTCGGCCCGTTCCAGGCAAGGAGATTGAGATGAGAGTCCTGCGACAGGTGCTCGGCGCCCTCCTCGTGCTGGGTGCGGTCGTCTCCTGCACCGCCGCCCGGGGCGACGACGCCAGACCCGGCGACGCGCCCCCCGCCGCCCCGGCCGCCTTCGAACGGCTCCTGCCGGCGCCGGCCTCCGCACGCGCCGAAGGCCCCGGCTACGCCTTCGGGGCGGGCACGGTCATCCGTACCGGCCCGGGACCCGACGGGGAGGTCCGGCGGGTCGGCGAGCTCCTCGCGGAACAGCTGCGCGGCCCGAGCGGCCTGCCGCTGCCGGTGGTCGACGGGGCGGACGGGGACGGGATCCGGCTCCGGATCGACGAGGAGGCCGAGGGCACGGGGGACGAGGGGTACCGGCTGGAGTCCGGCCCGGCCGGCGTCACCCTCATCGCGCGGACCCCGGCCGGGCTGTTCCACGCGGGCCAGACCCTGCGGCAGCTGCTGCCGGTGGCCGGTCCGGGAACGGTCCCGGGCGGGATGGTCACCGACCGGCCGCGCTTCGCGTACCGGGGGGTGATGGTCGACATCGCGCGGCACTTCTTCACGGTGGAGCAGGTCGAGAGGTACGTGGACCAGCTCGCCCGGTACAAGGTCAACGCGCTGCACCTGCACCTGACCGACGACCAGGGCTGGCGCCTCGCGGTGGACTCCTGGCCGCGACTGGCCCAGTACGGCGGCGGCAGCGAGGTCGGCGGCGGCCCGGGCGGCCACTGGACCAAGGACCAGTACCGGGAGCTCGTCGCCTACGCGGCGGCCCGGTACGTGGACGTGGTCCCGGAGATCGACATGCCCGGCCACACGAACGCGGCCCTCGCCTCCTACGCGGAGCTGAACTGCGACGGGAAGGCGCCCGCGCGCTACACCGGCATCAAGGTCGGCTTCAGCTCGCTGTGCGTCGGCAAGGAGCGGACGTACGAGTTCATCGACGAGGTGCTCGGCGAGCTGGCGGAGCTGACGCCCGGCCGCTACCTGCACATCGGCGGCGACGAGGCGCACTCCACCCCGGCCGCGGACTACGCGGCCTTCATGGACCGGGCGCAGGCGGTGGTGGGCCGGCACGGGAAGACGGTGGTCGCCTGGCACCAGCTGGCGTCGGCGCGGCCGGCGCCGGAGGCGGTGCTCCAGTACTGGGGCCACGACAGGACGGCGGCGGCGGAGACGGCGGCCGTCGCGGCGGCCGCGAAGGCCGGGCACCCGGTGATCCTCTCGCCGGCCGACCGGCTGTATCTGGACATGAAATACGACACGGCGACGAAGCCGGGCCTGGCCTGGGCGGGCTACGTCCCGGTGCGGCGCGCCTACTCCTGGGACCCGGGGGCCTACCTTTCCGGCGTGCCCGAGTCCGCGGTGCTGGGCGTCGAGGCCCCGCTGTGGACGGAGACGATCGCCAACCGCGGCGACTGGGAGCTGATGGCGTTCCCGCGGGTCCTGGGCTTGGCGGAGCTCGGCTGGTCCCCGGCGGGGGCGCTCGGCTGGGAGGCGTACCGGGAGCGGCTGGCGGCGCAGGGCCCCCGGCTGGACGCGCAGGAGATCGCCTACTTCCGGGACCCCGAAGTCCCCTGGCAGCGATAACTAGAGAACATTTCTAGAAATCGCCTCCACAACTGGCGTGCGGCGACGCACACTTGACGCATGACGGGTGGCGAAGAGTACTTCTTCCAGCGTATCCACGAGGACGTCTTGCGGCGGGCGTGCGCCGAGGTGCGCACCCGCTGGGCGGTGCCGGAGGAAGTCTGGGCGTTCCGGTACCCGCAGCCGGATCCGCTCGGCTCCATCGCGTCCGTCAGTCTGCTGGAGCGCGGGACGGTGTGCGGACGGCTCGCGGGGCTGGGCGCCGAATGCGCCGTGTACGTCCACGAGCAGCTGGCGGCGGGCACCGGGCGGCTGCTCGTGGCGGTGGCCCTGTGGCCCGCGCAGGGCCTGTCGGCCGTCCGCACGGCCGCGTACGGCCCCGGCGGCCGCCCGCCCGTCGAGATCGCCACGGCCGGCACGGGCCTGGAGGACCTGACCGTGCCGTGGCTCGCCGCATGCCTGCCCGCCGGGGCTGTGGCGACGGTCCCCGCCTCGCGGCCGGGGCGAACCGCGGGCATCGCCTGGTTACGGGGGTACAGGCGACGCCCGCGGTGACCCGGCCCCGGTCACCGCCGGGCGAAGGGCGCGACCGGGTTCTTGAGGGTGCCGATCAGCTGGAGGGCCGCCGACGGGTCGGCGAGGTCGACCATCTGCTTGTTGTTCCGCAGCTGGAGGCGGTTCAGGCAGGACAGCTGGAACTCCTCGGCGAACAGGTCGTAGCGGGCGAAGCGGTCCGCCAGGGCCGGGACCGAGTCCTGGTAGTCGTGGGCGCAGTCGGCCACGGCCTTCCAGAACGTCTGCTCGGTGCAGATGCCCTCCGTCGCCAGGATCGAGCCCAGGAAGCGGAAGAAGCAGTCGAAGACGTCCGTGAAGACGGACAGGAGCTTCATGTCCTCCGGGATGTCCGCCCGCACCCGCTCGACCGCCGGCGGCAGGACCGCGTCCGCGTCCATGACCACGATCTCCTCGGCGATGTCCTTGAAGATCGCCCGCTGCACCACGCCGTCCTTGATCACCAGGATGGTGTTCTCGCCGTGCGGCATGTACGCGAGGTCGTACTGGTAGAAGCAGTGCAGGAGGGGGAGGAGGTAGGCCTTCAGGTAGGGCTTGAGCCACTGCGCCGGGGTGAGGCCCGATTCCTCGATGAGCGCGCCGACGAAGGACTTGCCCTCCGCGTCCACGTGGAGGAGCGAGGCCATCGTGGCCAGGCGCTCCCCGTCCCGCAGGGAGTTCACCGGGGACTCGCGCCACAGCGCGGCCAGCATCTTGCGGTACGGGGAGTAGCGGTCCGTCGCGCGCTCGTACTGGCGGTGGTGGTAGCCGATCGCCGCGCGTTCGCGGATGATCGAGAAGTCCACGGACTTCAGGACCTCGTCCGATTCGATCAGCTGGTGCAGCCAGTCGTTGATGGCCGGGGTGGCCTCCATGTAGGCCGCCGACAGGCCGCGCATGAAGCCCATGTTGAGGACCGAGATGGCCGTCTTGACGTAGTGCTTCGTCGGCGTCGTGGTGTTGAAGAACGTACGGATCGACTGCTGGGGGAGGTAGGAGTCCTCGCCCTCGCCCAGCAGGACCAGGCGGCGGTTCGCGATCTCGGCCGCGAAGGTGACCGTGGTCTTGTTCCACCACTGCCAGGGGTGGACCGGGAAGAGGTGGTAGTCGGCCGGGTCCAGCCCCAGGGCGGCCAGTTTCGCGGCGAAGCCGGCGACGGCCGCCTCACCCAGCTCCTCGCGCATGAACGAGTCGTGGTCCAGGCCCGCGCCCGCCGTGAAGGTGGAGACGTCCTTGCGGGCCGCGACCCACACCAGGTGGACGGGGCTCGCGGTCTCGGGGGCGTACGAGAGGTACTCGTGCACGCCGAAGCCCAGGCGGCCGTTGTTGGCCACGAAGCACGGGTGGCCCTCGGTCATGCCCGTCTCGATGTCCTGGAAGGAGGACTTGGCGAGGACCGAGGAGGGGACCTGCGGCTTCGTGTACTTGAAGCCCGCGCCGGCCAGGGTGGAGGAGATCTCCTCCAGGTAGACCGGGAGGACCTCGGCGCTCAGCCCCAGCGTCTGCCGGAGTTCGATGTGGAAGTCGAGGGCGTCCAGGTCGAGCTGCCTGCCGTCGCCGTGGCGGGTGATGGAGGCCTCGTCCACCGCCCAGTGGTCCAGGGAGTGGAGGACCGCCTTGAAGCGGTACTCGACGGTGCCGTCGTCGCTCAGGACCGAGTAGGCGTCGGAGCCCAGCGGTTTCGGGGTCAGCAGGCGCTCGTGGGAGAACTCCGCCAGCGCCTTGCGGACCAGCGCGCGGTTGGCGCGGGCCCACAGCTCGGGGGAGAGGTGGGATATGGCGTCGGCGAGGCTCATATCGACACTTCCTGGGTGGTGATACCGGTGGCGGCCTCGAACCGGGCGCGCGTGCAGAAGCTGAGCAGCGCTTCCTTCTCCGGCTTCCGGACCGGGCCGTCGGCCACGAAGCCGACCGCCTCGTTCAGGGCGTGGACCGCCGTGTTGCGGACGTCCGGCTCGACCACGACCCGTTCCGTCGCCGGGTCGGCGAAGAGGGAGGCCATGACGGTGGTGATGACCGCGCGGGTGAATCCGCTCAGCGGCGTCTGCGTCGGGGCCACCAGGAAGTGCATGCCGATGTCCCCCGGCCGGGCCTCGTACAGGCCGACCAGTTCGAGCCTGGACGGGTCGTAGCTCTCCATCAGGAAGGCCGGGCGCCCGTCGTGGAGGCCGATGAAGGCCTGGTGGTGTTCGTGCGCGGTGATGCGCATGTACTCGCGCTCGACGTCCGGGAGCGAGGCGTCCTGCATCATCCAGAACGAGGCCTTGGGGTGCGTGACCCAGCCGTGCAGCAGCTCCGCGTCGGCGAAGGGGTCCAGCGGGCGGATGGAGAACTCCCCGAGGGCCGGGTCCGTCCGGGTGAAGAGGGTTTCGGTGGTGCTCATGCGTGCGTGCCTTCCGGGGCTGCGAACTGCTGGAACGCGATGGACTTCTCGACCTTGTAGTACTCGCGGCCGAGGAGCTCACCGATGATGTAGGCGTTGCGGTACGCGGCCATGCCCAGGTCGGGCGAGGTCAGGGAGTGGTTGTGGGTCGTGCCGTTCTGGAGGTACACCCCGCGGCCCGTCACGTCGACGGCGTAGTTGCGGGCGGCGTCGAGGCGGCCGCGGCCGTCGAAGTTCAGGCGGCCGCGCAGGGGGGCGAGGAACTCGGGCAGGCGGTACTTGTAGCCCGTGGCCAGCACCAGGCCCTCGGTGGCGAGGGTGAAGTCCCGCTCCTGCTCCTCCTGGCGCAGGCCCAGGGTGTAGGTCCCGGTCGTGGTGTCGTACGCCGCGCTGTTCAGGGAGGTGTTGGTCAGCAGGGTGGTCGGGACGGGACCCGGCATGCTGATCTTCTTCTGGTAGAGCAGGTCGAAGATCGCGTCGATCAGATCGCCGTCGATGCCCTTGAAGAGGTTCTTCTGCTGGGTTTCGAGGCGGTAGCGGGTGTCCTCGGGGAGGGCGTGGAAGTAGTCCACGTACTCCGGCGAGGTCATCTCCAGCGTCAGCTTCGTGTATTCGAGGGGGAAGAAGCGCGGGGAGCGGGTGACCCAGTTGAGCCGGTAGCCGTGGACGTCGATCTCGGCCAGCAGGTCGTAGTAGATCTCGGCAGCGCTCTGGCCGGAGCCCACCAGGGTGATCGACTCCTTCTTCTGCAGCTCCGCCTTGTTCTGCATGTACGAGGAGTTGTGCAGGAAGTCGCCGGCGAGGTGCTCGCAGGCCTCCGGGACGAAGGGCGGGGTGCCCGTGCCCAGGACCAGGCGGCGCGCCAGGTGGGTCTCGCCCCGGTCGGTGTGGACCTCGTAGAGCGCGGTCCGCTCGTCGTAGGTGACCTCGGTGACCGAGGTGGAGTACCGGACGTTGTCGAGCCGGTCGGCGGCCCAGCGGCAGTAGTCGTTGTACTCCGCGCGCAGCGGGTAGAAGTTCTCCCGGATGTAGAAGGAGTACAGCCGGTCCTTGTCCTTCAGGTAGTTCAGGAAGGAGAAGGGCGAGGTCGGGTCGGCGAGGGTGACCAGGTCCGACATGAACGGGGTCTGCAGGTGGGCGCCGTCCAGGAACATCCCCGCGTGCCACTCGAAGTGCGGCTTCGACTCGATGAACAGGCCGTCCAGCTCGTCGATCGGCGCGGTCAGGCAGGCGAGTCCCAGGTTGAAGGGACCGAGGCCGATGCCGATGAAGTCGTGGGGCTCAGTGGTGGACGGCAAGGGATTCTCCCAGGAACTGCTCGGCGTGTGCGGCGAGGAGGTCGAGGACGGCCGCGATGTCGGCCGTCGTGGTCTGCGGGTTGAGGAGGGTGAACTTCAGGTACTGCTTCCCGTCCACCTTGGTGCCGGCGACGACGGCCTCGCCGGAGGCGAACAGGGCCTTGCGGGCGTGGAGCTGGGCCTCGTCGGCGAGGGCCGCGGGGACGTCCTCGCCGGGCAGGAAGCGGAAGACGAGGGTGGAGATCTGCGGCTTTACGACGACCTCGAAGCGCGGGTCGGCCTCGATGACCTCGTGGCCGGCGGCGGCCAGGTCGACGACCTCGTCGAAGAGGGAGCCGACGCCGTCCGCGCCCATGATGCGCAGGGTCATCCACAGCTTGAGGGCGTCGAAGCGGCGCGTGGTCTGGATGGACTTGTCGACCTGGTTCGGGATCCGCTCCTCGGCCATGCGGCGCGGGTTGAGGTAGTCCGCGTGGTACGTGGCGTGCTTGAGGGTGTCACGGTCGCGGACCAGCATCGCGCTGGAACTCACGGGCTGGAAGAAGGACTTGTGGTAGTCGACGGTCACCGAGTCGGCGTGCTCGATGCCGTCGAGGAGGTGCCGGCGGGTGGGGGAGACCAGCAGTCCGCAGCCGTACGCGGCGTCCACGTGCATCCACGCGGAGTGCGCGGCGGCCAGGCGGGCGATCTCGGGGAGCGGGTCGATGGACCCGAAGTCGGTGGTGCCGGCGGTGGCGACGACGGCCATCGGGAAGAGGCCCTCGGCGGCGCAGTTCTCCAGCTCCAGGGCGAGGACGGAGGTGTCCATGCGCCGGTTCCGGTCGACCGGGACGGAGATGACCGCCTCGTAGCCCAGGCCCAGCATGGCGGCCGACTTCTGCACGCTGAAGTGGCTGGCCTCGGAGGTGAAGATGCGCAGCTTCGGCAGGAGTTCGGCCTTGGTCAGGCCGATGCCCGCGTCCATCGCGCGCTTCATGACGGTCCGGCAGGCCTCGTCGCGGGCCAGCAGCAGGGCGTGGAAGTTGGACTGGCTGCCGCCGGAGGTGAAGATGCCGTCCGCGCCTTCCCCGAGGCCGATGCGGCGGGCGGTCCAGTCGATCAGGCGGCGCTCGATGAGCGTGCCGCCGATGGACTGGTCCCAGGTGTCGAGGGAGGAGTTGACGGCGGCCATGACGGCCTCGCCGACCACCGCGGGGATGACCACCGGGCAGTTGAGGTGGCCCAGGTAGCGCGGGTGGTGGAAGTAGACGGCGTCGCGGAGGTAGACGTCCTCCAGCTCGGCGAGCGCGGCCGAGGCGTCGGCCAGCGGGGTGTCGAGGTCGATCCCGTTGATGACCGGGGCGAGTTCGTCGACGGATATGCCGGTGTGGGGCCGTTCCGTGGTGGCGAGTTTGGCGGCGACGCGGTCGACGCCCTCGGTGACAGAACGCCGGTAGAGATCCGCGGTCGTCTCGTTCAGCAGATGCTGGCGCATCAACTTTCCTCCGGGCAGGGGGAGAAGGGGGTGGGGAAGGCTTGATTAGGTTAGCCTAACCTAACTGAGACACCAAATGGCGAAGGGCCCTGGCCGAAGCCGGGGCCCTTCGCTCAAATAGCTGCTGAACTGCGGTTGTTGACCAGACGGTCGACTAGAGCTCGGACGCGGGGTCCTCGCTCGGAGCCTGTCCCGCGTACGCCTCCGCGAGCAGCTCCTCCTCGCTCGCACCGAGCCGCCAGTAGCCGGTGAAGCGCACGGCGCGGCGGTCGACGGAACGTTCCTGTACGAAGTGGCGGCGCACCGCACGGACCGTGCCCGCCTCGCCCGCGAGCCATACGTACGGGACTTCGGCCGTGGCGGGTTCGCCGGCGCGCAGGGCGTCCAGCACCTGCTCGGTCCGCTCCCGGCCCGCGCTCGCGCGCACGATCCAGGTGATGTCCGCCTCGGCGGGGGCGGCCAGTTCCAGCCGGTCGTCCTCGTGCGGGACCTCGAACCAGGCCCGGACCCGGCGCCCGGCGGGCAGCCGGTCCAGGATCGCCGCCGCGGCCGGCAGGGCCGTCTCGTCCGCGTACATCCAGATCGCGTCGGTGGCGGCCGGCGGCTGGAACCGTACGGACTTGTTCTCGGCGACGGCCGGCCCGATCGCCAGGATCCGGCGGCCGGTCACCGCCCGCCCCGCCCAGTGCGACGCCGGCGAGGTGTCCCCGTGGAGCACGAAGTCGATGTCGACCTCGTCGACGCCCCCGTCCGTACGGCGCTGCTCGCGCACGGTGTAGGAGCGCATCACCGGGCGTTCCTCGTCGGGCATCCCGCGCCAGGCGGCGAACCAGGTGTCCTCGTCCGTGGAGGGGAGCGCGGTGTGTTCCCGTCCCGGCGGCGGCAGGAAGAGGGACAGGCTCTGGTCGTAGCCGCCCGAGCGGAAGCCGGCGAGGGACTCGCCGCCGAACGTGACGCGCAGGAACGAGTGGCCGAGGCGGCGCGTGCGGAGCACTTCGAGCGCGAAGAAGCGGAAGTGCGCGGCGGCCGGTGCGTCGGTGTCCTTGGCGGTGGCGGTCATACGAGGAGTCCCCCCTGGGAATCGGTACGGCGCGGGGCGCCCGGAGCCGCTGCGGGCTCCGGGCGCCGGGTCGGCGGTCGCCGGGGTCGAAAGGCGCCGGGTCGGCAGGCGCCGTGGGTCAGCTGACCTTCTTCGCGTTCTGGATGGACTTCGCGAGGTCTTCCAGGATCTTGGCGCACTTGTCGTACGAGTAGATCGGCTCGGTGGTGCGCGGGGCGACCTGGCCGGCCTTCACCGCGGGCAGCTCAGCCCAGGTGGCCTTGGCCTTCAGCTCCTCGGGCTGCAGGGTGCCGGTGCGGTTGTCGAGCAGGATGAGGTCGGCCTTGTACTTGCCGGCGTTCTCCCAGCTCAGGCTCTCGAAGAAGCCGCCCTCGTCCAGCTTCTCCGGGGTGATGAACTCGACGCCGAGGGACTTGAAGTACTTCAGGTCGGCCGAGGTGTCCGCGGTGGACGCGTAGAACAGGTCGGCGGAGCCGGAGCCGGCGAGCACCTTGATGCCCGGGTTGGCCTTGGTGGCCTCGCGGACCTTCGCGGAGGCGGCCTCGAAGCGGGCCTTCGCGTCGACGGCGTTCTTGGCGTTCAGGTCGGCGCCCAGGGACTTCGCGAGCTCCGCGGTGCGCTCCAGGGCCTTGTCCATGGAGACGTCGCCGCCCACGCCGATCGCGGCGGCCGGCGCCACCTTCAGGATCTTGTCCTTGGAGGCCTCGGGCACGTACCAGTAGCTGCCGTCCCAGGTGTTGGTGACGAGCAGGTCGGGCCGGAGGGCCGCGTACTTCTCGACGTTGAACTCGTCGTAGACGTTGCCCAGGATCTCGACCTTGGAGATGTCCATGGAGCCGGCCTGGACGTCGGGCTTGCCGTCGGCGGTCTTGGTCGGGCCGAAGACGCCCTTGACCGGGATGCCGTAGTCGTACAGCGCGGCGGCGGTGCCGGTGAACGCGACGATGTTCTTCGGCTTGGCCTTGAGGCTGACTTCCTTCTTCAGGGCGTCGTCCGTGAAGGTCCAGGCGCCCGAGGCGGCGGACTTGTCCGAGCCGCCGTCACCCTTCGCCGAGTCGGCGCCGCCGCACGCGGTGAGCGCCGCGACGAGGCCGAGGGCGCCGCCGGCCGCGATGAGCCCGCGACGGGTGAGGGGGAGGTTTCGGGACTTGGGCATGTCGATGTCCGCTTTCGTGCGTGCAGGGAGATCACTGGGCCGTTCGGAGGGAAGGTTAGCCTAACCTTGGCCGAAATTGGTAAGGGGGCCCTAAGTTTTCTCGGGCCCCCTCGCCTGACCTGCGGAACTGCGGACGTAGCGGTGGTGCGATCAGCCGGCGAAGCCCAGCTCGCGCGCGATCAGCATGCGCTGGACCTCGCTCGTGCCCTCGCCGATCTCCAGGATCTTGGAGTCCCGCCACATGCGGGCCACGGGGTACTCGTTCATGAACCCGTAGCCGCCGTGGATCTGGGTGGCGTCACGGGCGTTGTCGACGGCCACCGTGGAGGAGTACAGCTTCGCGATCGCCGCCTCCTTCTTGAACGGCTCGCCCGCCACCAGGCGGGAGGCCGCGTCACGCCAGCCGATGCGGGCCATGTGGGCGCGCATCTCCATGTCGGCCAGCTTGAACTGGATGGCCTGGTTGTCGCCGATCGCCTTGCCGAAGGCATGCCGCTCCCTGGCGTACTTCACCGACTCGTCCACACAGCCCTGGGCCAGGCCCGTAGCCAGCGCGGAGATCGCGATCCGGCCCTCGTCGAGGATGCGCAGGAACTGGGCGTAGCCGCGGCCCTCTTCGCCCACCAGATTGGCGAGGGGGACCCGTACGCCGTCGAAGGACAGCTCGCGGGTGTCCGAGGCGTTCCAGCCGACCTTGGAGTAGGGCGCGGCCACCGTGAAGCCCGGGGTGCCGGACGGGACGATGATCGAGGAGATCTCCGGGCGGCCGTCGGCCTTGCGGCCCGTCACGGCGGTGACGGTGACCAGACCGGTGATGTCCGTACCGGAGTTGGTGATGAAGCACTTCGAGCCGTTGATGACCCACTCGTCGCCCTCGCGGACGGCGGTGGTGCGGGTGCCGCCCGCGTCGGAGCCGGCGCCGGGCTCGGTGAGGCCGAAGGCGCCGAGGACCTCCCCGGAGCACAGCTTCGGCAGCCACTGCCGCTTCTGCTCCTCGGAGCCGAAGAGGTAGATCGGCATGGCGCCGAGGGAGACCCCCGCCTCCAGGGTGATGGCGACCGAGGAGTCGACGCGGGCCAGCTCCTCCAGGGCGATGCCGAGGGCGAGGTAGTCGCCGCCCATGCCGCCGTACTCCTCGGGGAAGGGCAGGCCGAACAGGCCCATGCGGCCCATCTCGGCGACGATCTCGTACGGGAACTCGTGGCGCTCGTACAGGTCGCCGATCTTCGGCGCGATCACGTCGTGCGCGAACGCCTCGACGGTGCGGCGGAGTTCCTCGTGCTCGGGGGTGAGCCGGTGGTCGAGGGCCATGGTCTTCGTTACTCCTTGTGGGAGAGTGCGCGGACGGTACGGGAGGGGCTGGGACGGCCCAGCTGTTCGGCCATCCACACGCTCGTGGCGGTGAGGGCGGCCAGGTCGACTCCGGTCTCGATGCCGAGGCCGTCGAGCATCCACACCAGGTCCTCGGTGGCGAGGTTGCCGGTGGCGCTCTTGGCGTACGGGCATCCGCCGAGGCCGCCGGCGGAGGCGTCGACCGTGGTCACGCCGTGCTGGAGCGCGGCGAGGGTGTTGGACAGGGCCTGGCCGTAGGTGTCGTGGAAGTGCACGCCGATCCGGTCGGTGCCGACGCCCGCCTCGTTGAGGGCGCCGAGCAGCTCCCGGACGTGGCCGGGTGTGGCGACGCCGATGGTGTCGCCGAGGCTCAGCTCGTCACAGCCGAGGTCGAGCAGGGCCTTCGCGGTGCGGACCACCTGGTGGACGGGGACCGGGCCTTCCCAGGGGTCGCCGAAGCACATCGAGAGGTAGCCGCGGACGTGCGCCTCCTCCTGCTTGGCGCGGGCCACGACGGGCTCGAACATGGCGAGCGACTCGGCGACGGTCCGGTTGAGGTTGCGTGAGGCGAAGGTCTCGGTCGCCGAGCCGAAGACCGCGATACGGGTGGCCCCGAGGGCCAGCGCGCGGTCGAGGCCGCGCTCGTTCGGCACGAGGACCGGAAGCGCCGCCTCGACGTCGCCGAGCAGCGGGAAGAGCTGCTCGGCGTCGGCGAGCTGGGGCACCCACTTGGGGTGGACGAAGCTGGTGGCCTCGACGGTGGTGAGGCCGGCGGCGGCGAGCCGGTGGATGAACTCGGCCTTGACGGCGGTGGGTACGGCCGTCTTCTCGTTCTGCAGCCCGTCGCGGGCACCGACCTCGTGGATCCGGACCCGTGCCGGCAGGCCGGTGCCCGGGACGGTCATGGGCAGGCGGTTCATGCGTCGCCCTCCTCGTCAGGGGTGACCACGGCCAGGACCTGGTCCATGGCGACGGTGCTTCCGGGGGTGACGTCGAGCTCGGTGACGGTCCCGGCGTGCGGGGCGGAGATGACGTGCTCCATCTTCATCGCCTCGACGACGAGGAGGCTCTGACCGGCGGTCACCTTGTCGCCGACGGCGACCTTGACGACGGTGACGGTGCCGGGCATGGGGGCGGCGAGGGTCTCGGCGCCGCCGCGTCCGGCGCCGCTGAGGTTCGCGGCGACGGGGTCGTGGTGCTGGAGGTGCCAGCTGTCCCCGTCGCGTCCGAGCCAGGTCCCCTCCGGGGAGGGGGTGTGGCTGAACCGGTGGGTGACGCCGTCGAGTTCGATGGTGACGGTGTCGGCGGTGCGGGTGATGATCCGGGCGCGGGCCGGTGCGCTGGGGCTCTGCCCCAGACCCCGCGCCTCAAACGCCGGCGAGGCTGAGTTTGGCGCGCCGCCGCCGTCGACTGCGTCCAGCAGGACCTCCTGCTGCGTGCCCTGCTGCCGGGTGCGGACGCTGACGGGGTCCTGGCCCGGGAGCCGGAAGTGGTGGACCGTCCAGGCAGGTGTGCCGCCGAGGCGCCAGCCGTTGGCGGCGTCGAACGGGTCGATCCACCCGTCCAGCCCCGCCGGCGTTTGAGGCGCGGGGTCCGGGGCGGGGTGGGGGAGGGGAGCGTTCAGCAGCGCCGCCGCCGCGTACACCTCCGGCGGGATGCCCTCCGGCAGGAGGGAGGGGAGGTCCCGCTCGACCAGGCCGGTGTCCAGGTCCCCGGACACCACGTCCGGGTGGGCCAGCAGCCGCCGCAGGAAGCCGGCGTTCGTCTGGACGCCCAGGATCACCGTGTCGGCGAGGGCCGCGCGCAGCATGCGCAGGGCAGAGGCCCGGTCCGGGCCGTGGACGATGACCTTCGACAGCATCGGGTCGTACGTGGAGCCCACCGGAACCCCCGCCGTCAGCCCGGAGTCGGTGCGCACCGAGCCGCCGTTCGGCTCCGACAGGGCCAGGACCGTACCGCCGGACGGCAGGAACCCCCGCGCCGGGTCCTCCGCGCAGACGCGGGCCTCGATCGCGTGCCCCGTCAGGCGGACGTCGGACTGCTTGAACCCCAGCGGCTCGCCCGCCGCCACCCGCAGCTGCTGCTCCACCAGGTCCAGCCCGGTGATCAGCTCCGTCACCGGGTGCTCCACCTGCAGCCGGGTGTTCATCTCCATGAAGTAGTACGAGGAGGGGTCCCCGCCCGGGACGATGAACTCCACCGTGCCCGCGCCGACGTACCCGCACGAACGCGCCGCCTCCACCGCCGCCGCGCCCATCGCGGCCCGCGTCTCCTCGTCCAGCAGGACGCTCGGCGCCTCCTCGATCACCTTCTGGTGCCGCCGCTGGAGCGAGCACTCGCGCTCGCCCAGGTGCACCACGTTGCCGTGCGCGTCCGCCAGCACCTGGATCTCGATGTGCCGCGGCCGGTCCACCCACCGCTCGACCAGCAGCGTGTCGTCGCCGAAGGACGACCGCGCCTCGCGGCGGGCCGCCGCGATCTCCTCGGCCAGGACGGCCGCGTCGCGGACCAGCCGCATGCCCTTGCCGCCGCCGCCCGCCGAGGGCTTCAGCAGCACCGGCATGCCGATCTCCTCGGCCGCCGCGACCAGTTCGGCGTCCGACAGGCCGCTCCCGGAGGAGCCGGGCACGACCGGGACGCCCGCGGCGCGCACGGTCTCCTTGGCCCGGATCTTGTCGCCCATCAGGGAGATCGCCGAGACAGGCGGCCCGATGAAGGCCAGGCCCGCCTCGGAACAGGCCTGCGCGAAGGCGGCGTTCTCCGCGAGGAAGCCGTAGCCGGGGTGGACGGCTTCCGCCCCCGTACGCCGCGCCGCGTCGAGCAGCCGCTCCACCGACAGGTAGCTCTCGGCGGCCGCCGCCGGGCCGATCCGGACGGCCGTGTCGGCCTCCCGTACGTGACGGGCGTCCGCGTCCGCGTCGCTGAAGACGGCCACGGAGCGGATGCCGAGCTCCCGCAGGGTGCGGATGACGCGTATCGCGATCTCGCCGCGGTTCGCGACCAGAACAGTGCTGAACATCGAAGAGGTCCTCACGTCACTCACGTCACATACGGAAGATGCCGAAGCCCGAGTCGCCCAGGGGGGCGTTCGCGCACGCGGTCAGGGCCAGTCCCAGCACCTGCCGGGTCTCCATCGGGTCGATGACCCCGTCGTCCCACAGCCGGGCCGTCGCGTAGTAGGCGTTGCCCTGTTCCTCGTACTGCGCGCGGACCGGGGCCTTGAAGGCCTCCTCGTCCTCGGCGGGCCACTCCTGGCCCGCGCCCTCGATCTGGTCCCGTTTGACCGTGGCCAGTACGGAGGCCGCCTGCTCGCCGCCCATCACCGAGATCTTCGCGTTGGGCCACATCCACAGGAACCGCGGCGAGTACGCCCGCCCGCACATCGAGTAGTTGCCCGCGCCGTAGGAGCCGCCGACCACCACCGTCAGCTTCGGGACCCGCGTGCAGGCCACCGCCGTCACCATCTTGGCGCCGTGCTTGGCGATGCCGCCGGCCTCGTAGTCGCGGCCGACCATGAAGCCGGAGATGTTCTGGAGGAAGAGGAGCGGGATGCCGCGCTGGTCGCACAGCTCGATGAAGTGGGCGCCCTTCTGGGCGGATTCGGAGAACAGGATGCCGTTGTTGGCGACGATCCCGACCGGGTGCCCGTGGATCCGGGCGAAGCCGGTGACGAGGGTCTGCCCGAACTCCGCCTTGAACTCCTGGAAGCGGGAGCCGTCCACGATCCGCGCGATGATCTCGCGGGCGTCGTAGGGGGTGCGGGAGTCGACGGGGACCGCGCCGTACAGCCCGTACGGGTCCACCTTCGGCTCCTCGGGCGCCTCGACCGACCAGGGCAGGGCCCCGCGCCCGGGCAGGGTCGCCACGATGTTCCGTACGATCCGCAGCGCGTGCGCGTCGTCCTCCGCGAGGTGGTCGGTGACGCCGGAGGTCCGGGAGTGGACCTCGCCGCCGCCCAGCTCCTCGGCCGTGACCACCTCGCCGGTGGCGGCCTTCACCAGCGGCGGGCCGCCGAGGAAGATCGTGCCCTGGCCGCGGACGATGACGGCCTCGTCGCTCATCGCCGGGACGTACGCCCCGCCCGCCGTGCAGGAGCCGAGGACGGCCGCGATCTGCGGGATGCCGGCGCCCGACATGCGGGCCTGGTTGTAGAAGATGCGGCCGAAGTGCTCCCGGTCGGGGAAGACCTCGTCCTGCATGGGGAGGAAGGCACCGCCCGAGTCGACCAGGTAGAGGCAGGGGAGACGGTTCTCCAGGGCCACCTCCTGGGCGCGCAGGTGCTTCTTGACGGTCATCGGGTAGTACGTGCCGCCCTTGACGGTGGCGTCGTTCGCGACGATCACGCACTCGCGCCCGCTGACCCGGCCGATGCCCGCGATGACCCCGGCTGCGGGGGCGGCGCCCCCGTACATGCCCTCGGCGGCCAGCGGGGCCAGCTCCAGGAAGGGGGATCCGGGGTCGAGGAGGGTGTCCACGCGGTCGCGGGGGAGGAGCTTCCCACGGGCGGTGTGGCGGGCGCGGGCCTTCTCGCCGCCGCCGAGGCGGGCCGCCTCCAGCCGGGCGCGCAGGCCCTCGGCGAGCTCGCGGTGGGCGGCCTCGTTGGTCCGCCAGGCCTCGGACGCCGGGTCCGCGGCGCTCGTCAGCACTGGTGCCTGCTGCATCGGTCGAGCTCCCTTGCTCGGTGCACGCTGTTAATGAGCGTTAACGCATGTACCGCTTAGGTTAACGACCGCTAACGGCCCTGTCTAGAATGGTTTCCCATGAGCACCAGAGCGGCCGCCCCGACCCGTCGCGAGCAGATCCTCAGTGAGGCCGCCCGCCTCTTCGCCGCGCGCGGGTTCCACGGCGTCGGCGTCGACGAGATAGGGGCGGCGGTGGGCATCAGCGGCCCCGGCCTCTACCGGCACTTCGCGGGCAAGGACGCCATGCTCGCCGAGCTCCTCGTCGGCATCAGCGAACGCCTGCTGACGGGTGGGCGCCGCCGGGTGGAGGAGGCGGCGGGCGATCCGGCCCTGGTGCTGTCCTCCCTCATCGACGGCCACATCGACTTCGCGCTCGACGACCGGGCGCTGATCACCCTGCACGACCGGGAGCTGGACCGGCTGCGGGAGGCCGACCGCAAGCTCGTACGGCAGTTGCAGCGGCAGTACGTGGAACTGTGGGTGGAGGTCGTACGGGAACTGCACCCGGAGGTGGCCGAGGCGGAGGTACGGGTCTCCGTGCACGCGGTCTTCGGCCTGCTGAACTCCACCCCCCACCTGGCCGCCCTGGGGCGCGAGGCGACGGAGTCGCTGCTCCGGCGGCTCGCGCACGGGGCGTTCGGGGCGCTGTCGGGGTGAGCGGGGGCGTCCGCCGGCTGGGATGGACGCGGCGCCTCCGCCTGCGCGGCGGCAGAATGGCCCGTATGCCGAAGCCGATAGAGACGCCCGTACCCACTCGCGCAGAACTCATCGACCATCTGGTCCGCACGCGGATCGCCGGGCAGGTGGCCACCCCGCGCGAGAACAACCTCTCCCACTACAGGAAGCTCGCCAACGGCGACCGGCACTACTGGCTCGGCCTGGAACTGGGCGACCGGTGGACCGACGAGCAGGACGTCCTGGCGGTGATGGCCGAGCGCGTCGGCGTCGTGGACGATCCGGCGCACCGTGCCGGCCAGGACACGATCGACCCGGAACTGACCGTGGCGGGCCTGGACCGGATGGCGGCGCGGCTGCGCAAGGCGGCCCTGGACCGGCAGAGCGTGCTGCTGGCCACCGGGCACCCGGGCGGGCTGCTGGACGTCCACCGGGCCACGGCCGACGCGCTGCGGGCGGCGGGCTGCGAGATCGTCGTGATCCCGCCGGGACTGATCGCGGACGAGGGCGCGGTGTGGCAGTTCGCGGACGTCGCCGTGCTGGAGCGGGGCGCGACGCTGTGGCACACCCATTCGCCGGAGCCGATGGCCGCGATCCTGGACGGGCTCGCCGCGGCGGGCCGCCCCCAGCCGGACCTGGTCGTCGCCGACCACGGCTGGGCGGGCTGCGCGGCCCAGCGGGGGCTGGACGCGGTGGGCTACGCCGACTGCAACGACCCGGCGCTGTTCCTCGGCGAGGCCGAGGGCACCCTCCAGGTGGCGGTCCCGCTGGACGACCACGTCCGCGACCCGCGCTTCTACGACCCGGTGGTGGCGTACCTCCTGTCCGCGGCGGGCCTCCTGAACACCTAGTCGGCGCCCCGGGAACGGTGGAAGGGCGGGCGGGGGACGAGCCCCGCAGGGCCCGCCCCTCCTAGCCCTCCCGGCCGCGGGGGACGCGGACGACGCCCTCCTGGATGACCGTCACGGCGAGGCGGCCGTCCTGCGTCCAGATCCGGGCCTGGCCGAGGCCGCGGCCGGCGGACGACGAGGGGGACTCCTGGTCGTACAGCAGCCATTCGTCGGCACGGAACGGCCGGTGGAACCACATCGCGTGGTCCAGCGAGGCCCCGACCACGTCGCCGACGGCCCAGCCGCCCCGGCCGTGCGCGAGCAGCACCGAGTCGAGCAGGGTCATGTCGGAGACGTAGGTGGCCAGGCAGGTGTGCAGCAGGGAGTCGTCGCGCTCCAGCTTGCCGGCCGTACGGAACCACACCTGCGTGCGCGGCTCCACCGGCTCGCCGACGCTGCCCCACGGCGGCGTGGTGGCGTACCGCAGGTCCACCGCGCCGCGCGCCTCGATCAGCCGCTCCACCGTCCCCGGGTCCCGGAAGATCTCCCGGTACGCGGGCAGCGACTCGGCCGCGGTCGGCAGGGTCTCCGGGTCGGGCGCGGCCGGCATGGTGGCCTGGTGGTCTAGGCCCTCCTCGTACGTCTGGAACGACGCGGAGAGGTGGAAGATCGGCTGCCCGTGCTGGACGGCGACGACCCGGCGCGTGGTGAAGGAGCGCCCGTCGCGGATCCGGTCCACCGAGTACACGATCGGCGCGCCCGGATCGCCGGCGCGCAGGAAGTACGAGTGCAGCGAGTGCGCGGTGCGGTCCTCGGGCACGGTACGGCCGGCGGCGACCAGCGCCTGGGCCGCGACCTGGCCGCCGAAGACGCGCGGCACCAGCGAAGGACGGCTGGTGCCGCGGAAGATGTTCTCCTCGATCTGCTCCAGGTCGAGCAGATCGAGGAGCGTCGTCAGTGCCTCGTTCATGGGACTGAGACTAGGTTCCTCGTCCTTACAGGCCCATCGACTTGGCGATGATGGACTTCATGACCTCGCTGGTGCCGCCGTAGATGCGGTTCACGCGGTTGTCGGCGTACAGGCGGGCGATCGGGTACTCGTTCATGTAGCCGTAGCCGCCGTGCAGCTGGAGGCACTTGTCGATGACGCGGTGCGCGACCTCGGTGCAGAACAGCTTCGCGGAGGCGGCCTCGGCGGCGGTCAGCTCGTGGGCGTCCAGCGCCTCCAGGGCGCGGTCGGCGACGGCCTCCGCGGCGTCCACCTCGGCCTGGCAGGCGGCCAGTTCGAACTTGGTGTTCTGGAAGTGCGCGACCGGCTTGCCGAAGACGGTGCGCTCCGTCACGTACTGCTGGGCGAACCGGACGGCGGCCTTGGCCTGCGCGTACGCGCCGAAGGCGATGCCCCAGCGCTCGGAGGGCAGGTTCTGGCCGAGGTAGTAGAAGCCCTTGTTCTCCTCGCCGAGCAGGTCCTCGACCGGCACCTTCACGTCGACGAACGCCAGCTCGGCGGTGTCGGAGGTGCGCAGGCCCAGCTTGTCCAGCTTGCGGCCGATGGAGTAGCCCTCGGACTTGGTGTCCACGGCGAAGAGGGAGATGCCGAAGCGGCGGTCGTCCTCGCGCGGGGCGGAGGTGCGGGCGCAGACGATCACGCGGTCGGCGTGGACGCCACCGGTGATGAAGGTCTTGGCGCCGTTGAGGACGTAGTGGGTGCCGTCCTCGGAGAGCTTGGCGGTGGTCTTCATGCCCGCGACGTCGGAGCCGGTGCCCGGCTCGGTCATCGCCAGGGCCCACATCTCCTCGCCGGAGACGAAGTTCGGGAGGTAGCGCTTCTTCTGCTCGTCGGTGGCGAGCATCTTGATGTAGGGCAGGGCGAGCAGCACGTGCACGCCGGAGCCGCCGAAGTTCACGCCCGCGCGGGAGGTCTCCTCGTAGAGGACGGCCTCGAACTTGTGGGTGTCCAGGCCCGCGCCGCCGAACTCCTCGGGGACGTTGATGCCAAAGACGCCCAGCTCGCCGAGCTTGTAGTAGAAGTCGCGCGGCGCCTGGCCGGCAGCGAACCACTCGTCGTAGACGGGGACGACCTCGGCCTCGATGAAGGCGCGGATCGTCTCGCGGAACGCCTCGTGGTCCTCGTTGAAAACGGTACGGCGCACAGCCGACACTCCCTTTTGCGGCCAAACCGCCGCCGCTCTCGCGGAGGTGGTTGCGCGCCGTCGTGGTTGCTCCATTGATGGCTTACGTCTAAGCGCTTGCTCAGATTAAGTTACCGGCGGGTTATCCCTGCTGTCCAGAGGACGTAGCGCGAACCACAGTTCCATTCGGGCACCCGCCGGTCGAGGCCCGGTCGAGGCCTCGTCGAGGGTCACGGCGAGTGGCTGGATACCCCCTTCTGTGTCACCGGGCCCGCGGCTTGACTCGTTCCTCCGGTCCTCGTCCCCGAAGGAACAGGAAACCCCGCATGCTCAGCAGGCTGTTGTCCAGGAGGCTGTCGGGCCTCGCGGCCGCCATGGCCGTCACCCTGGTGCTCGGCGCGGGCGCGGCCCGCGCCGACGCGCAGGCACCCCGCGCGGAGAAGCGCGTGTACAACGCGATGCAGATCGCCTTCGACCCGGCGCAGCCGGACGCCTTCTGCACCATCGGGGCCGTGGGCAACGACGACTACGGGCGCAGGATCGCCATATCGGCCGGGCACTGCCTCTCCGCCCCCGCCTACGCCGACCGCGAGATCCGCGAGGACATCATCCCCGTCTACCACCGGCAGGACATCGGCTACGGGCCCATCGGCCACGTCCGCTGGTTCAAGGACCCGGAGGGCTCCATGACGGGGCACCTCACCAAGGACTACATGGTCATCGAGCTGGTCCCGGGCGTCACGCTCTCCTCCCAGGGGCCGCACCTGAAGCAGACCGGCGTGCTGGAGGTGCCCGGCGGGACCCCCAGCCCCAACGCCCTCACCCCCGCCCTGAACAGCGAGCGGCTGCTCGGCGCGGCCTGGTTCAACAACAACGAGCTCGTCGTCTCCGGCCAGCTGGGCGTCTGGTATGGCCGGATCACCAACAACGACCGGGGCGTCTACCAGGCCCACCCCCAGCACAAGGCCGGCGACTCGGGCGGGCCCACGATCTGGCACGTGCCGGGGTCGGCGTACCCCTCGGAGGCCAACGGGTTCAAGGCCGAGGGCCCGTGGGCGGGCATCACCAAGGGGATGATCATCTCGTATCCCTGGTACGTGTACACCAGCTCGGCGAACATCCTGGCCGACCTGCGCGCCCGCGACGCCGCGGACCCCGCCGACGTGTTCGGGGCCGGCTTCGAGGTGACCGCGAACCCCTGACGGGTGGCCCGCCCCCTACGCCCCGGGCAGCCGGCGCAGCGCGAACCACAGGTCCATCCGGGTGTCCGGGTCGTCCAGGTCGGCGCCCAGCAGCTCGGCGGCGCGGCCGATGCGCTGGCGGACGGTGTTGCGGTGGACGCCGAGCACGGCGGCGCTGCGGTCCCAGCTGCCGTGGTGGGCCAGCCAGGCGCGCAGGGTCTCGCGGAGGGCGGGTGAGAGGGGGCCGAGCAGGGCCTCGGCGTGGGCACGCGCCTCGGCCTCGCCGACCAGGCCCGCGAAGCCGGGGTCCCGGTGCCGGGCCAGCGCGGTACGGGCCGCCTCGGCGCGCTCCAGGGCCCGCCCGGCCTGGGCGTCGGCGGCGGCCAGGCCCTCGGGCGGGGCCGCGGCGCTCACCCCCAGCCGCCAGCCGGGCTGCGGGCCGGGCTCCCGGTCGGTGAGCAGCCGTACGACCGGCCCGCGCGGGTCCAGCAGTACGGTGCCCAGCGCCGCGGCGAGGGCCTGCGGGTCGCCGGCGCCCCGGGCGTGCACGGCGTACCAGGGGCCGGGGGCGAGGGCCGCGGCCGGGTCGCCGTCGAGCAGCAGCCGGGTGAGGGCGGCCGCCTGCGTCCCGGCCGGGCGGCCGGCGGTGAGCAGGGTGAGCAGCACGGCGGCGGCCGAGGCGATGGTGTGGTCGCCGGCGGTGCGGGCCGGGGTGGCGAGCGCGAGCACCCGCCCCCCGCCCACCGCGTAGGCGGCGAGGCTCGTCCCGCCCAGCGTGTCGGTGGCGGTCGCGGCGGCACCCGGCGCCACGCGGCGGACGAGCGCGTCCAGGGCCGCCCGAACCTTTGCCTCGGGCTCGCTCCCGGCGGCGGCCCTGACCGGGCGGGGGGCGCCGGCGCCCGGCCCGGCGGGGCCCGTTCGGGCGCTGTCCGGGTCGGTGGGGCGCGTGCCGACGGGGGTCGTGCCGGTGGAGCTCGGGCGGGTGGCGCCCGTTCCGGAGGGCCTCGGCGCCGTGCCCGGCGAGCCTGTGTCCGTGGCTTCCGGGACTTCCGGGGCGAGCAGGGCCGCCCAGCCGCCCAGGCTCGCCGCCAGGCGGGAGAGCACGGCCGCGACCGGCTCCGGGCGGCCGGCCGCCGCGGCCAGGGACTGCTGCGCCTCGGCGACCCGGCGCAGCTCCCGGGTCCGGGCCTCCGCCATCAGCCGCCACACCGTCCGGGCGACCGCCGTGAACGGGGTCCCGGGCGGCACCTCGACCAGGGACAGGCCGTGTCGGGCGCAGGCGGCCACCAGGGCCCCCGGCACCGTCTCGTGCACCGGGGTCACCCCGAACCCGACCCCGGCCACCCCGGCGCGCACCAGCCGGGCGACGTACTCCCCGGGGTCCGTCCCGGCCGGCGAGGGCGCCGGCCCCGCGAGGTCGGCCCCCGCCGTCAGCAGCAGCTCCCCGCCCAGCAGGTACGGCGAGGGATCCGCCATCTCGGAGGCGTGCACCCCGTGCACCTCGGCCTCCACCGGCCCCGCGAGGTGCCGCAGGCCCAGCTCCCGGTCGGCGAGCAGCGCGCCGAGGGGGACGGGCGGGGTGGGCGGGGCCTCCATGAATAGATACTCCGTACACATCGTGGGGTGCTCTGTGGATAGAACGTACACTTCGCGGCCCGGAGGTGTCGGCTTACGCTCGAAGCACCGCACCAGCAGAACCCGCAGGACCTCCAGAAGGGCATCCCCCATGAGCACGCAGCCGCGCGGCCCCGTCGACTCCTCCCGCATCCCGCGCTACGCGGGCCCGGCGACCTTCGCCCGCCTGCCGCGCCTCGACGAGGTCGGCTCCGCCGACGTCGCCGTCGTCGGCGTGCCCTTCGACTCCGGCGTCTCCTACCGCCCCGGCGCCCGCTTCGGCGGCAACGCCATCCGCGAGGCCTCCCGCCTGCTGCGCCCGTACAACCCGGCCCAGGACGCCTCCCCCTTCGCCCTCGCGCAGGTCGCGGACGCCGGTGACATCGCCGTCAACCCCTTCAACATCAACGAGGCCGTGGAGACGGTCGAGGCCGCCGCCGACGAGCTCCTCTCCTCCGGCTCCCGCCTGATGACCCTCGGCGGCGACCACACCATCGCCCTCCCCCTCCTCCGCTCGGTCGCGAAGAAGCACGGCCCGGTCGCCCTGCTCCACTTCGACGCCCACCTGGACACCTGGGACACCTACTTCGGCGCCGAGTACACCCACGGCACCCCGTTCCGCCGCGCCGTCGAGGAGGGCATCCTCGACACCGAGGCGCTGTCCCACGTCGGTACGCGCGGCCCGCTGTACGGCAAGCAGGACCTGGACGACGACGCCAAGATGGGCTTCGGCATCGTCACGTCGGCGGACGTCTACCGCCGCGGCGCCGACGAGGTCGCGGACCAGCTGCGCCAGCGCATCGGCGACCGCCCGCTGTACATCTCCATCGACATCGACGTCCTGGACCCGGCGCACGCGCCCGGCACCGGCACCCCCGAGGCGGGCGGCATGACCTCCCGCGAGCTGCTGGAGATCATCCGCGGGCTGTCCTCCTGCAACCTCGTTTCCGCCGACGTGGTGGAGGTGGCCCCGGCGTACGATCACGCGGAGATCACCTCGGTCGCGGCCTCGCACACCGCGTACGAGCTCACCACGATCATGAGCCGCCAGATCGCGGCGGCGAAGGCGAAGTAACGAAGCAAGAAGGGCACGTACGCGCGTGACGCACGACCACGACCTGGTACTCCGTCCCACCGAAGCCCAGACGGCGGCCGCCCTGGCCCCGCCGCCGGGGCGCACGGGCGGGGACCTGGTCGTGGAGACGCTGCGCTCCCTCGGCACGACGACGGTCTTCGGGCTGCCCGGCCAGCACGCGCTCGGCCTCTTCGACGCGGTCGGCCGCTCCGACCTCCGCCTCGTCACCCTCCGGGTGGAGAACAACGCGGGCTTCGCGGCGGACGCGTACGGCCGCCTCACGGGCGAGGCCGTCCCGCTCCTGCTGTCCACTGGCCCGGGCGCGCTGACGGCCCTGCCGGCCCTGCAGGAGGCGGCCGCCGCCTCCGCCCCCGTCCTGGCGATCTCCTCCCAGGTTCCGGTGGCGGGCCTGGGCGGCGGCCGGCGCGGCCACCTGCACGAGCTGCGCGACCAGTCCGCCTCCTTCCGGGACGTGGTCAAGTCGGTCCACGTGGCCCGCACCCCCTCCCAGATCCCCTCGGTCGTCGCCGAGGCCTGGGAGTCGGCCCTCACGGCGCCCCACGGCCCGGTGTGGGTGGAGATCCCGGAGGACGTGATCCGCGCCGAGACGTTCATCCCGCAGGTCACGGGCATGGACGCGACCCCGCACGAGCTCGCCCCGCGCCCGGAGCTGACGGCGGTGGCGGCGCACTGGCTGTCCACGGCCGCCCGCCCGGTGATCATCGCGGGCGGCGGCGTCGTCCGCGCGGACGCGGCGGGCAAGCTGAAGCAGCTGGCCGAACGCCTGAACGCCCCGGTGGTCACCACGTTCGGCGGCAAGGGCGCCTTCCCCTGGACCCACCCGCTCTCCCTCCAGTCCTGGCTGGAGGACCGCCACATGACCGACTTCCTGGAGGACGCGGACGTCCTCCTCGTCGTGGGCTCGGGCCTGGGGGAACTCTCCTCCAACTACCACACGTTCTTCCCGACCGGCCGGGTCGTCCAGATCGAGGCCGACCTCGGCAAGCTGGAGTCCAACCACACGGCCCTGGGCATCCACGCGGACGCCCGCCTCGCCCTCCAGGCCCTCCTGGAAACGGTGCCCGAACGCGAGGACCCCCAGGCCCCCGAGCGCGTCCGCCTCGTCCTCTCCGACATCGCGACCCGCCTGGCCGCCCAGGACGTGGCCCTGGAACAGCAGCTCCTCACCTCGATCCGGCAGGCCCTCCCGCCCCGCTCCCCGTCCTTCTGGGACATGACGATCCTGTCGTACTGGGCCTGGTCGGCCTTCGACCCGAAGCACCCCAACACCATGCACTCGGCCCAGGGCGCCGGCGGCCTCGGCTACGCCTTCCCCGCCGCCCTCGGCGCCTGCGTCGCGGAACCCGGCACCCCGGTCCTGGCCGTCTCGGGCGACGGCGGCGCGATGTACTCCCTCGCGGAACTGGCCACCGCGAAGCAGCACGACCTCGACGTCACCTGGCTGATCGTGAACGACGGCGGCTACGGCATCCTGCGCGAGTACGGCGCCGGGACCGGCACGGACCTGCTCACCCCCGACTTCGTGGCCCTGGCGCAATCCTTCGGCGTCCCGGCCGCCACCACCACCCCGGCCACCCTGCGCGAGGACCTCGCCAAGTCCCTGGCCGCACCCGGCCCGTCCGTGCTGGTACTTCCCGCCAACCTTCACATGTTCGCCCCAACTCACGTTCAGTGACCTGAAAACGCCTCGTTAGGGTGGTTGTGATCACGTCCGGCGTGGTGTCCGAGGGGGAGCAGTGTCGTTCGAGCAGGAGTGGGCCCGGCAGAAGCAGAGCACGGGCGAAGGCCCGTCGCCGCAGATGCGACTGAACCAGCTCCCGGCCGACCAAGGCGGCGGGCAGGGAGTCCTGGCGACCGCCCCGCCCGAGAAGAAGAAGGCGGCCAACACCATCGAGAACGTCCTGCAGCCCGGCACGACGAAGGCCGCGGACGCGGCCGACGAGCCGACCAAGAACGCCGTCAAGGCCTTCACCGGCTGGGACACGGCGGCAGGCCTCACGCAGGCGCACACCCACTGGGACGACCAGGTGAAGCGCCTGATGGGACGGCTGAACTCGGAGAAGACGGCACTGCGCGGCGCGTCGAACCTGTTCACCGGAAACGACCAGCTGACGGGCCAGGGCTTCCAGCCGGTCCAGTCCAAGGTCTCGGGACTCTAGGCGAGCGGGGGAGCGAGCCATGCCGAACTACCACGAGGTCATCACCACGGACCTGTCCACCCTGAACACGGCCGCGGACGGCTGGAAGGAGATGGCGAGGCAGTTCAAGACGCTCGAGGACGTCTACGAGAAGGAAGTCCAGAGCGTTTCGAAGGGCAACGGCTGGCAGGGCAGCGCCGCGAACGTCTCCGCCAACAACTCCGCCATCACCCGCAACGAGTTCGACGCGGCCCAGACCGAGGCGCTGGCCATGGAGTCGCTGCTCCGCGACGCCTTCGCCCGGTTCACGGAGCTCAAGGGCAAGGTGACGTCCGCCGCCGCGGACGCCGTGGCCGCCGGCATGAAGGTCTCGGACGCCGGCATCGCGAGCTACGACTTCGGCAAGACCGACCCGGACACGGCGAGGGCGATCCGCCACGACCCCGACCTGCCGGAGGTCGAGCGGTCCTGGACGAGCCGGATCGCCGACGCGGTCAAGGCGGTCACGGAGTTCGACGCGGACGTCAAGGTCGCTCTCCTGAACGCCTCGGGCGCGGACGGCACGGCGATGTTCGGCTTCAACTCCAAGCCCGTGGGCGACGTCGAGGCCGTGGAGGCGCTGGCCCTCACCCAGAAGATCCGCGACGGCAAGGCCTCTCCGGAGGAGCTGCAGCACTACAACGAGGTCCTGAAGCAGAACTCCGGGGACAAGCACTTCAGCGAGGCGTACCTGAACTCGCTGGGCGCGAAGGACACCCTGCTGCTCGCCGACCAGATGAACCTGGCGTCCAACGAGCGCGGCGCGTCGGCGGCCGACAAGAAGCTCTACGAGTCGATCAACACGGGCCTCGCGAACACGATCGCCTCGGGCACGAAGGACCCGGACAGCTACGCCTACAAGCCCTTCGTCAACGGGCTCAACGAGCAGGGCAGGGAACTGGTCGCCAAGGGCCTGCGGCCCACGTACGGCTACCAGGCGCTGGTCACCCTCATGGGCAACGGCGGCGGCTACGGAAAGCAGTTCCTCAACGACCTCGGCGACGGCATGATCGCGGCCGAGAAGTCCAAGCCGCACATGTACGACCACGCCTACGACTCCCAGCGCCCGAACCTGGTCTCCGACCCGCTGGACGGCCTGCTCGGCATCATGGCCAAGGACCCGGACTCGGCGACGTACTTCCTCGACCCGGAAGCGCCCGGCAACAAGAACGAGCACCTGAAGTACATGCTCAACGACCGCGACATGCCGGACCCCTGGATCTCGACCACCGGCGTCGGCCAGCCGATCGTGATGCACGGGGACAAGACGGCGGGCCTGGGCGCGGCCATCCAGGCCGCGGCCACGGGCCACACGGACGGCGAAAAGCTCGGCCCGCCCGGCCCCCACACGGAGGGCCAGGCGCGCGTGATGCACCACGCGATTCGTCTGCTCGACGACGAGATGGGCGGGGACGAGTTCCCGGAGGACCTGCAGGGCTTGCAGCAGCCGATGGCGAGGGCGCTGGTGGACTACGTGGCCGACACCCACGAGATCCTCGGCGGTAAGAACACCGATCTGGGCGGTCACGCCGGCAGCGACTCCATCTACGGTTCGGGTGACAAGGCCCAGATCGCGGTCGGACAGGGCAGTTTGATCCGTGTGATGCGCGGCATCGCGGACGACGGCCCGTCCTACGGCCTGATGGTTCAGGCGGAACGGGCCTATTCGGCGGAACAGCTCGCGACTGCCGTGCCGTACAAGGCCGGATCTCCGCACGAGGCCAGTATCGACTGGGACAACCGTGCGCACGACATCGGAGCGGCATCCGGGGCCCTCAACGGCATCGGCGCCGACGTCTACAAGGACAAGGAAGACGACAAGGTCAAGTGGGCCGAGGGCACGGCCGAGTACACGGCCGCGAGCGTGAACGGGCTCATCGGCGAGATCCCGGTGGTGGGCACGGTAGGTGGCTCGCTGATGGACGCGGCCAAGTACGACTGGGTCGAGGGTGTCAAGGACGCGGCTGAGGAACTGAGCAAGAAGGAGTCCAGCGACAACTACTCGGCGGGCATGGACGGGACCAACAAGCTGTTCGACGAGTGGAGGGACCTGCGGCGGTCGGACGGCGGCGACCCGGAGGCCGAACACGCCCAGAACGCAGCGGGCGTGGCCTACACGAGTGGGCGGGAGGCTGCCCGTGCGCACCTTCGGCCCTGACGTGCGGAAGGCTCTCGCCGGGTCGGCGCTCGCGCTCCTCTGCGTAGTGACCCTGGCATCGTGCACCTCGGACGATTCCGCGTCGAAGTCCGCGGACCCCTGCGGGATCAGTCCGTCCTCGGAGGAGGAATCGCTGGTGCGCGAGGTCCTCGGGAAAGAGGACTTCGTGACGAAGGCCTACGGCAGCACGAGCGCCTTGGTGGACAAGATGGAGCGCGCGCTGCCGAAGATGCCCAAGAGGGACATGTTCTACACGAACGCATGCGGGTACAGCGTGGGTGGAGAACAGGGTGACTCCGGTGTGACCTTCCTGGCCGGGTGGCTTCTTCGGACCTCCGAACTGCCCTCTTTCCCCAACGACGTGTCCTACGAATTGAACGGTGCGCGCGGTGTAGCGCGAAGCAGCAGCTCGACGCTGCTCGTCCCGTGCGACCTGCCCGGTGAGCTCGGGGCGCAGTCGCAGAAGGTGTGGCTCACAGCGGACACCACGTACAGGTTCAGCCCGTCCCGTCCGGACGTGGACCAGGCGACCAAAGGCCGACGGATGACCCTCACCTACCTCATGGCCCGCCGGGTCACCGAAGCCCTGGGCTGCGAGAACAAGCCGCTGCAGCAGCCCCCGGTGGTGAGGCCCCTGCCCAGCCCGTAGCCGCGTCCCTTCGGGTGATGACGCTGTGCCACGGGCTCCGGTGGGGCGGGGGTGTGGGACGTTGGCCGCGGAGGTGGTGGTGCCGTGATGCGTGCAGTCGTCCGCGGTCTTGCCGGGGTGGTGGTGGCCGGGGTGCTGGCCGCGGCCGCGGGGTGTGGCGGCGGGGCCGAGTCGTCGGCCCCGCAGACCCAGACCCCGGCGCCCCAGGAGAGCGCCACCCCCGACGCCTCGGCCTCGGTGTTCCTCGGGCAGGGGGCCGACGATTCCGCGTCGCAGGTCAGCGTCCCGACCGCGAGGGTCGGCGAGCCCGCCGGCGAGGACGTCACCGTGGTCAACCCGACCGGCGGCAACGCCGTCACCGTGCAGAACGTCGCCGTCACCGCGGAGAGCGGCGAGATGTCGGTCGTCGACGACGGCTGCTCGGGCGTCGCCCTGCAGCCGGGCGGTACCTGCCGCATCCGGGTGCGGCACGTCGCGACGGCGGCCGGTCCCTTCACCGGGCAGCTGACCGCGAGGACCTCCGACGGCAACGTGCTGACCGTCGGCATCTCCGGGGAGGCGCTGGGCGGGGCAGCACCCAGCGGGGAGGGCACCACGGGGGCGCAGACCCCGTCGCCTTCGCCGACTCCGGATGCGACGTCAGGGGCGCCCGTGCCCACGGACGGCTACGCGTCCCCCCTCATGGGCGGAGCTCGATCCTGACGCTGTCGTCGTCGGGCAGCACCACCAGCGTGCGCGTCGGCTGCCGCCGCAGGTAGGAGACGAGGTAGAAGCGGGTCGGCGTCTTCGCCAGGACGCGGAAGCCGGCGTACTGGTAGCGGTACGGGGCCCTGCCGCTGCCCAGGTCCTCGAACTCGATGCCCGGGGCGTGGTGGCTCACGGGCACCCGGGAGTAGACCACCACCCTCGGGCTGGAGACGTAGCCCCGCTCGGCGTCGCCCAGGGCCTCGGTGCGGCCCGCCATCGCCACGTACCGGGCCATGCCGAAGAACAGGCTCATCGTGAGCACCCCGAGGAGCAGGGCGCCGGCCGCCAGCCACAGCCGGTCGGCCGTGCGGCTCTCGCGGCCCGGTCGCTCCGGGGCGGCGCCCAGGTGCAGCTGGACCGCGAAGAACGCGAGCGTGGCGCCCAGGGCCACCGCCAGACACGGCGCGAACTCGCGGAGCCAGCCCCGGGGGAGCCGGGGCAGTCGGTCCTCCCAGAAGAAGACCGGGAAGCCCGCCAGCACCAGGAGCAGGCCGGCCGCGAGCAGCCAGGCGGTCACCGTCCCGCGCCGGCCCTCCCGCCCCGGCCGGGCCAGCAGTCGCCCCGCCCACCCCAGCGCCAGGAGCACGGCCAGCCCGCAGAACAGCAGGAACCAGAGGGGGAAGAAGATCGCGCCGGGGCTCTTGACCAGATACGCCTGGACGGAGAACTGGAGGTCGGCCGTCGGCACGCCGAAGGTGGCGTAGTACGCCTCGGTGTAGGTGCTGCCGAAGTAGTAGAGGAGGCCGAGGACGATGGTCCCCGGCGCCGCGATGTAGGCGACCTTCTCCAGGAACGCCTTCGACGGACTGGAGGCCGCCGGGCGCGGCCCGGAAGCCGCGACCGCACCCGGAGCGGCCGCCGCCCCCGCATCCGTCTCCGTACCCGTATCCGTCTCCGCACCCGCACCCGCACCCGCACCCGCCTCCGCCGCGCAGCCGGGCGCCCGCGCGCCGGGCGGCGGCTGCTCCTGCGGCTCGGACATGCGCCCAGTCTGTCCGCCGCCCCCCGGCCCCGCACGCGGGGCCGCGCCGCCCGGCTGACCGGCGCGCCGGCCCGCCCGGCGTCGGCCCGCCCCTGCCACTTCCGGCCGCTCCCCGCGTGCGCCGGAGCCTCCCGGCGTACACGTTCGAATTGTTGCGGCGGGATGAAATCCGCCGGTCGGAGCGTTGGCGCTTCCGGCAGGACAGGACGAACGGGGAGGCAGCACGTGGCGGCGGCGGAGAAACAGGGGTGGGCCAGGCGGCTCACCGCCTACACCTGGCGGTACAAGACCAACGTGCTGCTGGCGCTCGGTTCCTCGCTGGCCGGCATGGCCGTCATGGCGCTCGTGCCGCTGGTCACCAAGGTGATCCTGGACGACGTCATCGGGGACCAGAGCAAGCCCATGGCACCGTGGGCGGCCATGCTCATAGGCGCGGCCGTCCTCGTCTACGTGCTGACCTACATACGCAGGTACTACGGCGGGCGGCTCGCCCTCGACGTCCAGCACGACCTGCGCACCGACATGTACGACACCATCACCCGCCTCGACGGGCGCCGGCAGGACGAGCTCTCCACCGGGCAGGTCGTCGGCCGGGCCACCAGCGACCTCCAGCTGATCCAGGGCCTGCTCTTCATGCTGCCCATGACCATCGGGAACTTCCTGCTCTTCGGGATCTCCCTCGGCATCATGCTGGCGCTGTCCCCGCTGCTGACCCTCGTCGCCCTGCTGATGGCCCCCGCGCTCTGGTTCATCGCCAAGCGCAGCCGCAAGAAGCTCTTCCCCGCCACCTGGTACGCCCAGGGCCAGGCCGCCGCCGTCGCGACCGTCGTCGACGGCGCCGTGACCGGCGTGCGCGTCGTCAAGGGCTTCGGGCAGGAGGAGCAGGAGACGGCCAAGCTGCGCACCGCCGGCCGCGGGCTCTTCGCCGGGCGGATGCGGACCATCCGGCTCAACTCGCGCTACACTCCGGCCCTCCAGGCCGTGCCCGCCCTCGGACAGGTCGCCATGCTGGCCCTCGGCGGCTGGATGGCCACCCGGGGCCAGGTCACCCTCGGCACCTTCGTCGCCTTCTCCACCTACCTCGCCCAGCTCGTCGGCCCCGTGCGCATGCTCGCCATGGTCCTCACCGTCGGGCAGCAGGCCCGCGCCGGCGTCGAGCGGGTCTTCGAGCTCATCGACACCGAGCCCGTCATCCAGGAGGGCACGCACGAACTGCCCGCCGACGCGCCCGCCACCGTCGAGTTCGACGCCGTCCGCTTCGGGTACGACGCCGAGCGGCCCGTCCTCGACGGGTTCTCGCTCTCCCTCGCGGAAGGGGAGACCGTCGCCGTCGTCGGCACCTCCGGCAGCGGGAAGTCCACCCTCGCGCTCCTCCTGCCCCGTTTCTACGACGCCGACCACGGCGCCGTCCGCGTCGGCGGCCACGACGTCCGCGAGCTGACCTACGCCTCGCTGCGCGACGCCATCGGGCTGGTGCCCGAGGATTCCTTCCTCTTCTCCGACACCATCCGCGCCAACCTCGCCTACGGGCACCCGGGCGCCAGTGACGAGCAGATACGCGCCGCCGCGCGGGCGGCCCAGGCCGAGGGCTTCATCGAGGCGCTGCCCGCCGGATACGACACCAAGGTCGGCGAGCAGGGGCTCACCCTCTCCGGCGGCCAGCGCCAGCGCATCGCCCTCGCCCGGGCCATCCTCACCGACCCCCGGCTGCTCCTCCTCGACGACGCCACCTCCGCCGTGGACGCCCGCGTCGAGCACGAGATCCACGAGGCGCTGCGGTCCGTCATGGCCGGCCGCACCACCCTCCTCATCGCCCACCGCCGCTCGACCCTCGCGCTCGCCGACCGGATCGCCGTACTCGACCACGGGCGGCTCGCCGCCATCGGCACGCACGAGGAGCTGGAGCGCGGTTCCGCCCTGTACCGGCGGCTGCTGACCGACCCGGACGCCCTCGGGGCCGCCTCGCCGCGCACCCCCGACGCGGCTGCCGCGATGGCCGAGTTCGAGCGGGACCTGGAGCGGGACATCGAGCTCGAGGCCGAGATCGACTCCGAGCCCGTCAACGCCAAGCGCCGGGTCGCGGGCGGGATCACCCCCGAGCTCTGGCGGCGCCAGGACGAATCCGACAGCGCCGGGGTGCCCGCGGCCCACGGCATGCCGGGCGCCACCCCCGAACTCCTCGCCCAGGTGGCCGCGCTGCCGCCCGCCGAGGACACCCCCGAGGTGGACGAGACCCGCGCCACGGCCGCCGAGGAGAGCTACGGCCTGCGCCGCCTGCTCCGCGGCTTCTGGGCTCCGCTCGCCATCAGCCTCGGCCTCGTCGCCGTCGACGCGGGCTCCGGCCTGCTGCTGCCGATCCTGATCCGGCACGGCATCGACAAGGGCGTGGAGCAGGCCGCGCTCGGCGCCGTCTGGGTCGCCGCGGGCCTCGCCCTCGCCGTGGTCGTCGCGCAGTGGGCCGCGCAGTTCGCCGAGACCCGGATGACCGGCCGCACCGGCGAGCGCGTGCTGTACGCGCTGCGCGTCAAGATCTTCGCCCAGCTCCAGCGCCTTGGCCTCGACTACTACGAGCGCGAACTCACCGGCAAGATCATGACCCGGATGACCACCGACGTGGACGCCCTGTCCACCTTCCTGCAGACCGGGCTCGTCACCGCCGTCGTCTCCGTCCTGACCTTCTTCGGCATCCTGATCGCCCTGCTCGTCCTCGACGTCGAGCTCGCGCTGATCGTCTTCGCCACCCTGCCCCTGCTGGTGCTCGGCACGATCGTCTTCCGCCGCAAGTCGGTCGCGGCGTACGAGCTCGCCCGCGACCGGGTCAGCCTCGTCAACGCCGACCTCCAGGAGTCCGTCGCCGGGCTGCGCATCGTCCAGGCCTTCCGCCGCGAGCGCGCCGGAGCCGTCCGCTTCGCGGAGCGCAGCGACTCGTACCGGTCCGCCCGGGTCCGCGGCCAGTGGCTGATATCCGTCTACTTCCCCTTCGTCCAGCTGCTGTCCTCGGGCGCCGCGGCCGCCGTGCTGATCGTCGGCGCGGGCCGGGTGGAGGCCGGGACGCTCACCACCGGCGCGCTGGTCGCGTACCTGCTCTACATCGACCTGTTCTTCGCCCCCGTCCAGCAGCTCTCCCAGGTCTTCGACGGCTACCAGCAGGCCACCGTCTCCCTCGGCCGCATCCAGGGGCTGCTGCGCGAGCCGACCACCACCCCGCGCCCGGACGCGCCCGTCGCGCTTGCGGAGCTGCGCGGCGAGATCGCCTTCGAGGACGTCCGCTTCCAGTACGGGACCGCCGAGGAGCGGGGGGAGAAGGGCGAGGCGCTGGCCGGGATCAGCCTGCGGATACCCGCCGGCCAGACCGTGGCGTTCGTCGGCGAGACCGGAGCCGGCAAGTCCACGCTGGTCAAGATGGTCGCCCGGTTCTACGACCCGACCTCAGGGCGGATCACCGCCGACGGCGCCGACCTGCGGGAGCTCGACCTGACGGCGTACCGCCACCGCCTGGGCGTCGTTCCGCAGGAGCCCTACCTCTTCCCGGGCACCGTCCGCGACGCCATCGCCTACGGGCGGCCCGGGGCGAGCGACGCCGAAGTGGAGTCCGCCGCCCGCGCGGTCGGCGCCCACGACATGATCGCCACCCTCGACGGCGGCTACCTGCACACCGTCGCCGAGCGCGGCCGCAACCTCTCCGCCGGCCAGCGCCAGCTGATCGCGCTGGCCCGCGCCGAGCTCGTCGACCCGGACGTGCTGCTGCTCGACGAGGCCACCGCCGCGCTCGACCTGGCCACCGAGGCCCAGGTCAACCTGGCCACCGAGCGGCTCGCCGGCAAGCGCACCACCCTCGTGGTGGCGCACCGGCTGACCACCGCGGCCCGCGCCGACCGGGTCGTGGTCATGGACCGCGGCCGGGTCGTGGAGGACGGCACCCACGCCGAACTCGTGGCGCGCGGCGGCCGGTACGCCGAGCTGTGGCGCACCTTCGTCGGGGAGGACGAGCCCGCCGCGGCGGCGTGAGTCCTGCGCGAGCCGGGGGCCGCCGCCCCCGGTCAGCCGCTCAGAGTTCGCCGAAGAGCAGGTTGCCCGGGGCGTCCTCGTCCATGCCCGTGTAGTACTCGCGGACGGCGGCGAGGAGTTCGTCCACGCTCAGCGTGCCGTCCCCGTTCGCGTCGATCCGCCGGAACAGCACCTCGGCGTCGGCGGGGCTCACGTCCGTGTCGAAGGCCTCCTGCGCCCGGTGGAACTCCTCCGGGCTGATGCGGCCGTCACCGTCGGTGTCGACGATCGTCAGGAGCGCCTTCATCATCGGCCGGAAGGAACGGTCGTAGGCGGGCCCGCCCTGCGCGTACAGCCGCGTCATGCCCAGCTTGTACTCCTCCGGCGTGACCTTGCCGTCCCGGTCGATGTCCAGCTCGGTGAACAGGTCCTGCCAGAAGTCGGCGAGCCCGTTCATCACCGCGTCCGCCTTCGGCGAGTCGGCGGGCTCGTTCAGGGCCGTCAGCAGCCGGGACCCGAGGGCGATGATGTCGGTCGCGTCGATGACGCCGCTCCCGTCCGCGTCGAGGCGGTTGAAGGAGCGCTCCAGCTTGCGGTCGAGCAGGTCGTTCGTCATGGCGGTGCCTTCCGTGGCTACGGCGGGTGGGTACAAGGTCACCCAGCGTAGGGGTCCGTGCGGCCCCCGAACTCGCGCTCTCCGGCAGGGGGGCGGCGGATGCACTCGTACGAGGGCGCGGCGGGTCCGGTCCTTGCCGCTCCGCGTCGACTCGTTGTCCGCTGCAACCTTCGGGGAGCCCTGGGAGTCGTACGTACGGGCACACGTTGTACGTACGACCGATCGGGGGACAGGGTGCTGGAGGGGTGGAAGGGGTGCGGCCGGTGGGCCGCACCCCTCGGGGTGTTCGCGGCGGCGCTGTGGCTCTGTGCCGGCGGGCTGTTCGCGGCGCCGTCCGCACGGGCGGCCACTCAGGGGGAGCGGGCGGTTCCGGCGGCGCAGACCGTGCGGACCACGTCGGGGGTGCGCCCGGACGGCGCCGGCTGCGGGGGCCGGCTGGCCAGGACGCTGCCGTTCGAGACGGGTGAGGTGCGCGTGTACAAGAGCCGCACCCAGGCCTGTGCGGTGACCGTGGCCCACGACCCCGGGCGGCGGCGCCCGATGGCGGTGAGCATCCAGCCGCGCGGCGGGGCTCCGATCCGCGATATCGGGCAATTCACCCGGTACGCCGGTCCTGTCACCGTGAGTGCGATCAACCGCTGCGTGTATGTAAAGGGGAGCGTGGGAGCCGGATCCGCCGATTCCGGCTGGATCCTGTGCTGACGTACCGGCCCAACTGGGTCTGGTCAGCGGTGCGTTGACCCCGCTAGGTTCACGGCGACCGAAGTGAACTCAAGGGGAGGGTGAATGCGCAAGACGCTCGGATGGCTGCTGTCGCTCGTGGTGCTGATCGGCACCATGGGCGCGGCCGGCGCCACGGCACAAGCGGCCACCGCCGCGCAGCCGGCGGCCGCCACGGACATCAAGGACCAGATCCTCGGCATCCCGGGGATGAGCCTGATCGAGGAGAAGCCGTACCCCGGCTACCGCTTCTTCGTACTGAACTACGAGCAGCCGGTCGACCACCGGCAGCCGTGGAAGGGCACCTTCAAGCAGCGCCTGACCCTTCTGCACAAGGACGTCTCGCGGCCGACGGTGTTCTTCACCTCCGGCTACAACGTCAACACCAACCCGCGGCGCAGTGAGCCGACGACCATCGTCGACGGCAACCAGGTGTCGCTGGAGTATCGATTCTTCAACCCCTCCCGCCCCACCCCGGCCAACTGGGCGAACCTGGACATCTGGCAGGCCGCCAGCGACCAGCACCGCATCTTCACCGCCCTGAAGAAGATCTACACCAAGAACTGGCTGGCCACGGGCGGCAGCAAGGGCGGCATGACGGCGACGTACTTCGAGCGCTTCTACCCGCGCGACATGGACGGCGTCGTCGCGTACGTCGCCCCCAACGACGTCGTCAACAAGGAGGACTCGGCCTACGACCGGTTCTTCGCCAAGGTCGGCACCAAGGAGTGCCGCGACAAGCTGAACGCCGTCCAGCGCGAGGCCCTCGTACGCCGTGAGCCGCTGGAGGCCAAGTACGCGGCCGCGGCCGCCGAGAACGGCTGGACCTTCACCACGATCGGCAACCTCGACAAGGCCTACGAGGCCGTCGTGCTCGACTACGTGTGGGCCTTCTGGCAGTACAGCCTGCTCGCGGACTGCGCCTCCATCCCCACCGCCGCCACCGCCTCCGACCAGGAGATCTGGGACACGGTCGACGCGATCTCCGGCTTCTCCGCCTACACCGACCAGGGCCTGGAGACGTACACGCCGTACTACTACCAGGCCGGCACGCAGCTCGGCTCCCCGGACATCAAGCAGCCGCACCTGGACGGCCTGAGCCGCTACGGCTACCAGCCGCCGCGCAACTTCGTGCCCCGCGACATCCCCATGACCTTCCAGCCGCAGGTCATGCGAGACGTGGACACGTGGGTCCGCAACAACGCCCACCAGATGCTCTTCGTCTACGGGCAGAACGACCCGTGGGGCGCCGAACCGTTCCGCCTCGGCTACGGGGCGCGCGACAGCTACGTGATGATCGCGCCGGGCGCCAACCACGGCGCGAACGTGGCCAAGCTCCTGGACGGCGAGAAGGCCCTGGCGACCGCGAAGATCCTCCAGTGGGCCGGGGTGGCCCCGGCCGCCGCGCTCGCCGACGCGGGCCGGGCGGCGCCGCTGGCGGCGCCCGACGCGCAGCTCGACCAGCGCGACGAGCGCGAGCCGCAGCTGCGGCCCTAACGCGCGCCTTCCGGCTGGGCCGCGGGCGGGTAGGACAGCCCGTGGCCCAGCGGATAGCGGCCCGGCACCGGGACCGGCAGGCGGCCCACGGGCCGCTGCGCGCCCGTGAGCACCCGGGCCGCGGCCCGCATCTCCACGTCCGTCCAGGAGTACGTCGCCAGCTCCGCCGCGCAGGCCGGCAGGCGGGCCGGGTCGTAGGGGTTGCGGACGGCCACCGCGACCACCGGGACGCCGGTCGCCACGAGGTCCGCCACCAGGGTGCGCTGCGGACTCTCCCCTTCCGGCACGTTGTACGTGCACACCAGCACCGCCGCGTGACCGGCCGCGGCCGCCACCGCCCGGTCGGGCGCCACCGCCTCGGCCCGGCAGCCCAGCGCGGTCAGCTCCTTGGCCAGCACGGCCGTGGGCGGTCCCGTCGTGCCGCTCGGGGAGGCCGGGTCCGTGCCGGTGACCAGCAGCCGGGGACCGGCCGAGGCGTCCAGCGGCAGCAGCCCGGCGGGATTGGCCAGCAGGGTCGTCGTCGCGGCCGCGATCTCGTCGGCGGCCGCCAGGTGCTCCGGGATGCCGACGGTGGCGTCGAGCTCCGCGGCGGCGGGGAGGGCCTCGTCGAACAGGCCCCGGCGGGCCTTCAGTTCCAGGATCCGCAGCACCGACTCCTCGATCCGCTCCTCGGTCAGCTCGCCCGCCTCGACGGCCGCCAGCACGCTGCGGTGCGCCAGCCCCAGGTCCGGCGGGTTCAGCAGCTGGTCGCAGCCCGCCAGCAGGGCCAGCACCGGGACCCGGTCGTCCCCGTACTTCTGCCGGACACCGGCCATGTCGAGGGCGTCGGTGACCACCACCCCCCGGAAGCCCAGGCGTTCGCGCAGGATGCCGGTGACGATGGGCCGCGAGAGGGTCGCCGGGTCCCCCGACGGGTCGAGTGCGGGGAAGACGATGTGCGCCGTCATGACGGCGTCCACCCCCGCCTCCACCGCGGCCCGGAACGGGGGCTCGTCCAGCTCCTCCCAGTCGGCCCGGCTGTGCCGCATCAGCGGCAGCCCGACGTGACTGTCGGTCTCGGTGTCCCCGTGGCCCGGGAAGTGCTTGGCGGTGGCCGCCACCCCGGCGCTCTGGTAGCCGCGGACCTGGGCCGCGACCAGGTCCGCCACCGCGTGCGGGTCGGCGCCGAAGGACCGTACGCCGATGACCGGATTGGCCGGGTTGACGTTCACGTCCGCCACCGGCGCGTAGTCCTGCCGGATGCCCATGGCGGCCAGCTCCCGACCGGCGATGCGCGCGGCCCGGCGGGCTTCCGCGGCGGAGCCCGAGGCCCCGAGGGCCATCGCCCCCGGGAGCAGGGTCGCCGGCTTGCCGATGCGGGCGATGATGCCGTGCTCCTGGTCGGTGGAGAGCAGCAGCGGGATGCCGGCGCCGGTGGCCAGGGCGGCCTGCTGGAGGCCCCCGGAGAGCTCGGCGATCTGGTGCGGGGTGCGGGTGTTGTGGGCCCAGGCGAAGTAGATGATCCCGCCGAGGTGGTAGCGGGAGACCAGCTCGGCGGCGGTGCGCACCCCGAACAGCGACTGGTTCTTCTCGGCGTCGGCCGGGTCGGGGTCGGTCGCCGAGTGGCCGTAGGCCCGGGACACGAAGAGCTGTCCGACCTTCTCGGCGAGGGTCATCCCGTCCAGCAGGCGGCGCAGGCGGGCCAGGTTGGGGTGGCGCCCGGGCGCGAGGTCCCCGGGCCGGTGGTCGTCCTCGGGGGCGGGGCCGGTCCCGATGGCGGTGGAGGCGACCCCGGCGGCCGTGACGGCGGCCATGGCGGCCACGGCGAGCAGGGTCCGGCGGGAGGCGTGTTTCGGCACGCGCCGGACCCTACTCCGGGCCCGGCCCGGGGAGACCCGGACACTCGGGAGGTCCCCCGGATGCCCCCCTTCGGCGGGGCGCTCGCGTCGCCGTTCGCCGGAACCGCCCTTCAGAGCGGCACGCCGGCGCCGTCGGCCGCGAACGGGGCGCCGTGGCCCGGCACGATCACGTCGGCGGCCGCCACCACCCGCCGCCGGGAGGCACGCAGCAGCTCGCGGTCCGGGGCGACGGGGTCGTCGGCCGGGCCGTCCGCGTGCCACCACAGGTCGCCGGCGAACGCCACGACGCCCGATTCCGTGCCGGCGAGCAGGGTGATGTCCTCGGCGCTGTGCCCCGGGGTGCGGATCAGCCGCAGTGAGGGCGTGAGCTCGTAGCCCTCCGCCTCGCGGTTCGTCCACTGGTCGCCCCGGTACTCCACCTTGTGGTCGTGGATCCGGGCGCGGCCGAACAGGCCCACGTTGACGGTGTTGTCGGGGTGGTGGTGGCTGAGCACCACGTCGGTGATGTCGTCGGGGCCGAGCCCCAGCTCCGCGAGCGGGCCGAGGATGTGGTCGCGGTCGGCCACCATCCCCGGGTCGAAGATCACGTGCCGGCCGGCGTCGGAGACGTAGCTGACGGTGGCGGCGACTCCGGGGCCGGTGGAGCCGACGTAGCCGGTGGTCAGGACGGTGTACACGGCGCTGCGGCCGAGCGGGGTCTCTGTCATGACGATCATCCTTCCGCCCGGACCGGCCGCCCACGAGTGGCCGTGCTGCCACCGATCGCAGGAAATGTGCCACGCGGCGCGTGCCTCCTGGCACACTGCCCGCATGCCCGCCTTCACGACCGTCGCCGCCTACGCCCCGTCCGGTGTCGGCATGCTGGCGGTGGGGGTCGTCGCCGAGGTGTTCGGCCCGCGCGCCGAGGGGCTGCCCCGCTTCGACTTCGCCCTGTGCGCCGACCGGCCGGGCCCGGTCGCCACCGACCTCGGCGTGCCGCTCGCCGTCGCCCACGGTCTGGAGCGGCTGGCCACCGCCGATCTCGTACTGGCCCTGCCCGGGGCCGACTTCCGTACGCCCCCGCCGCCCCCCGTGCTCGACGCCCTGCGCGCCGCGTACGAACGGGGAGCGCTGGTCGCGGCGCACTGCGTCGGCGCGTTCACGCTCGCCGCGGCCGGCCTCCTCGACGGCCGCCGCGCCACCACCCACTGGCGGTTCGCCGCACTGCTGGCGGGCCGCCACCCGGAGGTCACCGTCGACCCCGACGCCCTGTACGTCGACGAGGGGCGGATCATCACGGGAGCCGGGGCCGCGGCGGGCTTCGACCTCTGCCTGCACCTGCTGCGCCGGGAGCACGGGGCCGCGACCGCCAACGCCATCGCCCGCGACCTGGTGCTGCCCTCGCACCGGGACGGCGGGCAGGCCCAGTACCTGGCGGCACCCGTCCCGGAGGACTGCCGCGACGAGCGCCTGGCCGAGGTGCTCGCCTGGGCCCGCGAGCACCTCCACGAGCCGCTGCCCGTCGCGGAACTGGCCCGGCGCGCCCTGATGAGCCGGCGCTCCTTCGCCCGCCGGTTCACCGCCGCGACCGGCACCACCCCGCACACCTGGCTCCTCAACCTGCGGCTCAGCCGCGCCGAGGAGCTCCTGGAGACCACGGACCTGCCGGTCGAGGAGGTCGCCCGCCGGGTCGGCTACGGGAGCGCGGCCGTCCTGCGCGAGCAGTTCGTACGCCGCCGGGGCGTGCCTCCCCGCGCGTACCGCCGCTCCTTCACGCGGACGCCCGCCCCGAGTGGTTCCAGTGCTCCTGAAGGGTCCGCACCGCCTCGGTGATCGCGGGCCGGCGGGCGGCCCCGGTCCGCCACAGGGCGTACAACCGGCGTACGGGCCCGGGCTCCAGGGGCACGGCCACCGCGCCCGGGGGCAGCCCTCCCGTGCCCAGCCGGGGGACCACCGCCACCCCGAGGCCGGCCGCGACCAGGGCCACGATGGTGTGGTTCTCCTCCGCCACGTGCGCGATCTCGGGCTCGAAGCCGGCCGTGCGCATCGTGCGGACCAGCCAGTCGTGACAGACCCGCCCGGGCGGCTGGCACACCCACCGCTGGCCGCCGAGGTCCGCGCGGCGGATGACCTGCCGCCCGGTGAACGGATGCCCCTCGGGCACGACCAGGTCGCAGAGGTCGTCCCCGATCACCGCCTGCTCGATGCCCTCGGGGGCCGGCAGCGGCGCGATGTCCCAGTCGTGGGCCACCGCCAGATCGGTGACGCCGCGGGCCACCAGATCCACCGACAGGTGCGGATCCACCTCGGTCAGGCGCACGTCGAGCGCCGGATGACGGCGGGCCAGATCGGCGAGCACCCCCGGCACCAGGCCGCGCGCCGCCGAGGCGAACGCGGCCACCGTCAGCAGCCCGCTCGGCTGCCCGCGGCGCTCCTCCAGGGTGGTCTCGGCGCGCTCCACGATCGCCAGCAACTCCTGCGCGGTATCGGCCAGATGCCGGGCCTCCTCGGTCAGCGCGACCCCGCGGCCGCGCCGCTCCAGCAGGGTGGTGCGGGTCTCCCGCTCCAGCTTGGAGATCTGCTGCGAGACCGCGGAGGGGGTGTAGCCGAGGGCGGCCGCGGCGCCCGCGACCGAGCCGTGGACGGAGACGGCGTGCAGGGCGCGCAGCCGGGCGAGATCGAGCATGGCCCCATCGTGGCAGCCTCGAGCATTCGTAAGCAATGCTTCATCCATCGCAGAAGAGATTCGCGCTGGTGCTACACGGTCGGGGCGCCGATGCTCGGATCATGCGTCCCGTACACACTGCTCTCGCCGTGCTCGTAGCCGCCGTCTGGGGCTTCAACTTCGTCGTCATCGAGATCGGACTCGACCACTTCCCTCCCCTGCTCCTCTCCGCCCTGCGCTTCCTCGTCGCCGCCCTGCCCGCCGTGTTCTTCGTCGGGCGGCCCAAGGTCGCCTGGAAGTGGATCCTCGGGGTCGGCGCGGCGCTCGGCATCGCCAAGTTCGGCTTCCTCTTCACGGGCATGGCCGCCGGGATGCCGGCCGGGCTGTCCTCCCTCGTCCTTCAGATCCAGGCCGTCTTCACCGCCGTCCTCGCCGCCGTCGTCCTGCGCGAACGGCCCGGCCGGGTACGGGTGCTGGGCATGGCCGTGGCACTCGCCGGGATCGGGGTCGCCGCCGTGGACCGCGGCATCTCCGGGCCGGTGACCGGCTTCGTGCTCGTCGTCGCGGCCGCCGCCTGCTGGGGCGTGTCCAACGTCCTGACCCGCAAGGCCGCCCCGCCCGACGCGCTCAACTTCATGGTGTGGGTGTGCACGGTGCCGGTGCTGCCGCTGTTCGCGCTCTCGCTGCTGCTGGAGGGGCCCGAGCGGGACCTGGCCGCGCTGCGCGCCCTGGACTGGTCCGGGGCGGCCGTCATCGGCTACGTCGCCTGGATCTCCACCGTCTTCGGCTTCGGCGCCTGGGGCTACCTGCTGCGCCGCTACCCGGCCTCCTCGGTGGCGCCGTTCTCACTGCTGGTCCCGGTCTTCGGGATGTCCTCGGCGGCCCTGGTGCTGGGGGAGTCCGTCTCGGGGCTGCGCTGGCTGGCGGCGGTGCTCCTGGTCGGCGGGGTGGCGCTCACCTCGCTGGCGCCCGCTCGGGCCTCGAACCGTACGGGGGTCGGTTCGGGCGTCAGCGCGGGGAGTTCTCCTGCAGCGGCAGCCGCCAGTCCTGCCCCGTGAGGGCGACCCCGTACGAGCGGTGCGGGCGCTCGGCGACCAGGGTGAAGCCGGCGCGCAGGTAGAGGGAACGGGCAGAGGTCAGCACGTCGTTGGTCCACAGCACCAGTTCGCGGTAGCCGACGGACCGGGCGAAGGCGACGACGGCGTCGACGAGTTGCGTGCCGATGCCGTGGCCGCGGCCCTGCGGGTCCACGAGGAGCAGCCGCAGCCGGGCGGTGCCGGGTGCGCCGTCCTCCCGTACGCACATCACCGAACCGACCGGGCGGCCGTCCAGTTCGGCGATCCAGACCCGCTCCAGGTACGGGTCGTGGTCCTCGGCGAAGTCCGCGACGATCCGGGCCACCAGGCCCTCGAACTCCGCGTTCCAGCCGTATTCGGCGGCGTAGAGCGCGCCGTGCCGCTGCACGATCCAGCCCAGGTCACCGGGCTCGGGATCACGCAGGCGCACCGGGCCGGCGGGGGCGTCCTTGGGCGTGTCCATGGCGCCCGAGGATAGCGCGGGGGGCGGCGCCGGGGGATGGGTCGTGGTTCCCGGGGCGCCGTTCACCCGTACGTGTTACTTCTTGCCGCCCATGATCTGGCCCAGCAGGTCGCCCAGGTCGAGGCCGCCCTCGGCCGGGGCCGCGCCCGCGGTGGGGGCGCCGGCGCCCGCGCCCTTGCCGGCGGCCGCGCGCTTGGCGAAGACGGCCAGCAGGACCGGGATCAGCATCTCGATGACCCGGGCGATCGTGGGGGCGGGGATGCCGGTCTTCTTCGAGACGGCGTTGGCCACGGGCTTGCTCACCTTGGCGAGCACCCCGGCCATCATCCCGCCGCCGAGCAGACCGCCCAGGCCGCCGCCGAGCGTCGACACGCCCTGGAGCGGCGTGTCCGCCACCTCCGCGAAGGCCTGGCGGACCTCCGCGCCGTCGTCGTCATCGGCGCCGGCCTTCTGGTGGAGGTCGCCGGTCATGGCGCCGACCGTCTGCGCGACGGTGTCGCGGGCGCCGTTCGCGTCGGTGCCGAGCAGTCCCGCGATCTCGGTCAGCTTGTCGTCGCCGAGCTCGTTGAGGACGTCGTCCTGGAATGAAGGTTCGCTCATGCCGGAAACGCTACTTCTGCGATGATTTGACGGCACCTCGGGCAGACGCCGGGTAATGGAAAAGTAAAGCTGTGGTTCCGGGTGCAACCCTTCGGACGGATCGCGGGTCGTATGGTGCGTCGGCACTTCCGGGAGGGGATCTGGGGGGATCGGGAAGTCCGGCACGGGAGGGGTAACCGTGATGGGGGTCCGGCCGCGAGGCTGGACCCCCTTCTGGTTTCCCACCCGCCTTCCGCCGGCTTCCGCCCCGGTTGCCCACAGGGCTGACGCGCTGTCGGAGCCGGACGGTAGCTTCGGGGCATGGCAACCAACGGGGCTGTGCAACTGGCGGTGGTCGAGGGGGTGCTCGAGCGCATCACCTACGCCAACGAGGAGAGCGGGTACACCGTCGCCCGCGTCGACACCGGCCGTGGCGGGGGAGACCTGCTCACGGTCGTCGGCGCCCTGCTCGGAGCCCAGCCCGGCGAATCCCTGCGCATGGAGGGCCGCTGGGGCTCCCACCCGCAGTACGGCAGGCAGTTCACGGTGGAGAACTACCGCACGGTCCTGCCCGCCACCATCCAGGGCATACGCCGCTACCTCGGATCCGGCCTGATCAAGGGCATCGGCCCGAGGATCGCCGACCGCATCGTGGAGCACTTCGGCACCGACACCCTCGACGTGATCGAGGCCGAGCCGAAGCGGCTGATCGAGGTGCCCGGGCTCGGCCCCAAGCGCACGAAGCTGATCGGCGCCGCCTGGGAGGAGCAGAAGGCCATCAAGGAGGTCATGGTCTTCCTCCAGGGCGTCGGCGTCTCCACCTCCATCGCGGTGCGCATCTACAAGAAGTACGGCGACGCCTCCATCTCGGTGGTGAAGAACCAGCCCTACCGGCTCGCCGCCGACGTCTGGGGCATCGGCTTCCTCACCGCCGACCGCATCGCCCAGGCCGTCGGCATACCGCACGACAGCCCCGAGCGGGTCAAGGCCGGGCTCCAGTACGCCCTGTCCCAGTCCACCGACCAGGGGCACTGTTTCCTCCCCGAGGAAAGGCTCATCGCCGACGGGGTCAAGCTGCTCCAGGTGGACACCGGGCTGGTCATCGAGTGCCTGGCCGAGCTCGCCGCCGACCCGGAGGGGGTCGTACGGGAATCCGTGCCGGATCCGCAGGGCGGCCCGGACCCGCTGACCGCCGTGTACCTGGTGCCGTTCCACCGGGCCGAGCTGTCACTGGTAGGGCAGGTGCGCCGGCTGCTGCACGCCGAGGACGACCGGATGCCGGGCTTCCGGGACGTGGACTGGGACAAGGCCCTGGGCTGGCTCGCCGGGCGGACGGGAGCCACCCTCGCCCCCGAGCAGCGGGACGCCGTCAAGCTGGCGCTGACCCGCCGGGTCGCCGTCCTCACCGGCGGGCCCGGCTGCGGGAAGTCCTTCACGGTGCGCTCGATCGTCGAGCTGGCCCGGGCCAAGAAGGCCAAGGTGGTGCTGGCCGCGCCCACCGGCCGGGCGGCGAAGCGGCTGGCCGAGCTCACCGGGGCGGAGGCCTCCACGGTGCACCGGCTGCTGGAGCTCAAACCGGGCGGGGATGCGGCCTACGACCGCGACCGGCCGCTGGATGCCGACCTGGTCGTGGTCGACGAGGCCTCCATGCTGGACCTCCTGCTGGCGAACAAGCTGGTCAAGGCGGTGGCACCGGGTGCCCACCTGCTGCTCGTCGGGGATGTGGACCAGCTGCCCTCCGTCGGCGCCGGGGAGGTGCTGCGGGACCTGCTGGCCGAGGGCGGGCCGGTGCCCGCGGTCCGGCTGACCCGGATCTTCCGGCAGGCCCAGCAGTCGGGCGTGGTCACCAATGCCCACCGGATCAACACCGGGGTCCTGCCGATCACGGACGGGCTGCCGGACTTCTTCCTCTTCCCGGAGGAGGACACCGAGGCGGCCGGGGCGCTCGCCGTGGACGTGGCGGCCCGAAGGATTCCGGCCAGATTCGGGCTGGACCCGCGCCGCGACGTCCAGGTGCTCGCGCCCATGCACCGCGGCCCGGCCGGGGCCGGAAACCTGAACGGCCTGCTCCAGCAGGCGATCACGCCCGCCCGGCCGGACCTGCCCGAGAAGCGGTTCGGCGGCCGGGTCTTCCGGGTCGGTGACAAGGTCACCCAGATCCGGAACAACTACGAGAAGGGCGCCAACGGTGTCTTCAACGGCACGGTCGGCGTGGTCACCGCCCTCGACCTCGACGAACAGCGCCTGACGGTCCGGACGGAGGAGGACGAGGAGGTCGGCTACGAGTTCTCGGAGCTCGACGAGCTGGTGCACGCGTACGCCGTCACCATCCACCGCTCCCAGGGGAGTGAATATCCGGCGGTCGTGATCCCGGTCACCACCGGCGCTTGGATGATGCTCCAGCGAAATCTGCTCTACACGGCGGTGACGAGGGCGAAGAAACTGGTCGTCCTGGTCGGGTCCCGCAAGGCCCTGGGCCAGGCGGTGCGTACCGTTTCCGCAGGCAGGAGGTTCACGGCGGTGGCGCCCAGGCTGTCCGGCCGCATACCGGTGGGAAACATCACCTAGATGATCGATCATTTGGGGTTCCACCAACAGGTGCGGAGGGGGCAGGATGAGCAGCTTGACGGCACTGAGTGCCGTCGGAAGCACCAAACGCCGACCCCGAGTGCACTCTCCTGCGCCAAATGGGGGAAGGTAGAGGCAGTCAGGGCACCTCGAAGAAGAGGCACTACGTCGGTGAGGGATGACGTGAGCGACAACTCTGTAGTACTCCGGTACGCGGACGGTGAATACACCTACCCGGTGGTCGAGAGCACCGTCGGTGACCAGGGCTTCGACATCTCGAAGCTGCGGGCCCAGACCGGGCTCGTCACCTTGGACAGTGGCTACGGAAACACCGCGGCCTACAAGTCCGCGATTACCTACCTCGACGGCGAGCAGGGCATCCTGCGTTACCGCGGTTACCCGATCGAGCAGCTGGCCGAGCGTTCGACCTTCATCGAGGTCGCGTACCTGCTGATCAACGGTGAGCTGCCGACCGTCGACCAGCTCGCGTCGTTCCGCAACGAAATCACCCAGCACACGCTGCTGCACGAGGACGTCAAGCGCTTCTACGACGGCTTCCCGCGCGACGCGCACCCGATGGCGATGCTGTCCTCCGTGGTCAGCGCACTGTCGACGTTCTACCAGGACAGTCACAACCCGTTCGACGAGAAGCAGCGCCACCTCTCGACGATCCGGCTGCTGGCCAAGCTGCCGACGATCGCGGCCTACGCGTACAAGAAGTCCGTCGGCCACCCGGTGGTCTACCCGCGCAACGACCTCGGCTACGTCGAGAACTTCCTGCGCATGACCTTCTCCGTGCCGGCCCAGGAGTACGACCTGGACCCGGTCGTGGTCTCGGCGCTCGACAAGCTGCTGATCCTGCACGCGGACCACGAGCAGAACTGCTCGACCTCCACCGTGCGCCTGGTCGGCTCCTCGCAGGCGAACATGTTCGCCTCGATCTCGGCCGGCATCTCGGCGCTGTGGGGCCCGCTGCACGGCGGCGCCAACCAGTCCGTCCTCGAGATGCTGGAAGGCATCAAGAACGACGGCGGCGACGTCGACGCCTTCATCCGCAAGGTGAAGAACAAGGAAGACGGCGTCCGCCTGATGGGCTTCGGGCACCGCGTCTACAAGAGCTTCGACCCCCGGGCGAAGATCATCAAGGCGGCGGCGCACGACGTCCTCTCGGCGCTCGGCAAGAGCGACGAGCTGCTCGACATCGCGCTGAAGCTGGAAGAGCACGCGCTGGCCGACGAGTACTTCGTCGAGCGCAACCTCTACCCGAACGTGGACTTCTACACCGGCCTGATCTACCGGGCCATGGGCTTCCCGACGGAGATGTTCACCGTGCTGTTCGCGATCGGCCGCCTTCCCGGCTGGATCGCCCAGTGGCACGAGATGATCAAGGAGCCGGGTTCCCGCATCGGCCGCCCGCGCCAGATCTACACCGGCGAGGTCCTGCGCGACTTCGTGCCCGTAGAGGCCCGCTGACCCGAGGCCCGCTGACCCGAGGTCCGCTCACGCGCCTGCGAAAAGCGCCCCGCCGTCGATCCCCCCACGGGTCGACGGTCGGGGCGCTTTCCTTTCCCCGGTACGGATTCCCCCCACGGGACCCGCGCCGGGGCGTCGGTGTGTGCCGGGACCCGTTCGGGTCGGGAAGGCCGCTCAAAGCTTCCCACGGCCACGCGTCCCGGCCGGCAGATGCCCCGGTCGTCCCCCAAGACTTCCGTGGAACGTCCCCCAAGACGTTCCCGGGCATCGCCCCATTAGACCCGCGACGACCCCGGATGGTTACGTTGCGATCACTGTGATCTGCGTCTCCTGTGAAGGAAGCGTGTGCTCCGTGCGGAGAAGGCCCACTAGCGGAACGAACGCAACCGCAGGCTGTTGGTCACCACGAAGACCGAGGAGAAGGCCATGGCGACCCCCGCGATCATCGGGTTGAGCAGTCCGGCGGCCGCCAGCGGCAGGGCCGCCACGTTGTAGCCGAAGGCCCAGAACAGGTTGCCCTTGATCGTGGCCAGGGTCCGGCGTGACAGCCGGATCGCGTCGGCCGCGACCCGCAGGTCCCCCCGTACGAGGGTCAGGTCGCCCGCCTCGATGGCCGCGTCGGTGCCGGTGCCCATGGCCAGGCCCAGGTCGGCCTGGGCCAGCGCGGCCGCGTCGTTGACCCCGTCGCCGACCATGGCGACCGTACGGCCCTTGGCCTGGAGGCCGCGTACGACATCGGCCTTGTCCTGCGGGAGCACCTCGGCGATCACCTCGTCGATGCCCACCGCGCGGGCCACCGTATCGGCGACCGCCCGGTTGTCGCCGGTCAGCAGGACCGGGGTCAGCCCGAGCGCCCGCAGCCGGGCGACCGCCTCGGCGCTGGTCTCCTTGACCGCGTCCGCGACGGTCAGGACCCCGCGCGCGGCACCGTCCCAGGCCACCAGGACGGCGGTGCCGCCCTCGGCCTCGGCGGCCGCCTTGGCCTCCTTGAGGTCGGCGGGCAGGTCGATCGACCAGTCGGCCAGCAGCTGTTCGCGGCCCACGAGGACGGCGTGTCCGTCGACCACGCCCTGGACGCCGAGGCCGCCGCGGTTCTCGAAGCCCTCCGGGACCGACAGGGCCCCGGCCCGCTCGGCGGCCGCCGTGGCGACGGCCCGCGCGATCGGGTGCTCGGAGGCGTGCTCCAGGGACCCGGCCAGGCGCAGCAGTTCCGCTTCCCCGACGCCCTGGGCGGTGTGCACGCCGGCCAGGGTCATCCGGCCGGTGGTGACGGTTCCGGTCTTGTCCAGGACGACGGTGTCCACGCGACGGGTGGACTCCAGCACCTCGGGGCCCTTGATGAGGATGCCGAGCTGCGCGCCCCGGCCGGTGCCGACCATCAGCGCGGTCGGGGTGGCCAGGCCCAGGGCGCACGGGCAGGCGATGATCAGGACGGCCGCGGCGGCGGTGAAGGCGGCGGTCGGGTCGTCGGTGATCAGCAGCCAGATGACCCAGGTGCCCAGCGCGAGCGCGAGGACGACGGGCACGAAGATCGCGGAGATCCGGTCGGCGAGGCGCTGGACCTCGGCCTTGCCGTTCTGGGCCTCCTCGACCAGCCGGGCCATCCGGGCGAGCTGGGTGTCGGCGCCGATCCGGGTGGCCTCGACGACCAGGCGGCCGGAGGCGTTGACGGTGGCGCCGGTGACGGAGTCGCCCGCGGTGACCTCGACGGGGACGGACTCGCCGGTCAGCATGGAGGCGTCCACGGCGGAGCTGCCCTCGACGACGGTGCCGTCGGTGGCGATCTTCTCTCCCGGGCGGACGACGAACCGGTCGCCGACCGCGAGCGCGCTCACCGGGATGCGCACCTCGCGGCCCGCCCGCAGGACGGCGACCTCCTTGGCGCCCAGTTCCATCAGGGCCCGCAGGGCCGCGCCGGCCTTCCGCTTGGAGCGGGCCTCCAGGTAGCGGCCGAGGAGGATGAAGGAGATGACTCCGGCCGCGACCTCCAGGTAGATGGCGGAGGAGCCGTCCGTACGGGAGATGCCGAAGGTGAACTCGTGACGCATGCCGGGCATGCCGGCGTGGCCGAAGAACAGGGCCCACAGCGACCAGGTGAAGGCGGCGAGCGTGCCGACGGAGACCAGGGTGTCCATGGTGGCGGCGCCGTGCCGGGCGTTGGTCCAGGCGGCCTTGTGGAAGGGGAGCCCGCCCCAGACCACGACGGGGGCGGCGAGGGTCAGCGAGAGCCACTGCCAGTTGTCGAACTGGAGGGCAGGGACCATGGCGAGCAGCACGACCGGCAGGGCGAGGGCGGCGGAGACGACGAGCCGTTGGCGCAGGGCGGCGAGCACCCGGTCCGGGGCCTCTGCTTCCGCTCCCTCCTCGGTGGCCGTCTCGGTGGCGGGCGGGGCGGGCGGAGGAGGCTCTTGCGCGGTGTAGCCGGTCTTGACGACGGTCGCGATGAGGTCGGCGACCTGGACGTCCCCGGTGTAGGAGACGTGGGCCTTCTCGGTGGCGTAGTTCACCGTGGCCTCGACGCCGTCCATCCGGTTGAGCTTCTTCTCGATGCGGGCCGCGCAGGAGGCGCAGGTCATCCCGCCGATGGTGAGCTCGACCGCCGTTATGGGTCCGTCGTGCACTGTGCTGGTCATGTTCCGGCTCCAGAGGGGAGGGCGGGCCGGGCCGTACGCAACCAGTATGAGCTGGTCGCGTACGGCCCGGCGGGATGTTGCCCGTGCTGCGGGTGGTGCGGGCGGCGCGGGTGCCGCCGGGTGATCAGGCCTCGGCGAGCTCGTAGCCGGCCTCGTCCACGGCGGCGCGGACGTCCTCGTCGGCGAGCGGGGCGGCGGAGACCACGGTGACCTCGCCGGTCGCGGCGACGGCCTTGACCGAGCTGACGCCGGGCAGGGCGGAGAGCTCCTTGGTCACCGAACCCTCGCAGTGCCCGCAGGTCATGCCGGTCACGCGGTAGACGGTGGTGGTCAGGGTGTCCGTCTCGGCGGTCATGTCGTTCTCCTCTTCAGGGGCGTATCCGGTCGCGCGGGGGAGGCGGTGGATGGCTCCACTCTCTCCCGACACTCAGAGACTATACCCCTAGGGGGTATTAATGCGAGTGTCGGGCGCCCTTCTTTTGGGATGCCGATATTCCCGAAGTGTACGTAAATGGCCTCTATGGATCATCCGGGAACGTTCGTTCTGATCATGGTCGTCGCCGTCCTCGCGCCCCTGTTCGCGTACGCCGTCGCGCGGTGGCTGCCCGTCCCCCTGGTGATCTTCGAGATCCTCCTCGGCGTCCTGATCGGGCCGGACGTGCTCGGCTGGGCGCACACCGGCCAGGTGGTCGACGTACTGAGCCGGCTCGGGCTCGCGATGCTGATCTTCCTGGCGGGCTACGAGATACGGTTCGACCAGGTCAGGGGGGACACCCTCAAGAGGTCGGTGTGGGCCTGGCTGATCGCCCTCGCGCTGGGGCTCGGGACCGGGACCCTGCTCGCCCACGGCGGCGGCTTCGAGAAGGGCGTCTACGTCGGCACCGCGCTCACCAGCACCGCGCTGGGCACGATCCTGCCGGTACTGCGGGATTCCGGGGACCTGCAGAGCAGGTTCGGCTCCGTGATGATGGCGATGGGCTCCATCGGCGAGTTCGGGCCGATCATCGCGATGGCGCTGCTGCTGAGCGGGCGGGCGCCGGCGCGTTCGGCGGGGCTGCTCGCCGCCTTCGCGGTGCTGACCGCGGTGGCGGTGCTCTGGGCGCTGCGGCCCAAGCCGCCCTGGTTCTCGCGGGTCATCGCCAAGACCCTGCACAGCAGTGCGCAGTTCGCCGTCCGGCTGGTGGTCCTGCTGCTGGTGGCGATGCTGGCGCTCGCCCAGGTGCTCGGGCTCGACATCCTGCTCGGGGCCTTCGCGGCGGGGCTGATCACCCGGCTGGTGCTCCAGGGGGCCGCGCCGGAGAGCAGCGAGACCGTGCTGTCGAAGGTGGAGGCCATGGGATTCGGCTTCCTGGTGCCGCTGTTCTTCGTGGTCACCGGGATCGAGTTCGACCTGGAGGCGCTGCTCGCCGGCGGGCGGGTGCTCCTCCTGCTGCCGGTGTTCCTGGTGCTCTTCCTGGTCGTCCGGGGCCTGCCGATGTGGCTGCTGGCGCCCCGGGACCTGGGGCGGCGCGACCGATCGGCGCTCGTGCTCTTCGGGTCCACCGCGCTGCCGCTGGTGGTGGCGATCACCACGCTGGGGGTGGAGGACGGGATGGTGGAGCCCGGGGAGGCGGCGGCGCTGGTGGGCGCCGGGATGCTGTCCGTGCTGGTGTTCCCGCTGGTGGGGCTGCGGCTGCGGGCGGGTGCGCGAACGGGGGTGGAGGCGGGGGTGGAGCGCGGGCGTCCGCGGCGGGTCAGCGGGGAGGAGTCGTGGTGACCATCGGCTCCACGTAGCGCAGCAGGACGGTCTTCAGCTCCGCGATGTACGCCTCGCGTTCGGCTCCCTCGTGGGCCAGGATCAGGTCCAGGGACGCCTTGAAGATGCCCAGGATCATGTTCGAGCTGTGGGCGAGCTCGGCTGGCGTGGCCCCGGGGGTGAGGGTGCGCAGGGCGCCCTCGACCCGCCCGAGCATGGTGGAGTGCAGCTCCTCGTGCTCCCGGTCGATGCCGGGGATGCCGGAACCGTGCATGAGGGCCCAGAAGGCCGGGTTCTCGCAGTTGAAGGCGATCAGCGGGTCCAGGACGGCGTCCAGCAGCTCGGGCAGCGGGCGGCACAGGTTCTCGGGCAGGAACGCCTGCCCGTGCGTCTCCTGGGCGCGGTGGAGCAGCTGGCCGCCGAGCTCCATCGCGATGGCCTCCTTGTTCGGGAAGAACTGGTAGAGCGTGCCCGGCGATACGCCGGCCTCGCGCGCGATGGCGTTCGTGCTGGCGGCGGCGTAGCCGGTACGGCAGAACACCCCGGCGGCGGCTGCCAGGAGCTGGCTGATCCGGCGCTCGCCGCGGGCCTGGCGGCGGCGCGGGGCGGCCGCGGCGGTGTCACCGTTTTCACCTGTTCCGGCGGATTTGTCCTTGGCGGTCCCCGGCATGTCCAATCCCTTGCTTCCCGTGGGTGATTGACAAACGCGAGAGATCGCTCGCATTCTGAGGGAACGCGAGCGACTGCTCGTGTTTGCCAGTCTATTCGGCCTGGCAATCACGGTGAAGGGGACACCGAGTCATGTCCGAAGTCAAAAATCCACCGTCGTCCGGGGGAGAGCGGCCCGGGAAGGGCGGCAGGTGGACCCGGTTCGTCACGGCCCGGCCGCGGCTCTCGCTGCTGCTCGCGCTCGTGGTCACGGCGCTGGCCGTGTTCGCGGGCGGCGGCGTCGCCGAGCGGATGAGCAGTGGCGGCTGGGAGGACCCGGACGCCCAGTCCACCTACGCCGCCGCGGCCCTGGAACGCGAGTTCCCCGCCTCCCAGCCCAACCTGCTGCTGCTCGTCGATGCCGCGGAGGGCGTCGGGGCCGCCGGGGTGGACGATCCCGCCGTCGCCGCCGAGGCGGAGCGGCTCACCGCGCAGCTCGCCACCGAAGAAGGGGTCGTCGGCGTCGGCTCGTACTGGCGCACGCACCTGCCCGCGCTGCGCTCCGAGGACGGCCGGCAGGCCCTGATAGCCGCCAGGGTGCCGGGCGACCAGAAGGCGGCCACCGAGGTGCTGGAGCGGATCGCCCCCCGCTACCGGGGCGACCACGGGCCGGTGCGGGTCTCCCTCGGCGGACCGGTCGCGGTCCAGCACGAGGTGACCACGACCATCCAGGAGGATCTGCTGCGCGCCGAGCTGATCGCCCTGCCGGTCACCCTCGTCCTGCTCGTCCTCGTCTTCGGAAGCGCCGTCGCGGCCCTGCTGCCGCTCGGCGTGGGCATCGTGGCCATCCTCGGCACCAACGCGGTGCTGCGCGGACTCACCGAGTTCACCGAGGTCTCCGTCTTCGCGCAGAACCTGACCACCGCGCTCGGCCTCGGACTCGCCATCGACTACGCGCTGTTCATCGTCCGCAGGTTCCGCGAGGAGCTCGCGGCCGGCCGGGACCCGGCCGGCGCCGTCGGGGCCACCCTGCGCACCGCCGGGCGCACCGTGCTGTTCTCGGCGCTGACCGTCGCGGTCGCCCTCTCGGCGATGGCCTTCTTCCCGATGTCCTTCCTCCGCTCCTTCGCCTACGCCGGAGTCGCGGTGGTCCTGCTCGCGGCGGCGGCCGCGCTGATCCTGCTGCCGGCGGCCCTCGTGCTGCTCGGCGAGCGGGTCAACTCCCTGGACCTGCGGCGGCTGTGGCAGCGGCGATCCGCGCCCGGTGCCGCTCCTGCCGGCACGGCGGAGCCGGGGCGGGGCTGGGGCCGGGCGGCCGCACTGGTGATGCGCCGGGCACCGGTGTTCGCGGCGGCCACCACAGCCGGACTGCTCCTCCTCGGACTCCCCTTCCTCGGCGTGAAGTTCGGCACCGTGGACGACCGGCAGCTACCCGAGTCCGCCGAGTCGCATGTGGTCCAGCAGCACATCCGGGACGCCTTCCCGGGCAGCCCCGGCGGCGGGCTCACCGTGCTCGCCGAGGGAGCGGCCGGCCCCGCCGAGCTCGCCTCCTACCGGGACCGGGTGGCCGCGCTGCCGGGGGTGGTCCGCATCGACGGCCCGGTGAGCACCGGCGCCGGGGCGCGCTCCGCGTACTTCTCGATCACCGCCGAAGGCGAGGCGGTGGGCCGGCAGGCCCAGGATCTGGTCGGCGCGGTGCGGAAGGTCGATGCCGGTTTCAATACCTCCGTGGCAGGACAGGCGGCGAGGCTGGTCGACACCCAGAAGGCCATCGCGGACGCGCTGCCCGCCGCGCTGGCCCTGGTGGTGCTGGCCACGCTGCTGCTGGTGTTCCTGCTCACCGGGAGCCTGCTGATACCGCTCCAGGCGGTGCTGCTCAACGCGCTGAGCCTGACCGCGATGTTCGGGGCGGTGGTGTGGGTCTTCCAGGAAGGGCACCTCTCCGAACTGCTCTCCTTCACCTCCACCGGGGACATCGAGACCACGCTGCCCGTGCTGATGTTCTGCATCGCCTTCGGACTGTCCATGGACTACGGGGTGTTCCTCATATCCCGCATCAAGGAGGAGTACGACCGGACCGGGGACCACGAAGGCGCCGTGCGCGCCGGTCTGGCCCGCACCGGCGGACTGATCACCGCGGCGGCCGTGATCCTGGCGGTGGTGATGGTGGCCATCGGTACCTCGCGGGTGACCAACACCAAGATGCTGGGCCTCGGGATCGCGCTGGCGGTGCTGATGGACGCCATGGTCGTCCGCAGCCTCCTGGTCCCGGCGGTCATGAAGCTGACCGGCAAGGCCACCTGGTGGGCACCGGGCCCGCTGCGCCGCCTGCACGAGCGGATCGGCCTCAGCGAGGGCGAGTCGCCGCAGCCGCCGGCGGAGGCGGAGCACCGGGAACCGGTCCCGGCAGGGGCCCGGTAGGGCCCGGTAGGCCGCTGGGGACGGGGCCGGCCGGTCCCGTCCCGGGGGTGGGGGAGCCGGGGGGTCAGTCTTCGCGGCGGCCCCGGTTGCCGGGCCGGCGCGCCACCCAGGCGCGGACGGTGTCGGCATACCAATAGGGCTTGCCGCCCTCCACATGATCGGGTGGAGGGAGCAGCCCGTGCTTGCGGTAGGAGCGCACGGTGTCCGGCTGGACCCGGATGTGGGCAGCGATCTCCTTGTACGACCACAGCTGTCGGTCGCTCATGACGACACCTCCTTGTCCACGCCGCGGGGCCGGCCGGGAGGCCGTCGGGGGAGCCGGCGCGCGGACACTGACGATCACTCGGGGTTCTGCCCGGGGGAACGAGGCCGGGTGAGCGCAGGGGAGGGGCTGTCGACCGCCTGTGACGGAAGACCCGTGTAATGCGGACATGCGTGACACAAGGGCGACCCCTGTGACAGACGTGGCACAGGGGTCGCACGGGGGGAAACGGAACGCCGGGGAGGATCAGCGGTACAGGGCCGGCTTCTCCGCCAGCTCCACCAGGGTCCGTACGCCGCTGCGCGCGGCCGCCAGGCCCGCCTCGGACACGGCGGCCGCGGCGTAGCCGTCCCACGCGTCCGGGCCCGCCACCCGGCCCCGCGCCGCCGCGGCCACCCAGCTGCGCAGCTGCCGGTCGTAGGCGTCGGCGAAGCGCACCGTGAAGTCCTGGTCGATCGCACCGCCCCAGCGGCCCCCCGACTGCACCACCATCGCGTGGCCGTCACCGATCCGGGCGCTGCCCGACTCGCCGACCGCCTCACACTGCACCTGGTAGCCGAAACCGCAGTTCACGAAGATCTCCACGTCGACGACGGCCCCGCCGGAGGTCTCCAGCAGCACCAGCCGGGGATCGCGCAGCCCCTCGGGGGCGGCTGCCGTGGAGGCCGGGGAGAGCACCGTGACGGCCGTGACCTCCTGCCCCAGCAGCCAGCGGGCCGCGTCCACTTCGTGCACCACCGAGTCGCTGATCAGCATGTCGCTGGTGAAGAAGGACGGCGAGGAGGCGTTGCGGTGCCGGCAGTGCAGGAAGAGCGGCCGCCCGATCCCGCCCGCGTCCAGCAACTCCTTGAGGCGCTCGTACTCGGCGTCGTACCGGCGCATGAACCCCACCTGGACCAGCCGCCGTCCCAGCCGCCGCTCGGCCTCCATGATCCGCAGGGCTCCCTCCGGGTCCGGGGTGAGCGGCTTCTCGCACAGCACCGGCAGCTCCCGCGCCAGCGCGTGCCCGATCGCCTCCTCGTGGGCGGGCCCGGGGGAGGCGATGAGCACGGCCTGCACTCCGGGCGCGGCTATCGCGGCCGCCGGGTCGGTGTACGCGCCGGCCCCGTGGAGGCCGGCGGCGACCTCCTTGACCCGGTCCCCGTCCGGGTCGGCCACGGCCACGACCCGGGCCCCGCCGACGGTCCGGCCGATCCGGCGGACGTGGTCCGTTCCCATCTTCCCGGTGCCGATCACGGCGATGGCGAGCGTGCTCATGTCGTATCCCTCCCGGGGAGTCAGCGGGCGCCGCAGGAGCGCAGGTAGTCACGGGTGCGGCGGGCGATCGGCAGCGGCCGGTCCGGCTCGCAGGGGTACATGTCCTGCTCCACGATGGCGAACAGGTCCACGCCGAGCCGCTGGGCCGCCGCCAGCACCGGTTCCAGGGCGGGCACCCCCGAGGGCGGTTCGCACATCACCCCGCGGGCCACGGCCGGGCCGAAGGGCACCTGCCCGGCGACGACTTCGGCGAGGATCCGCGGATCCACCTGCTTGAGGTGGAGGTACCCGATGCGCTCGGCGAAGGTCTCGATCGCCTGGACGCTGTCGCCGCCGCAGTACGCGTAGTGCCCGGTGTCCAGGCACAGCGAGACGAGGCCGGGGTCGGTGGCGTCCAGGAAGCGGGCCACGTTCTCAGGGGTGTCGATGTGCGTGTCGGCATGCGGGTGGACCACGATCCGCAACCCGTACCGGTCCCGCACCTCACGGCCCAGCCGCTCGGTCTGGGCGGCCAGTTCCCGCCACTGGCCGGGGGTGAGGGTGCGGTCCTCCAGCACCTCTCCGGTCTTGTCGTCCCGCCAGAAGGAGGGGATGACCACGAGATGCGCAGCCCCCATGGCCTCGGTGAGCGCCGCGATCCGCGACACGTGCTCCCAGGTGTCCTCCCACACGGCGGGCCCGTGATGGAGTCCCGTGAAGACGGTTCCGGCCGAGACCCGCAGTCCGCGTTTGGCGGTTTCCTCGGCGAGTCGGGCGGGATCCGTGGGCAGATACCCGTAGGGGCCGAGCTCGATCCACTCGTATCCCGCGTCGGCGACCTCGTCGAGGAACCGCTCCCAAGGGGTCTGCCGGGGGTCGTCGGGGAACCAGACACCCCAGGAGTCCGGAGCCGATCCGATGCGGATACGGGTCAACGCGGGCGGGGAGGACGTCATGGCGGCCACCTTAGGGTGCGAGACGAAATGGGAGGTCCGACTGTGACCGGCACAGGCACCGGCGATCCGTTCGCGTTCGACCTGATCACGATGGGACGGATCGGGGTGGATCTCTACCCGTTGACGACGGGCGTAGCACTGGCGGACGCGGACACCTTCGGCAGGTTCCTGGGCGGCTCCCCGGCCAACGTGGCCGTCGCCGCAGCCCGGCTGGGGCGGCGCGTGGCGATGATCACCCGTACCGGGGCGGACCCCTTCGGGGCGTATCTGCGGGCGGAGCTGCGGGGGTTCGGGGTGGACGACCGGTGGGTGGCCGAGGTCGCGGACTTCCCCACCCCGATCACCTTCTGCGAGATCTTCCCGCCCGACCGCTTCCCGCTGTACTTCTACCGGCTGCCGAAGGCTCCCGACCTGGAGATCGCGGCGGAGGAACTGGACCTGGCGGCGGTACGCGACGCGCGGGTGTTCTGGATGACGGGGACCGGCCTGAGCGAGGAGCCCTCGCGGGCGGCCACACTGGCGGCGCTGGAGGCCCGGGGCCGCTCCGGGACGACCGTGTTCGACCTGGACTGGCGGCCCATGCTGTGGCGGGAGAAACCCGGGCCGTACTACGAGCGGGCGCTAGCCGGGGCGACGGTGGCCGTCGGCAACCTCGAGGAGTGCGAGATCGCCACGGGGGCGGCCGAGCCGTACGCGGCGGCGAGGGCGCTGCTCGCCGCCGGCGTGGAGCTGGCGGTGGTCAAGCGGGGGCCGGAGGGCGTGCTGGCGGTGCACCGCGACGGGACGGTGGCGGAGGTGCCGCCGGTGCCGGTGGAGGTGGTGAACGGGCTGGGGGCCGGGGACGCGTTCGGCGGCGCGCTGTGCCACGGGCTGCTCGCGGGGTGGGGGCTGGAGCGGGTGATGCGGTTCGCCAACGCGGCCGGGGCGATCGTGGCTTCGCGGCTGGCGTGCTCGTCGGCGATGCCGTTCCCGGACGAGGTGGAGGAGGTGCTCGGCCGTGCCGGTGGTTGCTGAGTGGGGGATGGAGTGGACGAGGCTGGTCGTCCTCGACCTCGCTCCGGGGGAGTCCTACGCACACCGGTGCGGGGAGTCGGAATGGATCGTGCTCCCGCTCTCGGGCCCCTGCCAGGTCCGCTGCGCGGAGCCTGGCGTGCCGGGTGATGCGGAGCCGGGACACCGGGGCCCCGCCCCGGGCCCCGCGCCTCAAACGCCGGCGGGGCTGGATGTGGCGGGGCCTGGTGGTTCGGTGCGGGCTACCGATCGGGGCTCCGCCCCGGGCCCCGTGCCTCGAGCGCCGGCGGGGCTGGATGGTGTGGCGGGCGCGGAATTGCCGCTGCGCGGCAACCCGGCCGCCGCGCCACCTGGCGGAGAGGGCGCGCGGAGCGCCGTTCCGGCGGCGTCGGGCGGGGCAAATC
>NZ_JBHUSC010000017.1:118613-123949 GCF_042673805.1 Streptomyces sp. NPDC057010 | reverse complement strand
CGGCAGCCGGTCGCAACTGTTCGAACTGCGGGGGCGGAAGGGGGTGTTCGAGGCCGTCACCGACTTCGTCTACCTGCCCCGGGACGGGTGGGCGGAGGTCACCTCCGAGCGGGGAGGGCGGTTCGCCCTCGCGGGGGCCCGGTGCGACAACCGGCTGCCCGCGCGGTACGGGCCCGCCGCAGACGTGCCCGTGGAGTTGCGCGGCGCGGGCAACTGCTCACGGCAGGTCAACAACTTCGGCGCCGCACACACCTTCGTCTGCGACCGGCTCATCGCCGTCGAGGTGCTCACCCCCGGCGGGAACTGGTCCTCGTACCCGCCCCACAAGCACGACACCCACGCCCCCGGCGAGGAGTCCCGCCTGGAGGAGATCTACTACTTCGAGATCGCCCCCCACGGGGACACCCCGGGCGTCGGATACCAGCGCGTCACTCCGTCCCCGGCGGGGAAGACCGACATCCTCACCGAGGTGCGGACCGGCGACGCCGTGCTCATCCCCGACGGCTGGCACGGGCCGTCCATCGCCGCCCCCGGGCACGACATGTACTACCTGAACGTGATGGCCGGGCCGCCCGGCGAGCCCCGGGAGTGGCTGATCCGGGACCACCCCGACCACGCCTGGATCCGCGGCAGCTGGGACGGGCAGGACATCGACCCCCGGCTGCCCTTCCCCCGAGCGGAGGACCACCAGTGAGGCTCACCGTCGCCCAGGCCCTCGTCCGCTTCCTCTCCCGCCAGTACACCGAGCGCGACGGCCGCCGGCACCGCCTGATCGCCGCCACCTGGGGGATCTTCGGGCACGGGAACGTGGCGGGCATCGGGCAGGCGCTGCTCGAGGCCGGCCCCGTGGCCATGCCGTTCCTCCAGGGGCGCAACGAGCAGGCCATGGTGCACGCCGCCGTCGGCTACGCCCGGCAGAGCGGGCGGCTCTCCGCGCACGCCGTGACCACCTCCATCGGGCCCGGCGCCACCAACCTCGTCACCGGCGCGGCCGGCGCCACGATCAACCGGATCCCGGTGCTCCTGCTCCCCGGGGACACCTTCGCCACCCGCCCCGCCGACCCCGTGCTCCAGCAGCTGGAAGTCCCCTATGCAGGCGACCTCTCCGTCAACGACGCCCTGCGGCCCGTCTCCCGCCACTTCGACCGGATCACCCGGCCCGAGGCCCTCGTCCCGGCGGCCCTCCAGGCCGTCCGGGTGCTCACCGACCCCGTCCAGACCGGGGCCGTCACCCTCGCGCTGCCCCAGGACGTCCAGGCGGAGGCGTACGACTGGCCCGAGGAGTTCTTCGCCGAGCGGGTGTGGGGGGTGCGCCGGCCCCGGCCCGACCGCCACGAGCTGGCCCGGGCCGCCCAGGCCGTACGGGGCTCCGCGCGGCCCCTCATCGTCGCGGGCGGCGGGATCCGGCACAGCGAGGCTCGGGCGGCCCTCGCCGCCTTCGCGGAGGCCACCGGGATCCCGGTCGCCGTCACCCAGGCGGGCAAGGGCGTCCTGCCGTACGGTCACCCCGCCGACCTGGGCGGGATCGGCCACACCGGGACCGGCGCCGCCGACGCGGCCGCCGGGGAGGCCGACCTCGTCATCGCCGCCGGGACCCGGCTGACCGACTTCACCACCGCCTCCGCGACCCTCTTCCAGAACCCCGTCGTCCGGTTCATCGGCCTCAACCTGGACCCGTACGACGCCCACAAGCTCGCCGCCCTGCCCCTCGTCGCCGATGCCCGCGAGGGCCTCGACGAGCTGCGGCAGGCGGTCGCCGGGTACCACGTGGACGCCGGGTACGGGACGGCGCACGCGGCCCGGCGGGCGAGCTGGGAGGCCCGCGTCGAGGAGGCCTACGCCGTCCCGGAGGAGGACGAGGACGCCCCGCCCACCCAGGTCCAGGTCCTCGGGCTGCTCGACGCCCTGGTCGACGGCACCGACATCCTCGTCAACGCGGCCGGTTCCCTCCCCGGCGACCTGCACAAACTGTGGCGGGCCCGGTCGGCGGACCAGTACCACCTGGAGTACGGCTACTCCTGCATGGGCTACGAGATCCCGGCCGCGATCGGGGTCGCCCTCGCCGCCCCGGGCCGCCCGGTCTGGGCGCTGGTCGGCGACGGGACCTACCTGATGAACCCGACCGAGATCGTCACGGCTGTCCAGGAGCGCGTCCCGATCAAGGTGGTGATCCTCGACAACCGGGGGTACGCCTCCATCGGCGGCCTCTCGGGGGCGGTGGGCGCCGAGGGATTCGGCACCGCCTACCGCTTCCGGGCGTCCGACGCCTCGTACACCGGCGACCCCCTTCCGGTGGACCTCGCGGCCAACGCGGCCTCCCTCGGAATGGCCGTCATCCGCGCCCGCACCGTACGTGACCTGCGCGAAGCCCTGGCCGAGGCCCGCTCGGCGACGCGTCCCACATGTGTCTACGTACAGACCCGAACGCCCGACACTGTGTCGGGCCCGCCCCCGGCGCAGGCGTGGTGGGATGTTCCTGTGGCCGAGACCGCGACCCGCAAGGCGGCGGCCCTGGCCCGTGAAGAGTACGACCGGCAAGCCGCTCAGCGACGTCGCCATCTGTGAAGGAGCAAGGCATGAAGACCGTCAACCACTGGATCGGTGGCAAGACCGTCGAGGGCGCGTCGGGCAACTACGGCCCGGTCACCGACCCGGCCACCGGCGAGGTCACCACCCAGGTCGCGCTCGCCTCGGCCGAAGAGGTCGACGCGGCGGTACAGGTCGCGAAGGAGGCCTTCGAGACCTGGGGCCAGTCCTCGCTGGCCGCCCGCACCAAGGTGCTGTTCGCCTACCGCGCCCTGCTGGACGCCAACCGCGACGCCATCGCCGAGCTGATCACCGCCGAGCACGGCAAGGTCCACTCGGACGCCCTGGGCGAGGTCGCGCGCGGCCTGGAGATCGTCGAGCTGGCCTGTGGGATCACCACGCAGCTCAAGGGCGAGCTGTCAACCTCCGTCTCCAACCGCGTGGACGTCGCCGCCATCCGCCAGCCCATCGGCGTGGTCGCGGGCATCACCCCCTTCAACTTCCCGGCGATGGTGCCGATGTGGATGTTCCCGCTGGCCGTGGCCTGCGGAAACACCTTCATCCTCAAGCCGAGCGAGAAGGACCCCTCCGCGTCCGTGAAGCTGGCCGAGCTGGCCACCGAGGCCGGTCTGCCGGCGGGCGTGCTGAACGTCGTCCACGGTGACAAGGTCGCCGTCGACGCGCTGCTGTCCCACCCCGACGTGGCGGCCGTCTCCTTCGTCGGCTCGACCCCGATCGCCCGCCACATCCACACCACCGCCTCCGCCAACGGCAAGCGCGTCCAGGCGCTGGGCGGCGCCAAGAACCACATGCTGGTGCTGCCGGACGCCGACCTGGACGCGGCCGCCGACGCGGCCGTCTCCGCCGCCTACGGTTCGGCGGGCGAGCGCTGCATGGCCATCTCCGCGGTCGTCGCGGTCGGCTCCATCGCCGACGAGCTGGTCGAGAAGATCCGCGAGCGCGCCGAGAAGATCAAGATCGGCCCCGGCAACGACCCGACCTCCGAGATGGGCCCGCTGATCACGGCCGCCCACCGCGACAAGGTCGCCTCGTACGTGAAGGGCGCGGCCGACCAGGGCGCCGACGTGGTCCTCGACGGCACCGGCTACACGGTGGACGGCTTCGAGAACGGCCACTGGATCGGCCTCTCGCTCCTCGACAACGTGAAGACCGACTCCGACGCCTACCGCGACGAGATCTTCGGCCCGGTCCTGTGCGTGCTGCGCACCGAGACCTACGAGGAGGGCGTGGCCCTCATCAACGCCTCGCCGTTCGGCAACGGCACCGCGATCTTCACCCGCGACGGCGGCGCCGCCCGCCGCTTCCAGCTGGAGATCCAGGCGGGCATGGTCGGCGTCAACGTGCCGATCCCGGTGCCGGTGGGCTACCACTCCTTCGGCGGCTGGAAGGACTCGCTCTTCGGCGACCTCCACATCTACGGCAACGACGGCATCCACTTCTACACCCGCGGCAAGGTCGTCACGACCCGCTGGCCGGACCCCGCGGACGCCCCGGCCGGCGTGGACCTGGGCTTCCCCCGCAACCACTGATCGCCCGCACGCCCGTAGGACCGCTCGCCCCCGCAACCCTCACGCGGGGGCGAGCCCGTTTTCCCGCCGGTCAGCGCGCTTCGGCCAAGTCCGGTGCGGATTCCGCCCGCTCCGGGCCCGCGCGGCGGCGCCGGCGCCGCAGCACGAGGAGTGCGGTGCCGGCCCCGGCCGCGACCAGGAGTACGCCCACGGCGGGCCACGGCACGGCGATGAAGTCAGTCTCGGACACGGAGACGAGATCGGGGTGGGCCGCGGCCCCGGCCGTGATCTTCACGGTCACCCGGTCCGACTGGGGGGCGTCCGGCCACGGTTCGGTCAGCTCGATCCGCTGGCCGGGCAGCAGCACCAGCTTCAGCTCGCGCGCCGGCCGGTCCAGCACCCGGCGCCCGAACAGCCCCTGCGCGGACACCGTCACCTTCGGTTCGACGACCACGTTGCCCCGGTTGACCAGGGCGTACGAGATGGTGGCGCGGGCGTCCTTGACCCAGGGCAGCAGCGGCGCCGACCGGCTCACCCGGACGTCCTCCACGCTCAGCCCCGGAGTCACCGGCCCCGGAACCCGGAAGTAGAGCCGGGCGCCCACGGAGCGCTTCACCCCGACCTGGACCTTGCCCTCCTGCTGCACGCCCTCCACGGCGGTGTTGAGGGCGACGATTCCGCCGACGTGGTCACCGGGCGTGGCGTCCGCGGGGACCTTCACGGTGAACGGGATGTCCTTGCGGCCCTTGGCGGGGACGGTGACGGTCGTCGCGGTCTCCGGCGGCAGCGTGATCCAGGTGCCGACGTCCACGGGCTTGGTCTCCACCGGAAGCAGGGCGAAGGCGCCGCCCGCCGGGGTGTTCATCGCGTCGGTCGCGAAGACCTGGAACGTGAGGTCCTTGTCGGAGGAGTTCAGGATCGTCGCGCTGTCGCTGACGGTCGTCCCGGCCGCGCCCTGGTGGAAGAAGTACGCGCGGTCGGTCATCGGCGCACCGGCCGGGGGCGTGGGGAAGACCCCCCAGGTGCCGTTGTCCGCCGCCGTCGCGGTGGCGGCCGGGAGCAGCAGCCCCAGCAGGCCGGCGAGGCCGAGGAGCAGACCGTGGAGCGGGGTGCGGATACGCATGGGCGGTTTCTCCACTCGGGGCGGACACGGCGGGAGGGCGCAGTGGGAAAAGGTGGTGGGGGGGCCCCGGCGCCGCCCCCCCGGGCACCGGGGCGGGCGGGGCGGGGGCGGGGGGAGGTGCCCACCCGCGGGGGGGGGGGGGGGGACATGATGCGGGG
>NZ_JBHUSC010000017.1:62221-118603 GCF_042673805.1 Streptomyces sp. NPDC057010 | reverse complement strand
CGCGCCGGGGGGTGCGGCGCGTGCATCCTCGGCGTTGTTGCCTCGCGGGGGGCCCGCCGGGGGGGGGGGGCGCCGGTGTAAGTGGTGGGGGGGCCCCCCCCCCCCCCACCACCCTGGAACCGGGCCGGACGGATCAGGCGATCGAGAAGGTCACGACCGACTGGTAGGTGTCGGCGAACATGAACGGCGGGAGCTGGATCATCCCCGCGCCGCCGACGGCGAACTCACCACCGGTCAGGTCCTCCCCGCCGGCCGCCTGGGAGGCGACCTTCATCGGGGTGGCCGTGATCGCACCGGGCGCACCGGCGGTGCAGGTGCTCGGGCTGTCCGGGTTGGTCACGGTGCAGGACGGCTGGATGCCGAGCTGCGCCTTGGCCATCTGGTGGCCGGTGGCCTGGTTCAGGAACGGCGTACGGGTCGCCGTCACGTCCCAGCCCAGCGTGCCGCCGCGGAAGTCCTGGACGGTGGCCGCGTTGAACACGCCGAACACCGACTGGGCCTTGCCGTTGATGGTGACCGCGCCGAAGCTGACGGCCGGCTGGCCGTCCTTCGGGCCGAGGGCCAGCGGGCCGGGCAGCACCTCGACGTCGACCGGGTTCGCGACGCCGGGCTGGTCCTCGATGAAGACGAAGCCCTTGCCGGCCCCGGTCGATCCGTTGATCTTGATCTCGTCGGCCTTCTTGTTGACCGTGATGTTGCAGGTGGCCACGCCCGCGGCGTCCGCGGAGCCGGTGCCGGTTTCACCGGTCGCCGCACCCGCGAGCAGGGCGGAACAGGTGACCGGACCGGCCGGGAAGTTGGTGCCGGTGGCGACGACGGGGGTGCCCGCCTTGCCGCTGTTGGGCGTCAGCTTCGTGGTGACCGGGTCCTTGGGCAGGGCCTCGACGGCGACCGAGCCGACGGAGCCGCTGGGGCGCGGGTCCGGCGTACAGGTCGTGGTGTAGATCGTGCCGCCCAGGTCGGCGTCCGTGATGACCTGGTCGATCGTGATCTGGACCGTGGTCCCCTCGGTGCCGTCGGGGATGGTGATGGTCCCGCTGAACGCCGGCGGATCCGACTTCTTGTTCGCTTCCTGGTGGCTCGGCACGGCCGGGCTGGTCACGGTCTGCGCGACGCCGCCGACGAACAGCTTGGCCTTGATCGTGTTGACGGTGTCGATCGTGAACATCGGGATGACCGGGGTCTCGCCCGGGTCGATCGTGATCGGCACGCTCTGGCCGGCCTTGGCGCCGTCCGGGAGGGTGATCGTGTAGTCCTGATTGCCGTTGGCGCCCGGCTGCGGCGCCGGGGCGACGCACTTCATGAAGACCGGGGTGGTCTTGGTCGCGGCCTGCGCCGTCCCCGCCAGACCCACGACGCCACCGGTCAGGGCCAGGGACAACGCGCCCGCCCCGGCCAGAACTCTTCGTCGGAACGTTGTACTCACTGGGTCGCGACTCCTTCGTCAGACGAACCCCTCCCCCCACCCGCTGTGTGGGGAGGTCGAGCCGGTGCGGTGGCCGACATTGACGCGTCGCCGTGATGAGAAGTCAATGACTTGTTTTCGCCCGAAGCACACAGAAATTGATGGGCCATCAGGGGGAGTCTGATGACTGCCTGACGGCCCATCGGATACCGACTGGTCGGTGGCCGGGTTCAGTCGCCGGCGGGCAGGTTCAGCAGGAGGTTGGGCGTGCCGGCCGGGAGCGCGGTGATGCGGCCGGTCACGGAGCCCCGCACCAGCGCCTCGGCCACCTGGGCCGGGGTCTTCACCGTGCCGCCCGCCAGGAGCAGCGCGGCGGCGCCCGCCACGTGCGGGGAGGCCATGGAGGTGCCGGAGGACCGGGCGAGGGCGGTACGGGAGCCCCTCCACGCCGAGACGACGCCGACGCCCGGAGCCGAAAGGTCCACACAGCGGCCGTGGTTGGAGAACTTCGCCAGGCGGTCCGCGGCGTCGGTCGCGCCGACCGTGACGGCCTGGGGGACGACGGCCGGGGACACCGTGCAGGCGTCCTTGCCGTCGTTGCCGGCGGCCACGGTGACGGTGATCCCGGCGGCGACGGCCCGGGCCACCGCCGCTTCGAGGGCGCGGCTGCGGCTGCCGCCCATGCTCATGTTCGCCACGGCGGGGGTGCCGGGGGCCTTGGCGGCGTCCTTCACCATCCAGTCGAGACCGCCGACCATGTCCGACAGGCTGCCGTCGCCGGCGCAGTCGGCCACCTTCACGGCGACGAGGGAGACCCCCTTCGCGACGCCGTACGTCTCCCCGCCGACGGTCGCCGCGACGTGCGTGCCGTGGCCGTTGCAGTCGCCGGAGGTCTCCAGCCACACGGCGTTGTAGCCGGTGCGGGCGCGGCCGCCGAACTCCCGGTGGCGGAGGTTGATCCCGGTGTCCAGGACGTAGACGGTGACCCCCTGGGCCTTGGTGGCGTACGTGTACGAGCCGTCGAGCGGGAGCTCGCGCTGGTCGATCCGGTCCAGCGGCCAGGGCGCCTGCGGCTGCGTGTCGGAGATGCGGAACGGAGCGTCCGGCTCCACGGAGGCCACCCGGGGATCGGCGGCGAGGACGGCGGCGCGGGCGGCGGTGGTACGGACGGCGAACCCGTTCAGGGCGGCGTCGTAGACGGCCCGGACCTCGTCCCCGGCATCCGCCGCCTCGGAGGCCAGGGCGCGGGTCGGGGCTCGGGAGCCGGTGTCCTTGAGCACGACGACGTAGGGGGCGGTGGGGGATTCGGCGTCGGGGAGCGGAGGCAGGGCGACGGCCGTGGCGAGGAGGGCGGCGGCGGGGAGCAGCGCGGTCAATGCGGTCATGCGCCCGATGCTCGGCGACCGCCGCCACCCCCGCGCGGAGGGTGCGCCGACTGGCCCCACGACACGCCGCCGCAGGGGGCCACCTCCGGCGGCTACGGGGCGATCGGCCAGCCCCGCATGGCGAAGAGGCCCTCGTCCCGCGCGCCGGCGGAAGCGTACGTGGCCAGCGCCGCCTCGTTGTCGGCGTCGACCCCGACCCACATGCCGTAGCAGCCCCGCGCCTCCGCCTCGCCGGCCAGCGCCAGGGCCAGCGCGCGGCCGATCCCGCGCCGGCGGTACCCCTCGTCCACCGAGAGCTCGTACAGGCACATCTCGGTGCCCTTGTCGGGGTGGCTCATCTCGACGCCGGTGGCCATCCCGGCCGGCACGCCGTCGACGTAGGCGATGAGCATCAAGTGGCCCGGGGCGGCCAGGAAACGGGCGGACCAGTCCTCGCGGACGGGCCCGTCGAAGAGGCTCTCGGCGGCTGCGATCTCGGCCGCGGTACGGGCCCGGCGGATGTCCATGGCGGCCACGATAATGCCGGGATGACGGATCGTGAGGCGGATTTCGGCGTGGCGTGGCGGGCGGCACCCGAGGCGGTGCGCCGCTCCCTGAACCTCGCCTACCGGGCACTGGCCGCGGGCGGCCTGGCCGTCGGGGCGGTGCTCACGGACGCGGCGGGCACGGTGCTGTGCGAGGGGCGCAACGAGGCGTACGAGGAGGGCCCGGCGGCACCCGGCGGCGGCCCCCTGCGCGGTACACCGCTGGCCCACGCCGAGATGAACGCCCTCGGCGCGGCCCGGACCGGCTGGGACCTCGGCTCCGCGGTGCTGTGGAGCACGCAGGAGCCGTGCGACATGTGCGCGGCCGCGGCGCGGTTCACGCGGGTGGGGGAGGTGCGGTACCTGGCGCCGGACCCCTGGGCGCTCGCGGAGGGCTCCGCCGGCGCGTCGGGGGCACGGCCGGCCGGCGGGGCGGTGTGGCTGCTGGCGGCCAACGCGATGTTCCTGCGCAGCGTTGCGGTGGCCACGCCCGGCCCCGGCGAGCCGGCGATCCTGACGCACCACCGTGCCGTCGAACCGGAGACGGCCGCCCTGCACGACTCCCTCCCGCCGGGCCTCCCGGCGGCCGCGTCGGCCACCGAGTGGCTGTCCGCCCTCTGGCCGGCCCTGATCCCCCTGGCCGAGGCCCGCGCCCGCCGCCTGCCGACGCCGCGGACGGGCTGAGCGGCGGGCCCGGGGTCCCGATCAGGACCGCAGGGCGAGGGCCGCCGCGTAGCCGGCGGGGGCGGGGAGGTCCGTCAGGGTCCAGCCCGGGACGGGGGGCGGGGTGGGGGCGGAGCCGACGTACGGTTCGGCCAGGCCGTTGGCGAGGCCCGTGCCGGCGGCCTTGAGGCAGGCCTCCTTGCGGGCCCAGACGCGGGCGAGGGCGGTCCGGCGGTCCGGCGCGGGCAGGGCGCCGAGTTCGGCCGTCTCCGCCGGGTGCAGGAGCGGCAGCACGTCGGCCACCGCCGTCGCGCCCGGCAGCTCCTCCACGTCGACGCCCACGGGCACTGCGGCGAAGGCCAGGTAGGCCAGGGTCCCGCTGTGCGAGAGGGAGAAGTGGACGCCGCCGCCCGCCACGGCCGGGCGGCCGTGCGGGCCGCCGCAGCACGGGCAGTCCTCCCGGACCAGGTCGACCTCCCGCGGGGCCAGACCCAGGTAGCCGCCGAGCAGCACGCGCAGCCCGAGGTGCGAGGCGAGGTACCGCTGCCGGTCGGCGGGCCGCAACAGGTTCCCGGCCCGCTCGCGTTCGGCCCCGTCCAGCACGGCCCCGGCCGCCCCCACGGGGAGGCCGCCGACCACCTCCAGCGTGGTGTCCAGGGACCACACCGCCACGGCCCCCGGCCCGGGGATCGCGCCGGTCCGCGGTGCGCCGCCGCCGAGCTCGTTCACGTACTCGATCACCTGATCGAGAGTAGCCGCAGCGGTACTGGCTATCCTCGTGCCCTCGACGACGAGGGGGAGCGAACGTGCGAAGTGCCGCCGTCACCGCGGAAGGTGACCGGATCCGATGGGTGGAACTGCCGGGCGAGGAGCCGGCCCGCGTGTACGTGCACGGGCTCGGGGCCACCGCCCCCGCGTACTTCGCGGCGAGCGCGGTCCATCCGCTGCTGGCGGGCCGGCGTTCGCTGCTGGTCGACCTGCTGGGCCACGGACACAGCGACCGGCCCGAGGCGTTCGGCTACACCCTTGAGGAGCACGCCGACACGCTGGCCGCCGCCCTCACCGCGGCCGGCGTCGAGGGCGCCGAGCTGATCGCGCACAGCATGGGCGGCGCGGTGGCCATCGTGCTCGCCGACCGGCACCCCGACCTGGTGTCCCGGCTGGTGCTCGTCGACGCCAATCTGGATCCGCAGCCCCGCTCCCCCGGCACGGCCGGAAGCAGCGGCATCGCCTCCTACACGGAGGAGGAGTTCCTGGCCGGCGGCTGGGCGGAGGTACGCGACCGGGTCGGCGCGCACTGGTGGGCCACGATGCGGCTGGCGGACCGGACCGCCCTGTACCGCAGCGCCGTTCACCTCGCGGCGGGGACCACGCCCACGATGCGGGAGCTGCTGCTGGAGCTGAAGATCCCGCGCAGCTTCCTGCTGCCCGAGGCGGACGGCCCGCTCCCCGAAGCCGGGGCCCTGGAGGCGGCCGGCGTGGCCGTGGTGGCCATCCCCGACTGCGGACACAACATCATGCTCGACAACCCGGACGCCTTCGCCCGGGCCACCGCGACCGCCCTGACCCACGAATGACCGCCGCCGCCCCCGCGGTTGACCGCCCCGCCCGCCGTCAGCCGTGCGCGACCGGGGTGCCGTTCTGCGGCTTCGAGCCGGGGGACGGGGTGCCGTCCGTCCAGGCGTAGACCTGCTTGCCGCGCACCACGACCTGGTACTGGTGGAAGTCCCGGCACTCGGCCCGCTCTTCGGCACGCAGGTCGCGGTGCGGCCACCACTTGGCCCCCAGGTCGGGGCCGACGACCTGCTTCGGCGTGCCCGCAGTGCACTGCGGGCCGTCGAGCGGGGTCGCCCCCAGCGTGAACCGGATCAGCTTGGACTCGCCGGTGGTGCGCACCCGTATTCGGACATCGGTGGCGTCCTTCGGTATCCAGGACGGCAGGACGAAGGCCCGGTGGGCCCGGTCCGCGCGCGTGGGCGCATCGGCGGCGGTCGCGAAGCGCTGCCCCTTCTCCTTGAACACCTGGTCGTTGACCAGGTCGGTCACCGGGTTGGGCGGAAGGTTGGGAAGGGCGAAGGCCGCGGTGGCGAGGACACCCACGCTGGCGGCGACGATGACGAACGGGCGGCGGCGATTCATGCCCCCAAGTCTCGGCTGCGGCACCCTCATCGCGCGTCCCTCCCCAGTACGAATCCGAACTCTGCCGCAGGTAGCATCCGGCCTCATACCTGAGGGCCAGCTGTGCCCGGGTCGAACGAGCCGCAGTCCGTCAGGGCCCAGTGACCCGGCGGCGCCCGGGGGAGTTGGTGAGGGGGGATCCGCCCGCGCGGATCCCCCCTCACCCGTCCCGCCTCCCGGTCCCGAGGAACGCCATGCACCGCCGTGCCGCCCGTCGCGCCACCCGCCGTGACGACCGCAGTGACACCCGCCGCGCCACCCGCCGTCTCGTACCCGCCCTCGCCTCGGCGGCCGCGGCCGCGGTGCTCGCCCTCGCTCCGGCCGCCGCCGCCTCCGCGGCCCCCGCGGTGCCGGCCGACAAACCCCAGGTCCTGAGCCGCTGGACGCAGGGCGACGCCGTCAGCTACCAGGCCTGGGCCGCCGCGCGGGACCACCGGGACGCCTGGGCGGCGTACGGCTTCGACTGGTCGACGGACTACTGCACTTCCTCCCCGGACAACCCCTTCGGCTTCCCCTTCCGGATGGCCTGCGCACGCCACGACTTCGGCTACCGCAACCACCGCGCGGCCGGGCTCTTCGCGGCCGCGAAACCCCGCCTGGACGAGGCCTTCCACGCCGACCTGCGCAGGGTCTGCGCCCGGTACTCGGGCGCGCGGAAGTCCTCCTGCGACAGCACGGCGTGGACGTACTACCAGGCCGCCCGCCTCTTCGGGATCTCCTAGCGCCGACCGGCGCATGCCGGACTACGGCGACGACAGGTGGCGGGCGAACCAGTCGCGGGCGAGGGCGGAGACCTCGTCCAGCGTCCCCGGCTCCTCGAAGAGGTGGGTGGCGCCCGGGACGACCTGAAGCCGGTTCTCGCAGTGGCGCAGCTCCAGCTGCGCCTGCCGGTTGAGGTCGAGCACCATGGTGTCGCGGCCCCCCACGATGAGCAGGGTGGGCGCCCGTACGCCGACGAGCCGCGGGGCGGCGAGGTCGGGCCGGCCGCCCCGGGAGACGATCGCACCGATGTGGGAGTCCGTGTCCGCGGCCGCCCACAGCGCGGCCGCGGCCCCGGTGCTGGCCCCGAAGTAGCCGATCGGGAGGGACTCGCGGCTCCGCAGCCAGCGCGTGGCGTCCGCCAGCCGCCGCGCGAGGACCTCGATGGCGAACACGTTCTCCCGGTGGCCCTCCTCGGCCGGGGTGAGCAGGTCGAAGAGCAGGGTGCCCAGGCCCGCCCGGTTCAGGTCGGCCGCCACCGCGCGGTTGCGCGGACTGTGCCGGCTGCTGCCGGAGCCGTGCGCGAACATCACCACCGCCCGGGCGCCCTCGGGCAGGGCGAGGTCCCCGGCGAGCGCGACCCCGTCCGCATCGATCTCGACCTCCACCTCGGCCTCCGTCGCGGAGTCGGAGGCGGCCACGGATCCGGCGGCGGCCCGCGCCAGCAGATCGACGACCTCCTCGTCCGGGGTCTGGGAAAAGTCCTGGTACCACTCGCCGACGGCCGAGAAGGCGCGCGGCGTGGACAGGCAGACCACCTCGTCGGCCTCGGTGCGCAGCCAGGCCACCGCGTCCGGCGGCGCCACGGGCACGGCCAGCACCACCCGGGCCGCGCCCATCGCCCGGACCACCTCGCACGCGGCGGCGGCGGTGGCCCCCGTCGCGATCCCGTCGTCGACCACGATCACCGTCCGCCCGGCCGGATCCACCCGGGGGCGCCCCTCGCGGAACGTGCGGGCCTGCCGGGCGAGCACCGCCTCCTCGGCGCGCTCGACCGCCGCCAGAGCCTCCTCCCCGACCCCGCTGCGGCGGGCGATGTCCTCGCTGATCACCCGTACGCCGCCCTCGCCGATGGCGCCGAACCCCAGCTCACGGTGGTAGGGCACGCCCAGCTTGCGTACGACGATCACATCGAGCGGAGCCGCGAGCGCCTGCGCCACCTCGAAGGCCACCGGGATCCCCCCGCGCGGCAGCCCCAGGACGACGGGGTTCTCCCCCTTCAGACGGCGCAGCGCCTCGGCGAGACGCCGGCCCGCGTCAGCGCGATGGGTGAACTGCACGAGGGTTCACCCCCAGACGAATGGGGATACGAAAAGACCACACACGCACCTACTTCCACGCAACTCCATCAGTGGTCCCCCCGCAACCCGGGACCCCTGGCTCCGCGGCCCCTGCCCGCCGGCCGGGCGCTGTGCGAAGGTGGACGGGTGACGACGCTGGAGGACCTCGCCCGGCTGCGCCGGGCCCGTGACCGGATGGACCGCGAGTACGCGCAGCCGCTCGACGTGCCGGCGCTGGCGCGTACGGCCCTCATGTCGGCGGGGCACTTCTCCCGCAGCTTCCGCGCCGCCTACGGCGAGACCCCGTACAGCTACCTCATGACGCGCCGGATCGAGCGGGCCAAGGCGCTGCTGCGGCGCGGCGACCTCACGGTGACGGAGGTCTGCTTCGAGGTCGGCTGTACCTCGCTGGGCTCGTTCAGCTCGCGGTTCACCGAGCTCGTCGGCGAGAGCCCGAGCGCCTACCGGGCCCGCAACCACGACGCGAGCGCCGCGATCCCGCCCTGCGTCGCCAAGATCCACACGCGACCGGTCAGGAACGGAGAAGCGAAGGCCGAACCCCGCGCCTAGCGTGGAGCGCATGGACATCAAGCTCTCCCAGTGCTTCATCGCCGTCGACGACCACGACAAGGCGCTCACCTTCTACCGGGACGCACTCGGTCTGGAGGTGCGCAACGACGTCGGCTACGAGGGGATGCGGTGGGTCACCGTCGGCGCGCCCTCGCAGCCGGACGTGAACATCGTCCTCGAACCGCCCCTCGCGGACCCGAACGCCTCGGCCGCCGACAGGGAGGCCATGGCCGAACTCCTGGCGAAGGGCCTCCTGCGCGCCGTCATCTTCGGCACCGACGACTGCGACGCCACCTTCGAGCGCATCCGCGCCGCGGGCGGCGAGGTCCTCCAGGAGCCGGTCGACCAGACCTACGGCGTCCGCGACTGCGCCTTCCGCGACCCCGCCGGCAACATGATCCGCTTCACCCAGCCCCGCAAGTAGCCGGGCGCCGGACGGCACCTGCTCCTGCTCCTACTCCTGGCGGATGACGGCGAGTACGGCGGCGAGCTCGTCGGCCTTCAGCAGGACGTCGCGGGCCTTCGAGCCCTCGCTGGGCCCCACGATCCCCCGTGACTCCATGAGGTCCATGAGCCGGCCGGCCTTGTCGAAGCTCACGCGCAGTTTGCGCTGGAGCATCGAGGTGGAGCCGAACTGGGTGGCGACCACGAGTTCCACCGCCTGACACAGCAGGTCCCGCTCGTCGCGGGTGTCCTCGTCGATCCACCTCTTCCGCTCCGGGCCGACGACGTCGTCCCGGAAGACGGGGGCCATCTGGTCCTTGCAGTGCTGGACGATCCCGGCGATCTCGTCCTCGGTGACGAAGGCGCCCTGGAGGCGGACGGGCTTGTTCGCGCCCATCGGCAGGAACAGCCCGTCGCCCTTGCCGATGAGCTTCTCGGCGCCCGGCTGGTCGAGGATGACCCGGCTGTCGGCGAGCGAGGAGGTGGCGAATGCGAGCCGCGAGGGCACGTTCGCCTTGATCAGGCCGGTGACCACGTCCACCGAGGGCCGCTGGGTGGCGAGCACGAGGTGGATGCCGGCCGCGCGGGCCAGCTGGGTGATGCGGACGATGGAGTCCTCGACGTCGCGCGGGGCCACCATCATCAGGTCGGCCAGCTCGTCGACGATCACCAGCAGGTACGGGTACGGGCTGAGCTCGCGCTCGCTGCCCGGCGGCAGTTTGATCCTGCCGTCGCGGATCGCCTGGTTGAAGTCGTCGATGTGCCGGTAGCCGAAGGCGGCCAGGTCGTCGTAGCGCAGGTCCATCTCGCGCACGACCCAGTGGAGGGCCTCGGCGGCCCGCTTGGGGTTGGTGATGATCGGCGTGATCAGGTGCGGGATGCCCTCGTACGCCGTCAGCTCCACCCGCTTGGGGTCCACCAGGACCATCCGCACGTCCTCCGGAGTGGCCCGGACCATGATCGAGGTGATCAGGCAGTTGATGCAGGAGGACTTGCCGGAACCGGTGGCCCCTGCGACCAGCACGTGCGGCATCTTGGCGAGGTTGGCCATGACGTAGCCGCCCTCGACGTCCTTGCCGAGCGCGACCAGCATCGGATGGTCGTCCTCGGCCGCGTCCGCCAGCCGGAGGACGTCGCCGAGGTTGACCATCTCGCGGTCGGTGTTCGGGATCTCGATGTCGACCGCCGACTTGCCCGGGATCGGACTGATGATCCGCACGTCGGGCGAGGCCACGGCGTAGGCGATGTTCTTGGTCAGCGCGGTGATCCGCTCGACCTTGACCGCGGCGCCCAGGGTGACCTCGTAGCGGGTGACCGTCGGACCCCGGGTGAAACCGGTGACGTCCGCGTCGACCTTGAACTCGGTGAACACGTTGCGCAGCGAGGCCACGACCGCGTCGTTCGCGGCGCTGCGCGTCTTGCCCGGCCCGCCCTTCTCCAGCAGGTCCAGCGAAGGCAGGGAGTACGTGATGTCCCCGCGCAGCTGAAGCTGCGGTACGGGCAGCCTCGGAGGCCGTTCCGGGCGAGGCGGGGCGGTGGCCGGCAGGGGATGGGTCGCCACCGCCGTCGGGAGACCCGGAGGGTTCGCCGGCGGCCGGAACGGATCGGCAGAAGGAGGCTGAGCCACGGGCGCGGCCGACCACTTGTCCCGCAGGCGTCGGACGAGCCTGCGCGTGGCAGGGCCGCCGAAAAGGCCCGGACGCGCCTGGTTGACGGAACGCAAGAGGTCGCGGACCTCATCGGCGCTCTGCGGGCGAGCCCCTTGCTCCTTCTCCAGGAGAGCCAGCACCAGGTCGTCCCAACCGGCAGGCAACTGCGGGTCGAGGTGACTCGGGGGTACCGGCCGTTCGGTGACGTGCTTGACGAGCATCGAGATCCGGCCGGCAGCGCTGAAGGGCGGCCGACCCGTGATCAGGGCGTAGAGGACGCAGCCCAGCGAGTACAGGTCACTGCGGTGGTCGAGAGCCGAGGCCTGGGCCTGTTCGGGCGACATGTAGGCGGGCGTGCCGAGCACCGTGCCCGTCTCGGTCAGTGTCGTGTGGGGGGCTGCGCCGTCCAGGAAGGAGGCGATCCCGAAGTCGAGGACCTTGACGAAGCCGTTCTGGGTGATCATGACGTTCGCCGGCTTGATGTCGCGGTGCACGACGGCCGCGGCATGCGCTGCGGCCAGGGCGGCGCAGATCTGGTCGGCCCAGTCTCTGATGACGTCCAGCGGGGGCCTGCCCTGCTGGATGACGCGGTCCAGTGGCTGACCGCGCAGGAGTTCCATGACGATGTACGGAACCCGCGCCCCGTCGATCTCGACATCGCCGATGTCGTGGATCGTCACGATGTGACGGCTGTCGAGGCGGGCCACGACCTTCGCCTCGCGCTCGAACCGGGCTCTGGCCATGGGATCCAGGCCGCCCCCGGCGGCAGTCAACGTCTTGACCGCGACTTCTCGGCCCAGCCGGTCGTCATGGGCGCGCCAGACCTCGCCCATGCCACCCGCACCCACGACTTCGAGCAGGCGGTAGCGTCCACCGACGTGGCTCCCCTGCCTCATGCCCTTCCCCCCTGCAGCCGCTGGACTGCATGCGCCCCGCTGTGCGCATCACATGTGGGGGCACTGCTCAGAGGGATCCTACGGTCGCACCCGCCGGCGCAAGTCCAAAGGCCGCGGCCCGGTTTACCGGGCTTACGCCACCGCTACGGCGACCGCGCTAGTGTGCCGCTGACCTGTACGAAAGCCCTCCGCGGAGGGAGGGCTCGGGGTGGTGGAGAAAGAGTGCCCCCGGCAGGACTCGAACCTGCGGCCAAGTGCTTAGAAGGCACCTGCTCTATCCACTGAGCTACGGGGGCCGGAAGGTGGCCGTGGTGGCCTGGAGCCCCTTGGTGGGGGTGGGACTGCGGTCCGTGCCGGGTCAAGGATAGGGCTCCGGTTGCCTTGTCCCGGTTGCTTCACTCGCGTGCCACGATGTGGAGGTTCGGTGAAGCGGTCCCGATAATCGCAGGCAGGTGCGATTCTCGCATCGCTTTTGCGCCGCGGCGCCCTGGGTGTTGTGCACTCGTTATGCCTGCGCCCCACTAGTCCGCTCTGTCCACGATGTTCCTCCGGAGTCGCGGTCGGCGCGCAGAGGGCGTATAAGCTTCAAAAATGGTCCTAAATTGGGCATTCTTCGCATGTGGTGACCTTGGATGTTCGGCCTCAGCTGCTCGATGCCCTGTCCGCCCTGCGCGACCGGGTCGCGTCCGTGCGTCTGCCGCTGCCCCTGCCCGGCGCTCCGCGCGCCCGCCAGACCAGAGCCGAGCTGCTCGCGCAGCTCGACGACTACCTCGTACCCCGGCTGAAGGCGCCCGAGGCGCCGATGCTCGCCGTCGTCGGCGGGTCCACCGGAGCCGGCAAGTCCACCCTCGTCAACTCACTCGTGGGGCGGCAGGTCAGCGAAGCCGGGGTGCTGCGTCCCACGACGCGCACCCCCGTGCTTGTCTGCCATCCGGATGATCATCACTGGTTCGCCGGAATGCGGGTGCTGCCCGACCTGATGCGGGTCTGGGTGCCGCCCGGGGAGGAAGAGGACGTTTCCGAGGCCGCGTCCTCCCGGTCCCGCTCCGGGCCCGGGGCCGCGACCCGCGGCCGCTCCCGGACCGGAGACCGGAGCCCCGGGAAGAGCCCCGTGACCCGCGAGATGCGGATCGAGACCGTCTCCACCCTGCCCCGCGGACTCGCCATCCTCGACGCCCCCGACATCGACTCCCTCGTGGTCGAGAACCGCACCCTCGCCGCCCAGCTCATCTGCGCCGCCGACGTCTGGGTCATGGTCACCACCGCCTCGCGGTACGCCGACGCCGTCCCCTGGCACCTCCTGCGCACCGCCAAGCAGTACAAGGCCACCCTCGTCACCGTCCTCGACCGCGTCCCGCACCAGGTGCTCGCCGAGGTCTCGCGCCAGTACGGGGCCCTGCTCACCCGGGCCGGGCTGGGCGACGTACCGCGCTTCACCGTCCCGGAACTCCCCGAATCGGCGGGCGGCGGCGGGCTGCTCCCGGCCAGCGCCGTCGCGCCGCTCTCCGCCTGGCTCGCCCACCACGCCCAGGACCCCGCCGCCCGCCAGTACGCCGTCGGGCGGACCGCGCTCGGCGCGCTGGACTCCCTCGGGCGCCGGATGCCCGAACTCGCCTCCGCCGTCGCCGCCCAGCACGCCGCCGCCGTACGGCTGACCTCGGCCGTCGAGGACGCGTACAAGAGGGAGGGCAGGCGGGTCCGCAACCGCCTCGACCAAGGCGCCGTCCTGGCCGGCGACGCCCTGACCCGGTGGCGCGGCTACCCCCTCGACACGACCGCCGACGAACTCCTCGACTCCCTCGCCGAGTCGCTCGCCGCGCTCCTCCAGTGCGCCGTCGCCGCCGCCGACGAGCGGATCGCCGCGTCCTGGCGCCGCGAGCCCGCCGCCGGAGCCGTTCCCCTGCCCGCGCCCGACCGGGAGGCGGGCGAGCGCATCGGCATGGCCGTACGGCGCTGGCGGCGCGTACTGGAGGAACTCGCCGAGGAGGAGGTCGCCCGGTCCGACCGCCAGCCCGCACCCGACCCCGACGGGGTCGCGGCCCTGCTGGTGGCCGCCCTCCTCGGCGGCAAGCGGGCCCGGCTCGCAGGCGAGAAGCTCGCCGAACGGATCGGCGCCCAGGCCGCCCTGCGCCTGCGCGACCGGGGCGCGGAGCTGGTCGGCGACCACCTGGACCAGGTGCTGCGCGCCGAACGCGACCGCAGGCTCGCCCCGCTGGAAGCCCTCGAAGTGACCCCGGAACCACAGGCCGAGCTGATTGCCGCGCTGTCCGTACTGCAGAAGGAGAGGTGACGCGATGAACGCCCTGACCGACCGCGCCGACGACCGCTGGGACGACGGGCTCATCGCGCGCTCACGCCCCTCGCTGGACGACAAGGACGAAGAGGAGGGCGACGAGGGCGACGAGGCGCTCGTACGGGCCGTCTCCGGCGCGGGCGACGACGGCGGCAAGGCGACCGCACCCCCGCTCAGCCCCGAAGGACAGGCCCTGAGACTGCGCCTCGACGCACTGCGCCAGCTGGTCGGGCTGTCCCGGACCCGCCTCGACGGCAAGACCCTCGCCGAAGCGGGCCGGGTCCTGGACGAGGCGGCGGCGCGGCGCGGACTGTCACCGCAGCACACGGTCGTCGCGATCGCCGGAGCCACCGGAAGCGGCAAGTCCACGCTCTTCAATTCACTCGCGGGAGTGCAGATTTCAGAGACGGGCCTGCGCCGCCCGACCACCGCCGCGCCCATCGCGTGCAGCTGGTCGGACGGGGCGGCCGGACTGCTCGACCGCCTGGAGATCCCGGGGCGGCTGCGCCGCCGGCCCCGCGAGACCTCCGAGGCGGAGGCGCTGCGCGGGATGGTCCTCGTCGACCTGCCCGACCTGGACTCGGCGGTCGGCGCGCACCGCGACCACGTGGACCGCGTACTGGCGCTGGTCGACGCGGTGGTGTGGGTGGTGGACCCGGAGAAGTACGCCGACGCCGTCCTGCACGAGCGGTACCTGCGGCCGCTGGCCGGACACGCGGAGGTGACCTTCGTCGTGCTGAACCAGGTGGACCGGCTGCCCGGGGAGTCCGCCGACCTCGTACTGGACGACCTGCGGCGGCTGCTGGACGACGACGGCATCGCGCTCGGCGAGCACGGCGAGCCGGGGGCCACCGTGCTCGGGCTGTCCGCGCTCACCGGGGAGGGCGTCGGGGAACTGCGCGAGCTGCTCGCACAGTTCACCCAGGAGAAGGGCGCCGCGACCCGGCGGATCTCCGCCGATGTCGACCGGGCCGCCGTGCGCCTGCGGCCGCTGTACGTGGCGGACGGGCACGCCGGGCCGGAGATCGGGGAGGCGGCGCGCGCCGAGTTCGAGGACCGGCTCGCCGAGGCCGTCGGCGCGTATGCGGCCGGACTCGCCGCCGAGCGGGCGTGGCGGCGCAACGCCGGAAAGGCCTGCGGGACGCCGTGGCTGCGGCTGTGGCGGTGGTACGAGAGCCGCCGCGCCCCGCGCACCCTGGCGGGACTGGCCGCGCTGGCGGTGATCGGCGGCCGGGGCACGGCGCTCGCCGAGCCGCCGGCCGAGGAGGAGGTGACCGCGCGCCAGCGGGTGGAGCAGGCCGTACGGGCCGTCGCCGACGAGGCGGTCACCGGCCTGCCCGAACCCTGGGCGCAGGCGGTACGGGAGACCGCGGTGCGCGGGGCCGAACAGCTCCCGGAGGCGCTGGACGAGCTGGCGGTGACCCTCGGGGCGGCGGTCGCGGTGCCCAGCGTCAAACCGCCGCGGCCCGCGTGGTGGCCGGCGGCGGTGCTGGGGCAGGCGGCCATGACGCTGCTCCAGATCTTCGGAGGGCTGTGGCTGGTCGGGCAGATCGTCGGGGTCCTGGAGCCCAAGCTGCTGCCGCCGGTGCTGCTGATGGTCGCGGGCATCGTCGGCGGGCCGCTGGTGGAGTGGGCCTGCTCGATCGCGGCCCGGGGCCCGGCGCGCAGGTACGGGCAGGACGCGGAGCGCAAACTGCGGCAGGCGGCGGCCGGCTGCGGGCGGGCCCGCGTGCTGGAGCCGGTGGCGGCGGAGCTGCTGCGCTACCGGGAGGTGCGCGAACAGTACGCGGCGGTGGCCGCGGCGGGGTCCGCGGTGGGGTCCGCAGGGGGGAGCAAGTTGTCCACAACCCGTCGGTAATCCACAGGCCGGAGCGGGATCAGGGCGGCCGGACCCAGCATGGTGCGTACCTCGTGCGGATGGTCCGTACGGGTGCGATCGGTGGGGGAGGCGACCGGGATGAACGACACCCTGGTGACGCTGGTGGGGTACGTGGCGACGCAGATCGACTACAAGGAGACGGTGAACGGGCCGTCGGCGAGGTTCCGGTTCGCCGTGACACCGCGGTACTTCGATCGGCGCAAGGAGCTCTGGACCGACGGGGCCACCAGCTTCTACACGGTGTGGGCGCGGCGCACCCTCGCGGTGAACCTCGCCGGCTCCGTATCGGTGGGCGAACCCCTCGTGGTGCACGGGCGGTTGCGGGTGCGGGAGGACCCGCCCGATGGGGAGGGCAACCGGTGGTTCTCGGCGGACATCGAAGCGATCGCCGTCGGACACGACCTGAATCGGGGGACGGCGGCGTTCCGGCGGGTCGTCAAGACGGATACGCCGCTGATGGTCACTCAGAAGGCGGCGGTGGTCTGAGTGTTCGAGGCGGTTAGGATTCCCCGGTACTCACGGGCACCTGGGTCTTTGGCCCGAAGGGGAAGACTGTGTCGATTGCCGTTCCCGCATCCTCCGCTCCTGATCCCGCTCCTGCCGCTCCTGGTTCCGCTCCTGGTTCCGCTTCTCGCTCCGCCGTGCGCCGCCCGCTGGCGGTGGCGGCCCTGCTGGCCGCGGCCCTCGCCGCCGCGCCCGGCGCACGGGCCGCCACCGGCTCCGATCCTGCGGTGCCCCGGCCCCCGGAGGGCGCGAGCGCCGTCCTGGACGGGCTGAAGACCTACGGGCAGGCGGTCCTCCACTCCGGGGACGGTTCGGTCCGGCAGATCCCGGCCGGGCTCTACGAGATGCGGGTCGACGGCGGTGGCATGCTCCAGACGTACGGGGTCGGCATCGCGGGCAACGCGCAGCCCCAGGCCCGCTACACGGAGAGCGGGTGGAACGGCAGCCCGCTCGCCGGCAACGGGCAGGCCGGCCGGATCCGCTGGATCCTGGAGCACTCCTACCCGCAGCTCAACGATCTGGCCGGGCTCGCCAAGGTGGCCGGGGCCGGGGCGCTCACCGCGGAGAGCGCGGCGGCCGGGACCCAGGTGGCGATCTGGCGGCTGGCGGACGGGGTGCGGGTCGAGGCCGCGGACCCGGCCGCCGAGAAGCTGGCCGACTACCTCCAGCGGGAGGCCGGGCAGCTGCCGGAGCCGCCGGCCTCCCTGGGGCTGGACCCGGGCGGCGTGACGGGGGCCGTGGGTACCCGGCTCGGCCCCGTCACCGTGCGGACCGGGGCGCCGAGCGTCTCGGTGATCCCGGACGCGGCGGCCGTCGCCATGGGGGTGCGGGTGGTGGACGCCGAGGGGCGGCCGCTGGAGACCGCCGTGAACGGCAGCCGGCTGTACTTCGAGGTGCCCGCGGGCACCCCCGACGGGACGGCCTCGGTCACCGTGCAGGGCGCGACCAAGGTGCCGGTCGGGCGGGTCTTCACCAGCGGGGTGCCGGCCCAGGCCCAGATCGTGGCCGGCTCCAGCGAGTCCGCGGCCGCCGCCACGGCGACGGCCGTCTGGCCGCAGCCGCCGCAGGTCCCGGCGGGCACGGTCGCGGAGACCGCCCCGGGTGCGGGGGCCGTCCCCCTGGGCGCCCAGGCCGCCTCCCTGTCCGAGGCCTCCCCGGACGAGGAGCGGCTGGCTACCAGCGGCAGCTCGGCCGCCACCCCCGTCATCGCCTCGCTGGCGGTGGGCCTGGTGGTCCTGGGCGGCCTGGTGGTCCTCCTCCTGCGCAAGCGCCCGCTGGACGAGGAGGACCAGGGCCCGGGGCGAACCTGATCCGCCATTCCCCCCTGCTGCGACCCGGTGAACCTTTCGGGTCACGGCGCTAGGACCGCCGCTGCGGGGGTAGGGGCAGGCAATGGCTGATCAGGAACATCAGGAACTGACCTGGCGGGGCGCGGTCGTCCGGTGGGACCGCGCATTGTTCGACCTGGTGGCACGGCGGCACTGGCCCGGGGCCGACCGGGTGCTGCCCCGGCTCGGGCGCGCCGCGAACCACGGGGTGCTGTGGGGCGGGACAGCCGCGGCGCTCGCCGTCTTCGGGTCGGCGCGGGCCCGCAAGGCCGCCGTGCGCGGGGTCGCCTCGTTGGCGCTGGCCTCCGCGACCATCAACACCGTCGGGAAGTGGTCCGTACGCCGCCCGCGGCCCCTGCTGGACGGGGTGCCCGCGGTGCGGCAGCTGGCGATGCAGCCGCAGACCACCTCCTTCCCCTCCGGGCACTCGGCGTCGGCCTTCGCCTTCACCGCCGGGCTGGCGCTGGAGTCCCCGGCCTGGGGCGCCGTCGTGGCCCCGGTGGCCGCGTCCGTCGCCTTCTCCCGCGTGTACACCGGGGTGCACTACCCCTCCGACGTGGTCGCGGGCGCGGCGCTGGGCGTGGCCGCCGGTCTCGTCGTACGGCGGCTCGCGCGGGACGCGCAGGAGGCCCGGGTCGTGCCCGGCGACGAGCGGGCCGCCGCCGGGGCGCCCGCGCTGCCCGACGGGGCCGGGCTCACCGTGGTGGTCAACACGGGCTCCGGGACGGCAGCTGCCGTGGGGCTCGACGTACTGCGCACCCGGCTCCCCAAGGCCGAGGTGATCGAGTGCGAGGGGCCGCAGCTGGCCGCCGCCCTGGAAGAGGCCGCCTCCCGGGCCACCGTCCTCGGGGTCTGCGGCGGCGACGGCACGGTGAACGCCGCCGCCGCCACCGCCCTGCGCGCCGGGCTGCCGCTGGCGGTGTTCCCCGGCGGCACCTTCAACCACTTCGCCATGGACCTCGGCCTGACCGGAGCCGAGGACACCTGCCGGGCCCTGGCCGCCGGACACGCCGTCCACATCGGCGTCGGCCGCTTCGCCCCCGGCCCGCAGGACCAGCCCGGCGGATCCGGCCGGCCCGGCTACTTCCTGAACAACTTCAGCATCGGCGCCTACCCGGAGCTGTTGGGCCACCGGCTGCGCTGGGCCCCGCGCATCGGCTCCGGCCCCGCCGCGCTGCTGGCGGCCTGGCGGGTGCTGCGCGCCCAGCGGCCCGTGAGGCTGCGGCTGGCCGGCCGCCCCCGCAGCGTGTGGCTCCTCTTCGCGGGCAACGGGACCTACCACGGCACCGGCCCCGCCCCCCGCCGCCGCGACAGCCTGGGCGAGGGCCTGCTCGACCTCCGGCTCGTCCACGGCGGCGGCCGCCCCGGGCCCCGCCTGCTCGCCGCCGCCTTCGCGGGCCCGCTGAGCCGCTCCCCGGTCCACGTGGCCACCCGGCTGCGCAGCCTGCGCATCGGCGACATCCCGCCGGGCACCCCGCTCGCCTACGACGGCGAGTACGCCGAGGCCCCGCCGGCCCTGGTCCTGGACGAGCTGCCCGACGCCCTGACCGTCTACCGCCCCCGGCCGTGACCGCTCCGCCGACCGGCTACGGACGTGCGTCCGGGCTAGAGGTGGGGGGCTGGCTGGCCGGACCTCGTACGGCATCGACCAGCGCCTGTCCGCGATCGTCGACCAGCTTCGTGAACAGCTGCTGGGAGTACCCGAAGACGATGGCCCAGGCGATGATCTGGGCCGTGGAGTCGAGGGCGCTCAGACCCGGGACGAAGCCGCCGCGCATCAGAAGGAGTCCGAGCGGCGCCGTCAGCGCCCCCGTGGGCAGCTTCAGCAGCGCGAGGACGACCGGCACGTTGTAGGGCAGCGCCGTACCCCTGATCCGTCTCAGGGCGGCGGCCGAGGCGATGGCGGCGGACACGGCACCGACGGCCTCGACGACGAGGTAGTCCCAGCGTTGCGTGGTGCCCGTGATCTGGGTGATGGTCGGGACGTTCTTGACGTCGATGCTGTTCGTCGGGCAGACCACCTTGTACATGCCGGCGTTCTCGGGGGTGAAGCAGAGCGGCACCAGTTCCTTCCAGGTGAGCGTGGCGGCAGCGACACCGGCCGCGGCGAGGAACAGCCCCACCGTCACCAGTGCGACGATCCGCACGAAGCTGCGGACCCGCAGGGTCTCCTTGCGCAGAAGGCGCCGGGCGAGGCTGACCGTCTCGGCGAGGAAGGCGCGCTCGCTGGGATCGATCGCACGGGCGTCCGGCTGCTGGAGGCCGTGAGCGATCTTCGCGACCCGGATGCGCCGCGGATCGCTGACGTCGAAGTGCTCGTCGACGAGGGCCACCATCTGGGGCATGAACGCCTTGATGTCATCGGGCGGAGCCATCCAGACCAGCAGGTTCAAGGCGGCATCGACATGCGACTGGGCGACCCCAAGATGCGCCGCACGGCGCATGACGGGGTGCCACGTGTGCGCGAGGGTCCTCTTGGCCTCGTTCAGTTCCGAGCGGGCCTTGCTCGCGTAGGCCTGCGCCACCTCGCTCTGCCCGGGATCGCTCAACGCGCGCATCTCCGCCGCCTCCAGGGTCGGCTCGAGTTCGGCGATCCTCGCCAGGAGGCTTTCCTTCTGCTCCCAGGGGCCCATTTCTCCGCGAGATGCCCAGAACGGCAGCTTCTTGCGCAGCCCGCCGGATTTCCGGGTCGGCCCGTGCCGTTGAACCGGTTCCTCTTCGTGCGCCATGTGCCCCCGCTCCGTCCTCGATCACGTGTCGGGGTGGGATGCATCGGCCCGGGCGCGGCGGAACCTTACGGCGACTCCCCCAGTCGGCTCATGACGTTCACCGCAGAAACGATCGGCCACCCCCGCCCCGCCACCCCCGCCCCGCCTCCCCCGACCGGCGGTCACCGACGCTGACCGGAGCGTGAGGCCCGGCTCCGGCCGCACCCCAGCTCAGGGGGCCCTGACCTACCCATTCGCCCGCGGGGATGGACGTACGGCAAGATGGGGTGTATCTGCCCACCATCGATCTGCCGGACGGTTTCTCTTGGCTGAGTTCATCTACACCATGCGCAAGACGCGCAAGGCGCACGGCGACAAGGTGATTCTCGATGACGTCTTCCTGAACTTCCTGCCCGGCGCGAAGATCGGTGTGGTCGGCCCCAACGGCGCCGGTAAGTCCACCGTTCTGAAGATCATGGCGGGTCTGGAGCAGCCGTCCAACGGCGACGCCTTCCTGACGCCCGGCTACACCGTCGGCATCCTCATGCAGGAGCCCAAGCTCGACGAGTCCAAGACCGTCCTGGAGAACGTCGAGGACGGCGTCGGCCCGATCAAGCAGAAGCTCAACCGGTTCAACGCGATCGCCGAGGAAATGGCGACGAACTACACCGACGAGCTGATGGAGGAGATGGGCAAGCTCCAGGACGACCTGGACCATGCCAACGCGTGGGACCTCGACGCCCAGCTGGAGCAGGCCATGGACGCCCTGGGCTGCCCGCCCGGCGACTGGCCCGTCACCAACCTCTCCGGTGGTGAGAAGCGCCGCGTGGCCCTCTGCAAGCTGCTGCTGGAGGCCCCCGACCTGCTGCTCCTCGACGAGCCCACCAACCACCTCGACGCCGAGTCCGTGAACTGGCTGGAGCAGCACCTGGCCCAGTACAAGGGCGCCGTCGTGGCCGTCACCCACGACCGCTACTTCCTCGACAACGTCGCCGAGTGGATCCTCGAGCTCGACCGCGGCCGCGCGCACCCGTACGAGGGCAACTACTCCACCTACCTGGAGAAGAAGGCCGAGCGCCTCAAGGTCGAGGGCAAGAAGGACGAGAAGCGCGCCAAGCGCCTCAAGGAAGAGCTGGAGTGGGTCCGCTCCAACGCCAAGGGCCGCCAGGCCAAGTCCAAGGCCCGCCTCGCCCGCTACGAGGAGATGGCGGCCGAGGCCGACAAGATGCGCAAGCTCGACTTCGAGGAGATCCAGATCCCGCCGGGCCCGCGTCTGGGCTCGATCGTGGTCGAGGTCAACAACCTCTCGAAGGCGTTCGGCGACAAGGTCCTCATCGACGACCTGTCCTTCACGCTGCCGCGCAACGGCATCGTCGGCATCATCGGCCCGAACGGTGCCGGCAAGACCACGCTCTTCAAGATGATCCAGGGCCTGGAGGCCCCGGACTCCGGCGAGATCAAGGTCGGCGAGACCGTCAAGATCTCGTACGTGGACCAGGGCCGCGCCAACATCGACCCCAAGAAGACCCTCTGGGCGGTCGTGTCGGACGAGCTGGACTACATCAACGTCGGCCAGGTCGAGATGCCGTCCCGCGCGTACGTCAGCGCCTTCGGCTTCAAGGGCCCGGACCAGCAGAAGCCGGCCGGGGTGCTCTCCGGCGGTGAGCGCAACCGCCTGAACCTCGCGCTCACCCTCAAGCAGGGCGGCAACCTGCTGCTCCTCGACGAGCCCACCAACGACCTCGACGTCGAGACCCTGGGTTCGCTCGAGAACGCGCTGCTGGAGTTCCCGGGTGCGGCCGTGGTCGTCTCCCACGACCGCTGGTTCCTGGACCGGGTCGCCACGCACATCCTCGCCTACGAGGGCGAGTCGAAGTGGTTCTGGTTCGAGGGCAACTTCGAGTCCTACGAGAAGAACAAGATCGAGCGGCTCGGCCCGGACGCGACCCGTCCGCACCGCGCCACCTACAAGAAGCTCACCCGAGGCTGAGGTCGCGGTCATGGCCAGACACCACTACCGGTGCCCCCTGCGCTGGTCGGACATGGACTCCTTCGGTCACGTGAACAACGTGGTCTTCCTCCGTTACCTGGAGGAGGCGAGGATCGACTTCATGTTCCGGCTGGCGCCGGGGGAGGGCAGCGAGTCCTTCACGGGCGGGTCCGTCGTGGCCCGCCACGAGATCGACTACAAGCTGCCCCTCGTGCACCGTCACGAGCCGGTGCTCATCGAGTCCTGGGTGACCCGGATAGGCGCCGCGTCCCTGACCATCGGCTACGAGGTCAAGGACGAGGCGACCGGGGACGCGCCCGAGAAGGTCTACGTGCGCGCCTCGACCGTGGTCGTGCCCTACAACCTCGCCGAGGGGCGGCCCCGCCGCATCACGGCCGAGGAGAAGCACTTCCTCGAGAAGTACCTCGACGAGCCCGAGGTGTCCGAAAGGCGCCTCGCGGCATGAACGAGCAGCTGCACTTCGCCGACTCCGGGGAGGCGGCCGACCTCGCCGCCTTCCTGGGCCGGCTGGTGCACTACGACCGCGCCGCCGCGGTCCGCCTCCAGGCGGGCGGCGGCGCGCTCGCCGTCTTCGGACGGCCGCCCTCCTTCGAGGTGCTGGCCATCCGCACGGTGCGGCTCGCCGCACCCGTCGCGGCCCCGCTGGACCTGACGGTCTCCGCCGGCGAACTGCTGGAATCGGTGGACGAGGCCGCGGCCTCGGCCGCCGTGCCCGGCGCGGTCACCGGCCCGCCGTGGACCGGAGTGCTCCCGCCCCGCGGCGGCTGGCAGCAGCTGTCCGGGCTGCCCGGCCCCGAGGCGATCCGCGCGGCCGTCGCCGGAGCCGTCGCCGAGTTCCGGGCCCGCGACGAGGCCCTGCCGCCGCAGCACCGGACCCGCTCCGAGCGCGACCGCATCGGCCGCGAGATCTGGTCCCGGACGCTGGGCGAAACCGAGCTCCCGCTGCGCGCGGTGCACGCCGCGCAGTCCCTGGGCTTCCTGCGTCCCGTACGGTCCACCGTGCCGGCCGCCGCCACCGCCGCGCCCGCGGGCCCCGAGCAGGTGGCCCTGCTGGCCTCCGGGAGCTGGCTGCGCCTGCGCACCCCGTACGGCTCCGTCGCCACCCGCCGCCCCGGCCGGAACGGCGGCCTGGGCGCCCTCCAGGTCCGTCCGGTCTGACCGCTCCGGCCGCTCGTACTGTCGCACTGTCGTACCCGTGGGGCAGTCTGTGCCCATGGGGAGAAGACCACGGGTCCGTACCGGTACGGCCGGCGGCTGCCTGTTCAACGGGTGCGTGACCGTGGCCATCGCCGCCTTCGTACTCATCGCGGGCGTCATGGTCTACCTGGGCACCCAGCCGGGGCGGGACGAGGACGAGGCCCGCGCGAACCTGCGCGGGAACGTCGAGGCGAAGCGGGAGGGGCTGGCCCGCGCGGCCGCCGACGGCGATCTCCCGGACTCCGAGATCGCCCGCGTCTTCCCGGCCGCCAAACCGGCCCGCGGCCTGATCGCCGTCGACCGGCGGGAGCGGGGCGTCACCGTCGTCGCGAGCCTGCTCGGGCTGGGGCCGACGCGCAGCTTCATCAACGTCCACCAGCGGAGCGTGGCGGGCTGCTACGCCTTCGACGTGCCCCCGCCCGGCCCCGGAACCCCGCGGATCACCGCGCGAGAACTCCCCGACGCGGACTGCGCCCGCGCCCCCCTCACCCCGTGACGGCGCTCAGCCCGCGGTGTTGATCATCGAGGCGGCCGCGTAGGTCAGGTACTTCCAGAGCTGCGCCTCGTGCTCCGGCGCCAGGCCCAGCTCGTCCAGGGCCACCCGCATGTGCTTCAGCCAGGCGTCGTGGGCCGCCGCGTCCACCTGGAAGGGGGCGTGCCGCATCCGCAGGCGCGGATGGCCGCGGTGCTGGCTGTAGGTGGTCGGGCCGCCCCAGTACTGCATCAGGAACAGCGTGAACCGCTCCTCCGCCGGGCCCAGGTCCTCCTCCGGGTACATCGGGCGCAGCAGCGGGTCCTCCGCGACCCCCTGGTAGAAGCGCCGGACGAGGCGGCGGAAGGTCTCCTCGCCGCCCACCTGCTCGTAAAAGGTCTGCTCCTGAAGCGTGCCCCGCGGAATCTCATTCACCCGACCATCGTCTCAGACGCCCGGGCGGAGGACCGGGGTCCTAGGACCATCCGACAGGCCGCCGAGAGGGCTGCGCGAGGTGTGCGCGAGGCCCGTGCCAGGCCGTGCGGGAGACCGTGCCGGACCAACCGCGGTCGCATGCGCGGGCCGCCCGCAGGACAGTGGAGGCATGGGCGCACACACGGCACGCAGCGTGCACACGGCACGCACCGGCGCGCGGGACCTGCGGGGGACCGCGCACGCCGCCCAGGTGCGGGAGCTGACGGCGGCCGGGGTGCTGGAGGACCCGGCCTGGCGGGCGGCGTTCACCGCCGTGCCCCGGCACGTCTTCGTCCCCTACTTCTGGACCGGCCGCGGCGCCGGCCACGAACGGCTCTGGGACGAGGACCCCGACCCCGAACGGCGCGCCCGCTGGCTGCGCGGGGTCTACGCCGACACCCCCCTCGCGACCCGGCTGCGCGACGGCCGGCTGGTCTCCTCCAGCAGCCAGCCCTCCCTGATGGCGAAGATGCTGGTGGCGCTCGACGTGCGCGACGGCGACAACGTGCTGGAGATCGGCGCGGGCACCGGCTACAACGCCGCCCTGCTCTGCCACCGGCTCGGCGACGGCCTCGTCACCACCGTCGACCTCGACGAGGAGATCACCGAGTCCGCGCGCACGCACCTGGCCCGGCTGGGCTACCACCCCGAGGTGGTCACGGGCGACGGGGCGCGGGGCTGCCCCGCCCGCGCGCCCTTCGACCGGATCATGGTGACCTGCACGCTGCCGCTGGTCCCGCACGCCTGGCTCGGCCAGTGCCGGCCGGGCGCGCGGATCCTGGCCCCGCTGTCGACCGGGCTGATCGCGCTGACGGTCCGGGACCCCGACTTCGCGGAGGGCCGCTTCCTGCACACCCCGGCCTACTTCGTCCCGCTGCGCGGAGCCACGGCGGCGCCGCCGCAGGAACCGGCCGGCCTGCCGCCCGGGCTCCCGTACGAGCTGGTGGAGAACGAGCGCTTCCAGTTCATGCTCGTACTGACCGAGGGCGCGCTGCACCCCCGCGAGGCGCTGGACCTGTGGCGGCGCGAGGACCGGCCGGCCCGCGAGCGCTTCGGGGTCACCGTCAGCGGCGAGGGCCAGTGGTCGTGGCTGGACGACCCCCAGGGCCCCTACGTATGGCCCCTGGGGGAGGCGGACCGGCCGCGGTTCAGCCGCGGCGGATGGTGATGGTGGTCCAGGCGCCGACGTGGACCCGGTCGCCGTCGCCCAGCGGCACGGGCACGTAGGGCTGGATCGGCTCCTCGCCGCCGTTGATGGTCGTGCCGTTGGTGGAGTTCTGGTCCACCACCGCCCAGCTGAGGTCGGGCTGCTGGACGAGGACCGCGTGCTGGTGGGAGACGCCCGGGTCCTCCGGGGGCACCGACAGGTCGATGTCGGGGGACTCGCCGGTGGAGGCGCGGCGCCGGCCGATGGTGATCTGCCCGCCCGAGAGCGGAAGATGCTGCTCCGGGGAATACGCGGGCAGGTTGAGCCCGGCCGCCTCGGGGCCGCTGCGCTGCATCATCGCCATGAAGTACGAGCGGTCGGGGCCGATCGTCGCGGTCCAGGTCGCGGTGCCGGTCGCGGCGGGCTGGGGCGCGAAGGTCTGCTGCTGCTGGTACTGCTGTTGCTGCGGCTGGTTCTGCTGCGGGTACTCCTGCTGGTACTCCTGCCGCTGCGGCGGCGGGGGCTGCTGCTGGTACCGCGGCTGCGGGGGCTGCTGCCGGTACCCCTGCTGGGGCTCGTGCGCCGGAGGCGGCAGCAGCCAGTCGTCCTCGAGCTGCAGCGGCTCGGCGGACCGGTTGACCCGGGAGGGCCGCGAGCCCTGGTACTCGAAGTGGTCCTGCTGGTACGCCGGAGGCGTCTGCAACGGCGGCGGAGGCGGCGGCATGGTACCGGTCGCCTGCGGGGCCGGGCCCGCGTCCGGAGCGAGCGGGGGCGCATAGGAAGTCGCCGTACGCGTCAGGAAGTTGTACCGGCACTCCTCGCAGAACGGGGCCATGGCCTCGCGGGGGGTGCGGCACTGCGGGCAGAGCTCGGCCGCGGCGGTCGGCTCACCGCCGGTCGGGGGGTAGCCGTAGCCGTAGGAGGGCGCCGCGGGGGCGCCTTCCGGGGCCATGCGGTGGCCGCAGACCTCGCACCAGTCGGCGGCGGCGGACTGGTGCCCGTTCGGGCAGGTCGGCATGGCGGCGCTTCCCCCTTCATCTCCCTGCGTCATCACGTCAGGTCTTCTCAGGTCTTCTTCACTCGGACGGTCTGTGTCGAACGCGTTTCGAGAGTCATCTCGTCGGCATCGGCGACCTTCGCTTTCAGCCGCACAGTACCCGCCACCGCGTCCACCACATCCACCACCTTCGCCAGCAGTCTGGCAGTGTCGGCGTTCCCCGAGGCACTCGCCAGTTGTACGGCGCGTCCGAGTTTGGCCGTGGCGCCGCCGACATCGCCCAGTTTGCGCGCTTCCAGGCCCTGCTGGATAGCCTGCGCCAGCTCCGCCTGTCCCGTGTAGTGGGCGACCTGCGGGTTGATGGCGGTGGACGCGGCCAGGTCGTCCGTCCACACCGCGCGCACCAGGCCCTGCGCGAGGACGGCGGCCGGCTCGCCCGCCGCGCCCGGCAGGACGAGCGAGGCGCGGGCGGCGAGCATCTCCTGGCCGAGCGCCGCGCCCGGCACGCGGACGCACACGTGGTACTCGCGGGACTCATCGCCCCAGGAACCGGTCGGGTAGTCCCCGGCGCGCGGGCCCGCCTCGGTACGGCGGTCGGTCAGGTCCTGAACGGTGGGCGCGACCTGCTTGACGTACTGGATCTCCACGTCCACCGGGGTCCACAGGCGCAGCGCGACGTCCGCGACCTCCTTGCCCATGACGTTCTCCATCATGCGCGTGAAGTCCTCGGTGAGGTGCGCCGGGTCGGCCACGATGTCGGCGGAGCCGAGCAGCGCGCTCGCGATGCCGGTGACCTCCTTGACCTCCCAGTCCGTGCCCACCCCGCGGGCGTCGCACGTGAAGCGGCCGGCGCAGGCGTCGAGGGTGGCGCGCAGCACGGCCGGCTCCTCGTGCTCGTTGCGGCCGTCGGTGAGCAGGATGCCGTGCCGGATGGCGGCGGAGGACTGGCGCAGCAGCCCGTCGGTCAGGCGCAGCCAGGTGCCGATGGCGGTGCCGCCGCCCGAGCTGAGGCCGCGCAGGGCCTCCTTGGCCTGGGCGCGGGTGACCGGGTCGGCGACGGCGAGCCGGCCCTGGCCCGGGTAGACCTCCCTGGCCACGTGCGTACCGGCGACCACAGCGAAGGCGGTGCCGTCGCGCAGGGTGTCGATCGCCGCGGCCGTGGCCTCGCGGGCGCCTCGCATCTTGTCCGGCGGGTACTCCATCGAACCGGAGCAGTCGACCATGATCACGACGGCCGCCGAGCCCTGGACGGCCGTGGCCCGGGTGGCGGTGGCGCCACCGCTGGAGGTGACCGTGACGATGGCGTGGACGTCCCGCCCGCCCTGGGGGAGGAACTCGTTCTGGTACACCTCCACGCTGAAGCGCGGGGCGCTCGGCTTGGCGAAGTTCGCCATCGGTGGGACTCCTCGGGTCCTAGAGGGCTTGGTCGCGGCGGGCGGGTCAGGCCCGGTGCGGGGCGTCCGCCTACGCCTCCGTTTCCGGTTCCGGCGGGGCTTCGGCATCCGGGTGCGCGGTGAACGGCACCACGGCCACCGTGACGTTGTCGTGCCCGCCGCCGTCGAGGGCGTGGCCCACCAGGACCTGGGCGCTGTGCAGGGGGCGGGCGGCGGCGTCGGCGGGCAGCACCTGGGCCATCTCCCGGGCGGACTCCGCGTAGTTCCACAGGCCGTCGGTGCAGACCACGACCACCCCGGGGTGGTCCGGCTTGAAGACGGCGGTGTGCGGTTCGAGGTCGTAGGCGTCGGCCCCGAGCCAGCCGGTGATGGCGTGGGCGCGGACGTCGGCGTAGGCCTCGGCCTCGCCCATCAGGCCGGCCGCGACCATCTGGGCGGCCCAGGAGTCGTCCTCCGTGAGGCGGCGCGGCAGGGCGGCGCGGTCGTCCGGGACCCAGTAGGCGCGGCTGTCGCCCACCCAGCCGATGGTCAGCAGGCCGCCGCTGACGACGGCGCCGACCAGGGTGCAGGCGGGGGCGTTCTGGGCGCCCGGGACCTCCGGGGCCAGCGCGTTGACCGCGGCGGCCGCCGCCAGGATCGCCTCGTGCATGGCCTCCTGGGGGTGGGCGCCGCGGGGCAGCGCGTCGAGCAGGGCCTCGTTGGCGGCGCCGGCCGCGGCGGCCGAGGCCTCGTCGGGGCGGCTCGCGGAGGAGACGCCGTCGCAGACGATGGCGACGGTGGCGGCGGAACCGTCGGGGAGCGCGGTGGCCGCGACCGCGAACGAGTCCTCGTTGCGGTGGTGGCGCAGCCCGCGGTCGCTGACCGCGGCGACGCTGCCGAGCTCCTCTTCGAGGTGGTCCCGCTCCCGGGGCTGGGCGTGCCCGCAGTGCTCGCAGTACCCGTCGGTGTCGACGTGCCCGGCCCGGCAGGCCACGCAGGTCTTCCCGCCGCCGCTCCCCTGCGGGGCCTCGGCGGGGGCCTCGGGGGCCTCCTCGGGCGGGGTGCCGCCGTCGGCCGCGCCCCACGGGGTCCCTTCGGGGGGAGTCGCCGTACCGCCGGGGAGGTCGTACCGGGCCGACGGGCCGGCCGCCGCGCCGTACGGGGCGCTGTCCGGCAGGTCGTAGCGGGCCGCCGGGCCCGACGCCGGGTCCTGGGGGGCGGTGCCGTACGGGGAGCCGCCCTGGCCCCACGGGGTGCCCTCGGGGGGCGTGCCGGTGCTGCCGGCCAGGTCGTGGCGGGCCTCGGGCTCCTCCGCGGCGGCCTGCGGGGCGCTCCCGTAGGGGCTCTCGTACGGGGGTTCGTGCCCGGGGCCGGGTGCCGCCGGGGGCGCGGCCCAGCCGGCCGGGTCGTCGACGAGGGTCGGCGCGGCCGCGGCCACGCTGCCCCACCCGGGGGCGGGCTCGGGTGCGGGCTCCGGCGCGCCGTAGGGCCCGCGGCGGGCGGGGGTCCCGTAGCCGCCGGCGGGGGCTTCCGCATCGGCCTCCGCTTCCTGCCCGGCGGCCGCGCCGCGCGGCGGGGCCGTGGGGAGCGGGATCGTCGGGTTGTCCACGGCCGCAGCCGGGGGCGGGGCGGTGACGGCGTAGCCGCAGACGCCGCAGAAACGGTCACCCTCCTCCAGCGGTTCCGCGCAGCTGGGGCAGCCCGACAGCCGATGCATCGACATCACTCACACCCACGTCCGGGGACGGAAACGGTTTGCCCGCTCCACCAGTTCGATCCTCTCCTCGCCCCGCTGCGCCAGCCGTGCGAGCACGCGGTACGAGCGCTCCAGTCCGAAGCGCAGGCCCCGCTCGTCCAGTTGACTGCCGAGCAGCGAGGTCCGGCCGGGGTCGGAACCCCGGCTACCCGACAGTACCCAGTCGAGGGCCGAGCCCAGAACTTCCGTGGCGAGCCGCTCGTGGCGCTCCGGATCCAGGCCCGACCGCCGCAGCGCCTCCACCTGGTCGGCGGCGGCCGCCAGATCGGCCAGCAGCGGCTCCTGCGGGGACCGGTCGCGCAGACGTGCCCGTACGGCTGCCACCCGCGCGGCGGTGTAGTGGATCGACGCTTCCGGTACGGACTCCAGCGTGCGTACGGCGTCGCCCCGTTCGCCCGCGGCCAGCTGGACCCGGGCCAGCCCGAACGCGGCGCTCACGAAGCCGGGGTCGGTGGCCCAGACGAGACGGTAGTACTCGGCGGCGTTGTCCAGCTGGCCCAGGACCTCCGCGCACAGCCCGAGGGCCAGCTTGGGCGCGGGTTCGCCCGGGAAGGCGTCGTAGATCGCGTCGAAGGACAGGGCCGCTATCTCGTTGTCGCCGGTGGCCAGCGAGGCGATCCCGCGGGCCCACACCACCCGCCAGTCGTCCGGATGCCGTTCCTCCAGTTCCGTCAGGGTGCGGCCGGCCGCGGGCAGTTCGCCCAGCTCCAGCCGGGCCCGCAGCTCGCGCAGCCGCAGCTCGGCGGATTCGGCCGGCGCCGAGCCGAGGGCGCCCAGGAGGTCGCCGGGTGCGGTGGCCAGCAGGCCGGCCAGGAACCCGGCATTGGGGTCCGCCGGGTCCACCAGCGGTACGGGCAGGGCCAGGGCGGTGTCCCGCGCGTCGAGCGTGGCCGCTGCCGCGGGGGCCGGCGCGGATGCGGGGGCGGGGCCCGCCGCCCGGGCGGGAGCCGCGACCGAGGCCTGCCGCTGCGCGGGCACCGGAGCCCCCGCCACATGCGTGGCGGTGGTCCCGATTCCCGGCAGGGCCGCCCCGCCAACGGGCGTCCCGCCCGGCGGGGTTCCGGGCGCGCCGGCGCGCCCGCCCGGCCACGCGGCGGAGCCGGACGCGGGACCGCCCACGGGCACGGGCGTACCGCCGGCGGGAGTCCCCGGCGCCCCCGTGGACCCGCCGGGCCACGACGTCGAGCCGGACGCGGGACCGGCCACGGGGGTGCCGCCCGGCGGCGTGGCGCCCGCCGGTGCCGCGAGCACGGCCGGCGGGGGACCGCCGGGCCGGACTGCAGGGCCGCCGGCGGGGGCGCCCCGGCCGCGCCGGGCGAACCGTCCCCCCAGCAGGGAGGCGACCGGGCCCCGCCCGGAGGCGACGTCCCGTTCGCCCAGGCGCGATACCGCCGTCCCCGCCGGGTCGGCGAACAGCCGGTTGTCCGGGACGCGCAGTTCCGGGCCGAAGAGGGTGGACAGCTGCGGCCGAGGCCGGCCCGTCTGGAGGGCGACCACCTCGCGCAGCACGCCCGTCAGCTGGTCGGCCATCTCCTGCGCGGACGCGAACCGCCGCCCCGGATCGGGATCCGTCGCCCGTACGAGCAGCCGGTAGAAGGACTCGTACCGCCCGAACACCTCGATGTGCTCGGGGTCCGGCAGAGAGTCCACGAACACGTTCGTGTAGCCCTGGAAGTCGAAGGTGAGTACCGCCAGCGTGCGCGCCACCGTGTACAGGTCGGAGGCCACCGAAGGCCCCAGCTCCGCGACCTCCGGCGCCTGGTAGCCGACCGTGCCGTAGATGGCCGACTCCTCGTCGTCCATCCGGCGCACCGCGCCCATGTCGATCAGCTTCAGCTGGTCCTGCTGCTGGATCGCGTTGTCGACCTTGAAGTCGCAGTACAGGAGGTTCCTGCTGTGCAGGTGGCCGAGCGCCTCCAGCGCCTCGATCCCGTACGCGCACGCCTGCTCCACCGGCAGCGGATCACGCCGGCCGTCCGGCCGCCGCCGCTCGTTGGCGATCTCCTTCAGCGACTTGCCGCCCACGTACTCCATGACGATGTACCCGTCCAGCGAACCGGTCCGCTGGTCCAGGTGCTCCACGAAGTTGTAGATCCGCACGATGTTGGAGTGCTCGATCTCCGCGAGGAACCGCCGCTCCGAGATCGCGGCCTCCATGGCGTCCTGGTCCCCGGTGTCCAGCAGGCCCTTGAGGACCACCCACCGGTTCGAGACCGCGCGGTCCACCGCCAGGTACACCCAGCCGAGCCCGCCGTGCGCGAGGCAGCCCGCCACCTCGTACTGGCCGTGCACCACATCGCCCGGGTTCAGCTTGGGCACGAAGGAGTACGGGTGCCCGCACTTGGTGCAGAACCCTTCCGTCCGGCCGGGGCGCTCGCCCCGGGCCCGGCCCACCGGGGCGCCGCAGTCCGAGCGCGAGCAGAACCGCTTGCGCTCCGGCACCTCCGGGTTCTCCAGGACCGCCGCCGAAGGATCCGGACGAGGCACCTCCGGTACGGTGACCAGCCCTGCCCCGAGCCGCCCGCGCCCGGAACCCGAGGCCGCCGAGCCCGAACTGCGCACCGACACCGACCGGGTGGACGCCGTACCCGACAGCGAGCGCGAAAGCCGGCCCGACACGGAGCGCCGGGACGAGGAGGAGCGCGAGGAGCGCGCCGAGGCCGAGGACCGGGCCGAACCGTGCGAACCCTGCGAGCCCGTGGACCCCCTGGATCCGCCGGAGCCCAGCGAGCCGCCGCGCGCCGCGCTGGTCATCCCCGTCGGCGGCGACACCAGCTCCTCGGCACCCGCCGAGACCGCGCCGACCGGCGCCAGCCCGCAGGTGTCGCAGTACAGCTCGCCGCCGCCCATGTCCTCGTAGGTCCCCGGGCAGCCGGGGCGAACGCACGCGGTTCCGATCAGGCTCATGCGTCCTCCTTCCCAGGCGTTCCCGCGCCCGTGTCCGTGCTGCTTCCCGTGCCCTGCACCGCCTCCGCCGCCGCCTGCTGGTAGCGCAGCACGGCCTGCTCCGCGGCCCGCAGGTCGCAGGGGGCGCTCCACAGCATCCGCCGGGCCGCGTCGTACCGCTCGATCAGCAGCGGGTCCTCCGCCAGCCCGTGCCTGGCCACCTTCGCCTTGTACGCGTCCAGCCGCCCCCGCAGCTCTGCCCTGACCGCCAGCGGGGCCGTCACCGCGGTCAACGATTCGCGGGCCCTGCGCAGTTCCTCCTCGGCCCGCTCCTCCAGCGACTCCAGCAGCGGGGAGAGCCGGTGCCAGCGGGACTGGCGCCGGTGCTCGGCCGCCGCCGCCAGCTGCTCCTGCAGGACCGTCGGCGGGCCGCTCACCGCGGGCACCTCCGACGCGGCGATCTTCGCCAGCACCTCGCCGCGCGCCGTCCGCGCCTCCGCCAAGGTCCGGTCGGCCCGCGACAGGACGTCCCGCAGGGCGATCAGCCGCTGCTCGGCATCCTGCCGCACGTCCAGTACGGCCTCCACCTCCCGCCGTACGTCCTCCAGCGCGAGCGCGGCCCGGTCGTAGCGCCCGGTGTCCGGACGGCCCCCGCCCGGCGCCGAACTCCCGGCCGCCGCCAGCCAGAACGCCAGCGGGTCGGAGATCACCTGCGCCCGCAGCTCCGCCAGCTCGGCGGTGATGGCCTCCAGGTCGTCGCCCGAGGGGTGCTCACCCGGCCGCACCCCCACCGAACGGGCCAGCGAGCGGGTTCGGTGCAGCTCGGCGGCGAGCAGGTCGATCCGGGCCGGCAGCGCCGACCACACCGCGTCGGCGGCGACCACCACGTCCAGCGAGCTCGCGTACAGCGCGTTCATCCGGGCCACCAGCTCGGCCAGCGAGAGCCGTTCGGCCAGCGCCGCGCCCTCCACGGCCGCCCCGGCGATCAGCACACCGGGCCCCCGCAGCCGCTCGGTCAGCTCGACCAGGTCCTCGCGGCTGGGCCAGCGGCGCCGCTCCCGGACCTCCCGGGCGGCTGCCAGGGCACCGCTGTAGGCGTCGAAGTACCGCCACAGCCGGGTGATGTCGGCATCGGCCGCCGCCCACCGCTCCTTGGTGACACCGGTCAGCCCGGCGCCCTCCAGCAGCCGGCGCCCGGCGTGGTCCTGGAGGGCCAGCAGCGAGGTCTCCACGGCCTCGTGCTCCGCGCCCAGCCGGGCCAGGGCGCGGTCGACACCGTCCCGGTCCATCACTGCCGCATGCGCCCCCGGCGAACCTGGCTCCACCGACTGTGCCTCCGCTTCCGATTCTGTCTCCGCACCGGAACCCACCGGCCTCAGCCGTCCCGGTACTTGGGCGGGGGCGGCGCGGTCACGCCGGGCAGCACGGGCTGGAGGTGCTTGAGGTACGACCTCATCCACGGGCTGTCGTTGCCGCCCGCACGGTAGTTCTCCAGCACCTTGTTGACCCGGCGGACCAGGTCGGCGGCGTCCTTGTTCATCGCCACGCCGTAGAACTCGCGGGTGAAGGGCGAGCCGACCAGCTGCACCGACGGGTCCTGCGCGGCCTGCCCGGCGGCGAGGGCGTTGTCCGTGATGATGCCGTCCACCTCGCCCAGCTGGAGGCGGACCAGACAGTCCAGCTGATTGGGCACCGCGACCGGCACCGAGTTGTACGACTGCGCCTTCAGCGTGGCCTCCGCCGTGGAACCGGCGGCGAAGCAGATCCGCTTGTCCTTCAGCGAGGTGTCGTAGCCGGTGATCGGCGAGCCCTTCGGCGCCAGCACCTGCTGCCCGGCCTCGAAGTAGGCCGTCGAGAAGGCGACGTCCTCCAGCCGCTTGCAGTTGATGGTCATGGTCCGCACGACGATGTCGACACGGCCCTCCTGGAGCGCCGGGATGCGCTGGCTGGTGGGGATGGCCCGGTAGATGACCGCGTTCGGATCGCCCAGGATGTCCTGCGCTATCGCCTTCACCAGGTCGATGTCGAAGCCGTCGAGCCGGCCTCCGTCGGACTGGTTGCGGTACCCCCAGCGGAAGCTGTTCTGGTCCACGCCCGCGACGAGCTTGCCCGCCGCCTTGATCCGCGCGATGGCCGCGCCGTCCAGCCCGGACGGGCGCAGGCTGGCCTCCGGGTCCTGGCAGGTGTCGGCCGGAGCCGCCGGGGCCGCCACCATCGAGGCCGGCTCGCGGACCGACACCGCGTGGCCGGCCTCCGGCGTCGCATGGGCGAGCGGCAGCAGCACCGCCGCGGCCGTCACCGCGCAGGCGGCGGCCATCGCGCTCACCCCGCCCCAGCCGCGCAGCCGCCGCGTCAGGCGCCGCACTCCGGACACTCCGCTCTTCCCGTCACCGTGGCCTTCGGAGGCACGCATCGCCCGTATCCGCATCGCTCTCACCTGTACTCCGAAAGCCTGCGCCCGATGCCCAGCAGTGCCGCCGCCGCGCCGACGACCACGAGGGCCGCCGCACCGGTCACCAGACCGCCCAGAGCCCCGAGCCCGTCCCGGGCGGCCCGGGTGAACTGCTGCTGCTCGTGGGTCACGGCCTGCTCCAGCGAGGCGTCCACCGTGTCGAAGGCCGCACCGCTGCTGTCCTTGTGGTTCTTGTCGCCGACGACCTGGGGCAGCGCGGCCTCGTAGTCCCCCTTCAAGTCCGCCTCCCGGGCCGCCGTGTGGCGCTGCTTCCACTGCTTCACACCGTCCGAGGCGCGGGTCACGGGCGCCCGGCCGGCCTCGTCGTCGGCCAGCCGCAGCGCGGTCGCCAGCCCGGCGTCGAGCTCCTTCATGTTGTTCGTGAAGTCCACGTCGTACTTGTCGGACTTCTTGTCCTCGGCCAGGACGGCGCCCCGCGCGACCAGCGTCAGGTTCTCGCCGGCCCGCGCCTGGAGCGAGGCGATCCGCGCGTCGTTGAGCACCTTCAAGGACTCCTGCCCGTCCGCGCGGGCCTCACTCAGCGAGGACCGCGCCACCGTGTGCCCCACGGCCAGCCACAGCAGTACCACGACGGACGCGGCCGTCGCGGCCAGCAGACCGTGGTTCAAGACCCGGTTCGTACGACGGTAGTTGCGCCGCTGCGCCCACACCAGTGCGGCCAGGGCGACCAGACCGGTGGCGACCGAGGCCAGCGGCCAGGACCGGGCGTCGTCGTAGTCCGTGTAGAGCCGGCCGGTCTCCGCCTCGTACAGCCGCTGAGCGGCGGGCAGCAGCTGGGTGGTCATCTGCTCGTTGGCGTACCGGAGATAGGCGCCGCCCAGCGGCAGGCCCTGCCGGTTGGCGGCCCGGGCCTGCTCTATCAGCCCGGTGTAGCGCGGCAGCTGCTCGCTGAGCAGGGCGATCTGCTCGCGGGCCTCCTTGCTGCCGCCGGTGTTGGCGGCCGCGCTCACCAGCAGCTTGGAGGCGTTGGCGATGTCCTTCTCGTACCGCTGGCGCACCTCCCGCGGCTCCTGGGCGCCCAGCAGGAACCCGCTGGAGGAGGTGGTGTCGGCGTCCGCGAGGGAGCGGTAGATGCTGGCCGCGTCCGCGCTCAGCGGCTGGCTGCGGCCCACGACGTCCTCGGCGGCGGTGGACCGGCCGGAGATCTCCCACACGCTCACCGTTCCGAACAGCACGATCAGGGCGGCCAGCGCGGCCCCGATGATCCGCAGCCGGCCGGGCTCGGTGGTCGCCGCCTCGCGCAGCCGCTCCACGCCCTCGGCCCAGGCGGTACCCCGCCGTGGCGGCGCGGCAGGCGGCGCCGGGGGCGGTACGGAGACACCGCCCTCCGGCGCGGGCGCGCGTGATGTGATGGCCACCGTGACCTCCCCCTCGGTCTCATGCTCCGCAGCAGTATGGCCGTAGCGACGGTCGACCACACCACCCGGTGCCCGATCTGAGGCGATCCACCCCCCGTGGCCGCCCCCGTGTCCCCTTCACCGTCAATACGTCCGCACGGCCCCCACGGTTCCAGACGGTCCCCGCCCCGGGGCAGGTTCACTCGAAATGGGCACGGAGTTTCGCGCCGGCTGACGGCGGGGAGCCGACGGTGTCCAGGCCCAGGAGGGCGGCGCCCAGGACCGGCGGGGCCGTGACCACCGATACGCGGGCGTGCGGGGCGCGTTCGGACAGGAGTTCCTCGACGCGGTCGTTGAGCTGCGGGTGGCGGGCGGCCAGGACGCTGCCGCCCAGGACCACCGGGACCTCCTCGGACAGCAGGTCCAGGCGGCGCAGCGCCACCGTGGCCATGGTCGCGACCTCCTCCGCCTGCCGGTGCACCAGGGCCAGCGCCACCGGGTCCCCGGCGGCCGCCACCGCGAACAGCACGGGGGTCAGCTCGTGCCGCCGCCCGCCCGGGATGCGGCCGAGGTGCAGGCCCTCGATCAGCGCGTACATCGAGTCGAGGCCGAAGTGCGCGGGCAGGGCGCGGGCCAGCTCCGTCGGGCCGCCCCGCCCGTCCTCGGCGCGGGCCGCGAACCACAGGGCCTCCTCGGCCAGTCCGCCACCGCCACCCCAGTCGCCGGAGATCCGGCCGATCGAGGGGAAGCGGGCGGTCCGCCCGTCCGCCGTCATCCCGACGCAGTTGATGCCCGCCCCGCACACCACGGCCACGCCGCGCGCCTCGGCGCCTGCGGGCAGCCCGGCCCGCAGCAGGGCGAAGGTGTCGTTGTGCACCGTCGCCGTGCGGCCCCAGCCCCGGCGCTTGATCTCGCGCGCCAGCTTCCACTCCTCCACCGGGAAGTCGGCGTTCGCCAGACAGGCCGACACGTGGTCGGCGCAGGGCCCCACCTCCCCCTTCACGTAGAGGCCGACCGAGGCCATCGCCTCCGCGATCACGTCGACGGCCGCGGCCACGCCCGTACGGAAGGGCTGGAACCCCCCGGCCCGCCCGGTGCACATCACCGAGCCGTCCGGGGCGACGAGGGACACGTCCGTCTTGCTGTTGCCCGCGTCGACGGCCAGGACGTAACGGAGCTTCACGCCCACGGCAGGTGCTCCTTGTTGTGCGCGATCAGCCGGTCCGTCAGCCCCTCGGCGAGGTCGAACTGGCCGACCAGCGGGTGCGCCAGCAGCGCCCGGAAGACCCGCTCCCGGCCGCCGCGCAGCGCCGCGTCCAGCGCGAGGTCCTCGTAGGCCGTCACGTTCGCGATCAGCCCGGCGTACAGCGGGTCCAGCCGGGGCACGGTCAGCGGCGCCACCCCCGAGCCGTCGACGCGCGCCTGGACCTCGACGACCGCGTCGTCCGGGAGGAACGGCAGGGTCCCGTTGTTGTACGTGTTCACCACCTGCACGGGGCTGCCGGCGCCACCGCCGTCGCCCAGCAGCGCGGCCGCCAGGTCCACGGCCGCCTCCGAGTAGAAGGCCCCGCCCCGCTTGGCCAGCAGCGCCGGCTTCTCGTCCAGTGCCGGGTCCGCGTACAGGTCGAGCAGCTCCCGCTCCATCGCCGCGACCTCGGCGGCCCGCGAGGGCTTGGTCGCGAGCTCCCGGACGACCTCGTCGTGGGCGTAGAAGTAGCGCAGGTAGTACGAGGGGACGACGCCGAGCCGGTCCAGCACCGCGCGCGGCAGCCGCAGGTCCCCGGCGATGGCCTCCCCGTGCGCGGCGAGCAGACCGGGCAGCAGGTCCTCGCCCCCCGGGCCGCCCCTGCGCACGCCGAGCTCCCAGGTGAGGTGGTTGAGGCCCACGTGGTCCAGGTGGATGTCGGCCGGCGCCAGGCCGAGCAGGGACGCGAACTTCCGCTGGAGGCCGATGGCGACGTTGCACAGCCCGACCGCCTTGTGCCCGGCCCGGAGCAGGGCGCGGGTGACGATGCCGACCGGGTTGGTGAAGTCGATGATCCACGCGTCCGGGTTGGCCCGCCGGACCCGCTCGGCGATGTCGAGGACCACGGGGACCGTGCGCAGCGCCTTGGCGAGGCCGCCCGCGCCCGTGGTCTCCTGCCCGACGCAGCCGCACTCCAGGGGCCAGGTCTCGTCCCGGAGCCGGGCTGCCTGGCCGCCGATGCGCAGCTGGAGGAGGACGGCGTCGGCGCCGTCGACGCCCGCGTCGAGGTCGGAGGTCGTGGTGACCAGCCCCGGGTGCCCCTGCCGGGCGAAGATCCGCCGGGCCAGGGAGCCGATCAGCTCCAGGCGCTCGGCGGCCGGGTCGATCAGCACCAGCTCGCTGACGGGCAGCGTGTCGCGCAGCCGGGCGAAGCCGTCGATCAGCTCCGGGGTGTAGGTGGAACCGCCGCCCACCACAGCCAGTTTCATCGTGGTCATCAGCCTTTCACGCCGGTCAGGGTGACGCCTTCGACGAACGCCTTCTGGGCGAAGAAGAAGAGGACGATCACCGGTGCCATGACCAGTACGGTCGCGGCCATGGTCAGGTTCCAGTTGGTGTGGTGCGCGCCCTTGAAGGACTCCAGTCCGTAGCTGAGGGTCCAGGCGGCGGGGTTGTCGGAGGCGTAGATCTGCGGGCCGAAGTAGTCGTTCCACGCGCAGAAGAACTGGAACAGCGCGGCGGCGGCGATGCCCGGCTTCGCCATCGGCAGGACGACGCGCAGCAGGGTGCGCAGCTCGCCGCAGCCGTCGACGCGCGCCGCGTCCAGGTACTCGCCGGGGATGGTCAGCAGGAACTGGCGGAGCAGGAAGATGGTGAAGGCGTCGCCGAAGGCCATCGGGATGATCAGCGGCCACAGGGTGCCGGACAGGTCGAGCTGCTTGGCCCAGAAGAGGTACATGGGGATGACCACCACCTGCGGCGGCAGCATCATCATGGCGATCACCAGCAGCAGGGACAGCCGCCGGCCGCGGAAGCGGAACCTGGCGAGGGCGTAGGCGACGGGCACCGAGGAGACCACGGCCAACAGGGTGCCCAGCCCGGCGTACAGCAGGGTGTTGCGCCACCAGGTCGGGAAGCCGGGCGTGTTCCACACCTGGGTGTAGTTGCCCCACTCCCAGGTGTCGGGCCACAGGTCGCGGGTCAGTGCCTGCCGGTCGCCCATCAGGGAGGTGAGGAGGAGGAAGACGAAGGGCAGGACGAAGAACAGGGCGGCGGCCGTGCCCAGGGAGTGCACTGCGATCCAGTGCAGGACGGCCCTGCGGTTGCGCGTACTCATTCACCCGCTCCGATCAGTCCGCCACGGCGGCGCAAGAGGAGCGCGGTGAATGCCATGGAGAGGCCGAACAGGACCAGCGCCACCACACACGCGGTGCCGTAGTCGAAGCGCTGGAACCCGAGGTTGTAGACGAGCTGGGGCAGGGTCAGCGTGGACTTGTCGGGGTAGCCGGGCTCGAACTGCTGGCCCGAGCCGCCGATCACCCCGGCCGCCACCTTCCCGGCCACGAGCGGCTGGGTGTAGAACTGCATGGCCTGGATGACCCCGGTGACCACGGCGAACATGATGATCGGCGAGATGTTCGGCAGGGTGATGTGCCGGAACCGGGCCCAGGCGCCCGCCCCGTCCAGCTCGGCGGCCTCGTACTGCTCCTTCGGTACGTCGAGCAGCGCGGCCATGAAGATGACCATCAGGTCGCCCACTCCCCACACGGCGAGCGCGGTCAGCGCGGGCTTGGACCAGGCGGGGTCGGTGAACCAGCCGGGTGCGGGGAGCCCCGCCGAGCCCAGCAGGCTGTTGACGGGGCCGGTGCCGGGGTTGAGCAGGAAGACGAAGGCGAGGGTCGCGGCGACCGGCGGGGCCAGGTAGGGCAGGTAGAACAGGGTCCGGAAGATCCCGGCCCCCGTCTTGATCTTCGTGATGAGCAGGCCGGTGCCGAGACCGAAGAGGATCCGGCAGGTCACCATGACGAGGACCAGCCACAGGGTGTTGCGCATCGCCGGCCAGAACAGCGGATAGTCGGTGAGGACGTAACTCCAGTTGTCGAGGCCGTTGAAGACGGGCTGTCGGAAGCCGTCGTACTTCGTGAGGGAGAAGTACAGCGTGGACAGCATGGGGTAGGCGAAGAAGACCGCGAACCCGATCAGCCAGGGGGACATGAAGGCCGCGGTCCGCAGGGCGGACCGGCGGCGCTTCGCCCGCAGTGTGGGGGTGGCCATCCGGGGCTACTTCGCCTTCGCGATGTCCGTGTCGATCTGCCGGTCGGTCTTGGCGAGGCCGGCCGGGATGTCGGCGACGTCGCCCTTCTCGACCGCGTACGCGAAGTCCGTGAAGGTCAGCTGGTAGGTGCCGCCGTCGGCCTGGGCCGGGGTGGTGCCGGACTTCGGGTGCCTGGCGATGTCGAGGAAGGTCTTGAACTGCGGGGTCACCCGGAGGTTCGGGGACTCCAGCGCGGCCAGGGTGGAGGGCACGTTGTGGATGGCGTTGGCGAAGGCCACGACCGCCTCGGTGTCGGTGGTCATGTACTTCACCAGTTCCCAGGCGGCGTTCTGCTTCTTGCTGCCCGAGGCGATGCCCATGATCGTGCCGGAGAGGTAGCCCTTGCCGTAGTCGGCCTCCTGGTCGTCCGGAACGGGCAGTGGCGCGGTGCCGATCTCGAACGTCACCCCCGCCTCCTCGGCCATCGAGGCCCGCCACTCGCCGTCGATCTGCATGGCCACCTTGCCGGTGTGGAAGGGGTGTTCGGCGCTCCACTCGTCGCCGAAGCCGGCGCGGAACCTCTCCAGCTTCTCGTAGCCGCCGAGCCGGGCGACCAGGTCCTTCTGTGCGGTCAGCATCTTCGCGAAGGCCGGGTCCTTGGCGAGGTTGGAGGTGCCGTCGGCGCCGAACCAGGCGGGGCTCCACTGCGCGGCGAGCCGCATGGGGGTGGTCTCGTAGCCGTGGAAGGTGGGCATCAGGCCGAGCTGCTCGTACGAGTCCCCGCTGGTCTTGGTCAGCTTCTGCGCAACCTCGGTGAACCGGCTCCAGGTCTTGGGGGGTTCGGTGATGCCGGCGGCCGCGAAGGCGGTCTTGTTGTAGACGAGGCCGTACGCGTCGTTCAGCAGCGGCAGGGTGCACTGGTTGCCGTTGAACCGGGTGTATTCCAGCAGGGTCTTGGGGAAGACCTTCGTCTTGTCGATGCCGGACTTCCGGAGGAAGGGGTTCAGGTCGGCGAAGGCCTTGGAGTTGCAGAACTTGCCGACGCTGTCGGTGGTGAAGGAGGAGACCACGTCGGGGGCCTTGTCGCCGCCCGCGCGCAGTGCCTGGTTGACCTTGTCGTCGGTCATGTTGCCGGTGACCTTGACCTTGATGTTGGGGTGCGCCTGCTCGAACCGGGCGATGTTCTCCTCGATCGCCTTGGTCTCGCTCGGTGCGGACCAGCCGTGCCAGAAGGTGAGGGTGACCTCGGCCTTGGGATCGTCGGAGGCCGTGTCGGTGCTCTGGCCCATACAGGCGCCGGCGAGTACGGATATGGCGGCCAGGGCGGCGGCGGCCGTGGCGGTCCGGCGTGCGGTTCTGGGCATGGCGGGGCTCGCTCTCTGCGTGAGGAACTTCCGTGGGGGTGCCAGTGAGGGGTGTGCCGGTGCGGGTGGGGCCGCCCGGTGGGGCGGGCGGTTCAGCGGGAGGTGTCGAAGACCTCGTCCCGGGTGGCGGCCAGCGCGCTCTCCAGCGCGCCGTGCAGTACCGGCCGTTCCCGTACCTCGCCGGAGACCAGGCGGGGCCGGGACGGGGCCAGTTCGGCGAGCTCGGCCTCCAGCATGCGGCGCAGCGGGTCTCCGCCCGCGGCGATCACGGCCCCGGACAGCACCACGATCTCCGGGTCCAGCACGGCGACCAGCGAGGCGAGACCGGTGGCGAGCAGGGTGGCGTACGACTGGAGGAAGCGCAGGTGCGCGCCCTCGGGCGCGGCCGCGGCCCGCGCGAGCAGTGCGACGGCGGCGGCGACCTCCCGGCCGTACGGGTCCCCGGAGTCCGGGGCCGGCGCGGCCTCGACCCCGAGGTCCGCGGCGAGGCCGGGCACCACCTGTACGCCGGCCAGTTCCTGGTAGCCGCCGGTGTTGGCCCGGGTGACCTGCCGGACCAGGGGGTGGCCCGGCACGGGCAGGAAGCCGACCTCGCCGGCGCCGCCGGTCCAGCCGCGGTGGAGCCGGCCGCCGAGCACGAGGGCGGCGCCGAGGCCCTCCTCGTTCCACAGCAGGACGAAGTCCTCGTGGCCGCGCGCCGCGCCGAGGCGCTGCTCGGCGACGGCGGCGAGGTTGACGTCGTTCTCGTACTCGACCGGCATCGGCAGGGCCGCCGCCAGCTCGTCGAGGAGGGTGGGGGAGTGCCAGCCGGGGAGGTGGCTGGCGTAGCGCAGCCGGCCGGTCTGCGGGTCGAAGGCGCCGGGGGTGGCGATGACCACCCGGTGCAGGTCGGACTGGTGCAGTCCGGCCGCCTTGACGGCGCCGCCGAGGGCCTCGGTGACCTGCCGGACGGCGTCGGTGCCCTCGGTGTACGGGACCTCGTGGGTGCCGGCCACCGTGCCGGTGAGGTCGGCGACGGCCGCCAGGACCCGCCCGGGGGCGACGTCGAGTCCGCCGACGTAGGCCGCCCGGGGGTTGATCGCGTACAGCTGGGCGCTGGGGCCGGGCCGGCCGCCGTCGGTGCCGGTGGCCACGACCAGTCCGGCGGCCTCCAGGCGGGCCAGCAGCTGCGAGGCGGTGGGCTTGGAGAGCCCGGTCAGGCTTCCGATCCGGGTCCGGGACAGGGGGCCGTGCGTCAGCAGCAGGTCGAGCGCGGCCCGATCGTTCATGGCGCGCAGCAGGCTGGGCGTTCCGGGGGTGGCGGCGGGCATGGCGCGGTCTCTCCCTCACCGAGGTGAACTGTTAGGTAAGTTTCCTATCGCCGTTCGGGCCGTGTCAATGGCGCTGCCCCGCAGGATGTGACCTGCGGGGCAGCGGCGGCGTGCGGTGCGGTGCCGGAAGCTATTTGGTGATCCGCGGGGCGGCGGCCGGGGACGGGATCGGGGTGGCGGCCAGCGACTGCGGGGAGGCCGGGTTCGACAGCGCGGACGGCGCGGCGACCGCGGCCGCCGGGTCCGCGGGGGCCTCTTCCTCCTCGCCGGCGGGGGCCGGCGCGCCGCCGATGATCCGGATGCCCGCCGCGTCGAAGGCCTCCTTGATCCGCCAGCGCAGCTCCCGCTCCACCGCGAACTGCTGGCCCGGCATCGTCTTCGCCGACACCTTCACCGTCATGGAGGCGAGCAGCACCTCGTCCAGGCCCAGCACCTCGACCGGCCCCCACAGGCGCTCGTCCCACGGGGACTCCTTCGCCAGCGTGTCGGCGACGTCCTGGACCACCTCGCGGATCCGGGACAGGTTCTCGGAGGGCTTGACCTGGACGGCCACGCCGGCGGTCGCCCAGCCCTGGCTGAGGTTGCCGATCCGCTTGATCTCGCCGTTGCGGACGTACCAGATCTCGCCGTTGTCCCCGCGGAGCTTGGTCACGCGCAGGCCGACCTCGATGACCTCGCCCGAGGCCACGCCCGCGTCGATCTTGTCGCCGACGCCGTACTGGTCCTCCATGATCATGAACACGCCGGACAGGAAGTCCGTCACCAGGTTCCGGGCGCCGAAACCGATCGCCACACCCGCCACACCGGCACTCGCCAGCAGCGGGGCCAGATCGATCTTCAGGGCGGCCAGCACCATCAGCGCGGCCGTGCCGAGGATCACGAACGAGGCGACCGAACGCAGGACCGAACCGATCGCCTCCGAACGCTGGCGGCGCCGCTCGGCGTTGACGAGCAGCCCGCCGAGCGCGGTGCCCTCGACGGCCTCGGCGCTGGTGTTCATCCGGTTTATCAGCTTGGTCAGCGCCTTGCGGACCACCGAGCGGAGCGCGGCCGCGATCACCACGATCAGCAGGATCTTGAGGCCGATGCTCAGCCAGGTGGCCCAGTTCTCCTCTATGAGGCTCGCGGCCTCGTTGACGCTCTCCTGTGCCTCTTTCACCGAGGTGGGGGCGTCCGGTACCTGGGCTGCCAGGGGCAGCAGAGCGGCGGGCCAGGGCACGACAGGAACCTCCCGGTTTAGCGGTCTGCCCGCGGAACCGGTGTGCGGGCAGGCCAACCACACTAACGGGGCATTCCCTTCACTCCGGCGCCCTGTTCGAGGGAGAGACCAGGCTCACCCGGGGATGTAGTGGGTGTGGTTGAAAACACCCCGGGGCCGTTACGGGCTCGTGGTGGCGCTTCGACCAGCCGTAAGGAGAGACTGGAGAGCAGATCGTCCCGGCGCGAGCCACGCGCCGCCGGCGTACAAGGAGGCAGTCCGTGCCGCACGTCCTGGTCCTCAACGCGTCGTACGAGCCCCTCGGCGTCGTACCGCTCCGCCGCGCGCTCGTCCTCGTCCTGGAGAACAAAGCGGTCTCTCTGGAGGAATCCGGCGCCTATCTGCACAGCGCGACGAGAGCCGTCCCCGCGCCCAGCGTGGTCCGGCTCAAGCGATTCGTGCGGGTCCCCTACCGGGGGCCCGTTCCACTCACCCGGCGCGCCCTGTTCGCGCGGGACGGCGGCCGCTGCATGTACTGCGGCGCGGTCGCCACCAGCGTCGACCACGTCATCCCGCGCAGCCGGGGCGGGCAGCACGCGTGGGACAACGTGGTGGCGGCCTGCCGCCGCTGCAACCACGTCAAGGCCGACCGCCACCTGGTCGACCTGGGCTGGCGGCTCCGGCACCAGCCGGCGCCCCCCTCGGGCCTGGCCTGGCGGATCATCGGCACGGGTCACAGGGACCCGCGCTGGATGCCGTACCTCCAGCCGTACGGGGCCGAGGACGCGCTGGACCGGATCGGAGTCGCGGCCTCCTGACCCTCGGCTCCCGCCGGGGGCCCGTCCGAGTCCGGGTGCGGCGCCGCCTCCTGGGGCTCCGCCCCAGACCCCGCGCCCCAAACGCCGGCGATCGGGGCTACGGCGTGACCGCGTACGCCTCCGCCGACCAGAGGCTGCAGCCGTAGCGGGTCGCGCGGGACTCGCAGGTGATGCGCACGAAGCGGGTGCCGGGGGCGTCGACACGGAGGGACTCGTGGCCCCCGGCCGAGCCGGTGACCGTCGCGGCGCGCTGCCAGGTCTCGCCGTCCGCGGAGGTCTCCACCCGGTAGGCGGAGGGGTGGGCGTCCTGCCAGTACAGCTCCAGGCGGCCGAGCCGGACCGGGGCCGGGAGCTCCGCCTGCCACCAGGCGCCGTCCACCGGCGGCGAGGACCAGCGGGTGGCGGGGGAGCCGTCCACGGCGGCCCGGGCCGGGAAGTCGGGGGTCTCGTCCGCCGAGGAGCTCGCCCGCGCCGTGCGCAGCAGGTCCGGGCCGCCGGTGCGCGGCACCGCCCGTACCGTCAGCGTGCGGGACTCCCCGTTGAACGTCACCGGGACCGCGTAGGTGCCCGGCGCCGTCGTCGGCGCGACCAGCACCTCGAACGGGACCGACACCCGGCCGCCGCGCGGGGCGACGGCCTGGGCCGGCAGGCGGACCTCGATGCCCGGCGGCGGCTGCGCCGAGAGCGGGCCGCGGACCTCGCCGGACCCCAGCGCGGACAGCTCCGCCGAGACCCTGCGCGCGGCCCCGCCGATCTCCGCGTCCGTGCGGCCCCCGTCCGCCAGCTCGAAGCGGGCCTGCGGGCCGTCCCCCAGCCAGGGGACCACCTGGTGCACCGCGGGCGCGGCCCCCGCCCCCGCCCAGGACAGCCGCACCGCGTCGGCCCGCAGCCCCGCCGTGTCCACCTGGGTCCAGCCCGACGGCGCGGCCTCGCCCACCTTGCGCCAGCCCTCGCCCGGCACGTGGGCCTCGACCGCCGCTCCCCGCGTGCCCGCCGGGAGCGGGTCCGTCATCACCGTCACCGCCGAGATTGGCCGCTCCGCGTCCAGCCGTACCGTGAAGGCGCCCGCGTCCTTCTCCACCGTGCCCGTCGTGCGCGCGGCCCCGGTCCAGGCGTCCGCCTCGGCCGCCGCCTTCTTCAGGAAGGGGTCCAGGACGGCCTGGTCCACCCGGGCGTTCCCCGGCTCCGCCAGTGCCTGCCGGGCGCGCGCCAGCTGCTGGGCGGCCTGCCAGGCGGCGGCCCCGTCCCCGCGGGCCTGGGCCTGGAGCACGTCCACCGCCAGCTCGCCCGCCGTCCCGTAGCGCGACAGCCGCTCCAGCCACGGCCCCGCCTCGCCCGCCAGGGCCGGCAGCCGGGCGGGGGCCTCGCGCAGCACCGTGAACGCCCGCCGCAGTTCGGCGCCGGCCGCCGGGTCACCCGCCGCCCGGGCCTTCCAGAACCGTTCGACCAGCGGCCCCAGGTACGCGGACTCCTGCTGCTTGAGCCCCGACGCGGCCGTGTTCCCGGCCAGCGCCGCCACCGCCTCCCTGGCCCGCGGGTCACCGCCCGCCAGCTCGCGCACCGCCGCCGCCCAGGACTCCGCGGGCCGGTAGTCGCCCGGATTCCACGCGAAGTCCGCCGCCGTGAACAGCGGGACGCGCGACAGGGTGCCCTGCGGCATCGCGTTGGCCAGCAGCGCCGCCGAGCCGCCCGCCACCGCCGGCTCGCGGCCCACGTACGGGCCGAGGAAGATCCGGCCCGGGTCCCAGTCGTTCACCGGGTAGTTGTCCATGGTGACCAGCGGGTGGTCCAGGGCGGAGCGGGCGCCGGCCAGCTCCTTGCCGGTGATGGTGCGCGGCACCACGCCCACGCCCGTCCAGGCCACTTCCACCCGCCGGTCCAGCGCGCCCGCCAGGGCCGTCCGGTAGGCGGTGGCGCCCTCCTGGTAGAACTCCGTCGGCAGCAGCGACAGCGCGGGCGCCCCCGGATACCGGGCGGCCAGGTGCGCCGCCAGCTCGTTCGCGACCTGCGCGTGCGCCTTCGCGGCCGCCGCCGGACCCTTCCCGAACCGCTGCCGGTCCGCACGGCAGCCCCACTCGGTGTAGCTGACGTCCTGGAACTGCACCTGGAAGGCGCGGAAGCCGAGGTCCCACATCGCGTCGAGCTTGCGCGCGAGTGCCGCGCGGTCGGCCGCCGAGGACAGGCACATCGACTGGCCGGGGGTCACCGCCCAGCCCAGCACCACCCGGTTGGCGCGGGCCCGTTCGGCCAGCGCCCGGAACTCCTCCTGCCGCTCCGAGGGGTAGTCCTGGCGCCAGCGCGTCGTGCGGTACGGGTCGTCGCCGGGCGCGATCAGCAGCCGGTTCTGCTTGGTACGGCCCATGAAGTCCAGCTGCGCGAGGCGCTGTTCCCCGCTCCACGGCTGCCCGTAGAAGCCCTCGACGATCCCGCGTACGGGTGCGGCGGGCCAGTCCCGCACGTGCACCCCGGGCACCTTCCCCCCGCCGGCTTCGAGGAGTTGGCGCAGGGTCTGCGCCGCGTGGAACAGCCCGTCCTCCCCCGTGCCCGCCAGCGCGACGGTGTCCCGGCCGCCGGGCCGCCCCACGGCCAGCCGGTAGCCCCCGGCCGGCAGGTCCCCGACCTCGGCCGCGCCCAGCGCCCGCAGGGCCTCCTGTGCGTCCGGGCCCTGGAGCCGTACGACGGTGCCCCGGTCCGGCAGCGGCTGCCCGGGGGCCGGTTCGTGCAGGGTCCGTACGCCCGCTGCGCGCAGGGCGTCCCGTACCACCTGGACGGCGTGCGGGTCGGCGTCGGACGGGGCCACCAGTACGGCCTCGGCCCCCAGCGGGACCTCGCGCGCCGGATCGGCCGCCATCGACCGCGGCCGTGGCCATACGGCAGGGCCCTCGGCCGGGGTACGGGGGAAATCGGCCCCGGGGTCGGGCACCGGGCCGGACGAGCCGAGGGCGGCCGTGGCGGCGGAACCGGCGGCCGGGGTCCGGGCGGAGCCGCCGGGACTGCCGGAGCCCGCGGTACCGCCCGGGCCGTCCGGAGCGGACAACGCGGCGAACACCCCGGGGTTCAGGGCCGCGACGCCGCCGCCGAGCAGCGTCCCGATCACCGCGATGGCGGCGGCCGTCGCCCGCTTCCTGCCCCTGAGCTGCACAGAGCCTCCTCGTCCCGAGACGTCCCCCGCTCGTACGAATGAGCCCGAGCCCACCACCAGTGCGGGCGGAGTGTCAATGCGGGTGGGTGATCTGACCGGGATAGGCCAGGAATGCGATGCCTCCGAGTGGGTATGGCTGGGGTGTTTCCCGGCGGCGTCCCACCCTTCTGCACCACCCTTCTGATCCACCCTCACGCACGAAGGAGTGCCCGTAGATGGACGACCTCGCCAGGCTCGCGGCCCTGCACGGCATCGCCACCGCCTACCATCCCGCCGCGGACGTCACGGTCCAGGTGCCGCGGAGCACGGTCGTCGCCGTGCTCGGGCTGCTCGGGGTGGCCGCGCAGACGCCGGATGACGTCGCGGTGAGCCTGGCCGCGGCCGAACGGGCCGCGGGGGCGCGGGTGCTGCCGCCCGTGCTGGTGCGGTGGGCGGGGGAGCCGGAGCCGGCGGAGCTGGCGGGGCTGCCGGCCGGGACGCGGATCCGGCTGTCGCCGGACCCGGACGGGTGGGGTGCCGGGCCGGGCGCGGCCTCCTGCGAGCCGGCCGGTGTCGTCGAGTGGTGCGTCGGGGACGGGGGTGTGCTGCCCGGCGGGTTGGCGCTCGGGGTTCATCGGATCACCGCCGCCCTGCCCGACGGGCGTGCCGCCGAGACGACCCTGATCCATGCTCCGGACCGGGCGCCCGCCGCCCCGGAGCGGGCGCACGGGCTGCTCGTGCAGTTGTACTCGCTGCTCTCCGAACGGTCCTGGGGCATGGGGGACCTCGGAGACCTGGCCGCGCTCGCCCGGTGGGCGGGGCGTACCCACGGTGCCGGGTTCGTCCAGGTGAATCCGCTGCACTCGGCCGTGCCCGGCCATCCGACCGATCCGTCTCCCTACCGGCCCTCGTCGCGCCGGTTCCCGGACCCCGTCCACCTGCGCGTCGAGGACGTCCCGGAGTACGGGCTCTGCGCCGAGCGGGAGGTGCTCGCCGAACTCGCCGGCCTGGGTGGTGAGCTGCGGCGCGAGGTGCTGGAGAAGGGTGCGCTGATCGACCGGGACGCCGTCTGGGAGCTCAAGCGGCGGGCGCTGGAGTTGTTGTACGCCGTTCCCCGTACGCGCGAACGCGAGGACGACTACCGGCGGTTCTGCGGCGAGCAGGGGGCGGCGCTGGACCGACATGCCGCCTGGTGTGCCGTCGCGGCCGGGGAGGACCCCGAGGAGCGCGCCGACTTCCACCGGTGGCTGGTCTGGCTGACCGACGGTCAGCTCGCCGCCGCGCAGCGGGCCGCGCGGGAGGCCGGCATGGCCGTGGGCATCGTGCACGACCTCGCCGTCGGCGTGCACCCCGAGGGCTCGGACGCCCGGACCGGCCCCTTCCACGCCGGGCACACCTCGGTCGGCGCCCCGCCGGACGCCTTCAACGCGCGCGGCCAGGACTGGGGGCTGCCGCCCTGGCGCCCGGACCGGCTGGCCGCCACCGGGTACGCGCCCTTCCGGGCCCTGCTGCGCGGGGTGTTCCGGTACGCGGGCGCGCTGCGCATCGACCACGTGATGGGCCTGTTCCGGCTGTGGTGGATCCCGGAGGGCGCCCCGCCCGCCGAGGGCACGTACGTCTCGTACGACGGCGAGGCCATGCTGGCGATCCTCGTGCTGGAGGCCCACCTGGCCGGGGCCCTGGTCATCGGCGAGGACCTCGGGACGGTCGAGCCGCGGGTCCGCCGCGCGCTGGCCCGGCGCGGGGTGCTCGGCACCTCGGTGCTCTGGTTCGAGCGGGACTGGGACGGCGCCGGGAGCCCGCTCGCGCCGCAGGCCTGGCGGGCCGACTGCCTGGCCACGGCCACCACCCACGACCTGCCGCCGACGGCCGCCAAGCTGGCCGGCGGCCATGTGGAACTGCGCGACCGGCTCGGCCTGCTGACCCGCCCGGCCGAGGAGGAACGCGCCGAGGACGCCGCCGACACCGCCGAATGGCTGGAGCTGCTGGACCGGCTCGGCCTGGACACCAAGGGCGAGGAGGCCGCCGTACGGGCCCTGTACGGGTTCCTGCTGCGCACCCCGGCCCGGCTGGTCGGCGTATGGCTGCCGGACGCGGTGGGGGACCGGCGGCCGCAGAACCTGCCGGGGACCTGGGACCAGTACCCCAATTGGCGGCTCCCGGTCGCCGATGCCGGGGGGCGGCCGCTGACCCTGGAGGAACTGGCCGCCTCGCCGCGGGCGAACGCCCTGCTGAGCGCGGTGCGGGCGGGGGCCGCCGGGGGCGGGTGACCCCGTACGGCACCCCCGGGCGCGCGGGTCGTTTGGGTGTTCGCTACGTTTGCACCGTGGACAAGAAGAACGCTCTGCGCGCCGGCGCCGTCACGGCCGGAACGACGCTGATGATGCTGCTGATGACGTCTCCCGCCCTCGCGCTGACCCGCGACGACGGTGACGACCCGGGTAAGGGCCTGAGCATTGGCGAGACGCTGGGCCTGTTCGTGGCCGCGCCGATCGTGCTGTTCCTGGTCATCGCGGGCCTGGTGATGGTCGGCGACAAGTCGCGCAAGCCGCAGAACCAGGGCTGATCCAACACTTCCCGGGGCGCCGGGGGTCCGTGGCGATACCGTCACGACCCCCGGCGCCTCGGCATGTCCGGGCGCATGCCGCCCGGCCGGGGCCGCGGCTCCCCGGTGCCGCCCGCCGGAGGCCTACGGCATGTCGGCGAGGAGCCTGCGGAGCAGGCCGTTGAGCACGTCGATCTCCTCCTTGCCCAGCCCGGTCAGCGCCGCGCGCTGGACCTCCAGCCCGGCGGTGACGGCCTCGTCGATGAGCGCGAGGCCGCGGTCGGTGATCGTCACCTGGAGCCCGCGGCGGTCGTGCGGATCCGGCTTGCGAGTGAGCAGCCCGGCCTTCTCCAGCTTGTCCAGACGCCCGGTCATGCCGCCCGTGGTGAGCATGAGCGTGGCCGACAGCTGACGGGGCGAGAGGGTGTACGGGCTTCCGGACCGGCGCAGGGTGGCGACGACGTCGAACTCCCCGCGGGAGATCCCGTAGCGGTTGTAGGTCCGCTCCATTTCGTCGCCCATGGCCTTGGTGATCCGGTAGATCCGGCCGAAAACGGCCATGGGGGCGGTGTCCAGGTCCGGTCGTACCGCGTACCACTGGGCGGTGATCGCGTCGACGGCGTCCTTGTTGGCCTCGGTCATGGGCGAAGTATCCAGTTCCGCTTGTTCGTTCGCAAGAAAGTTGCTTGACGGAAAGTAGCTTAGCGGTAAGCTACTCTTTAGTGACCTACTTCGGGCGGCCCACTTCGGGGGAGACGTGATGAGCGCAGCCAAGGCAAGTGCCGAGACGCGAGTGGCGGGGGAGCGCTCGTTCCTCGTCGGCGTCGGGATCAGCGCGGTCGGGATCGGCATGTACATCCCCTTCTCGCTCGTCTTCTTCCACCACGTCACCGGCCTCTCCTTCACCGTCGTCGGCCTGGTCATGACCGTCACCGGGGTCGCCGGACTGGCCTTCATGCCGCTGGCCGGCACGGCCGTCGACCGGTTCGGAGCCAAGAAGGTCAACCTCGTCCTCTACGGGATCCGGGCGTTCGGCTTCGCCCTCTACCCCTTCGCGAGCAGCCTGCCCGCCTTCGCCGCGGTCGCCCTCGTCACCGCGCTCGCCGACCGCTCCTTCTCCGTCGTCCAGCAGTCCCTGATCGGAGAGGTGGCGCGCGGCACCGCCCGCGACCGGCTCCAGGCCTCCATCCGGGCCCTGCAGAACGCCGGGATGGGCGCGGGCGCCCTCCTCGTCTCCGGAGTGCTGGCGGTGTGGGGGACCGGCGGGTTCACGTACACCGCCTGGGGCAACGCGCTCGCCTTCGCCCTCGCCGGACTGCTCGTCAGCCGGGTCCGCCCCCTCCGCGACGCCGGGGCCGCGGGCGCCGCCGAGCGCACCCCCGCCGGCTACCGGATGGTGCTGCGCGACCGCCCCTTCCTCGGGCTCACCGCCGCCAACTTCCTCACCGCGCTGGGCTACTCCGCCCTCTCGGTCCTCTTCCCGCTCTACCTCTCCACCTGGCTGATGGCGCCCGACTCCCTCACCGGAGCCGCCTTCACCCTCAACACCGCCCTGTGCGCCGGGGTCGGCGTACTGATCGCGAGCCGGGTCCGCCGCTCCGGCGCCCGCCGCACCCGCTCCGCCGCCCTCGGCTCGCTGCTCTTCGGCGCCGCCTTCGTCGGCCAGATCGTGCTCGGCACCGTCCGGCCCGGGCAGACCGCCACCCTGGTCGCCCTGATGGTCATCGTGGTCGTCTACACCCTCGGCGAGCTGGTGCACAGCCCCTCCGGCGGCGCCCTGTCGGTCTCCGCCGCCCCCGAAGCCGTCCGCGGCCGCTACCTCGCCACCTACCAGCTGTCCTACTCGCTGGCCAGCGCCCTCGCCCCCTCCCTCTTCACCGCGCTGCTCGCCGTCGACGGCCGCCTGCCCTGGGCCGTCCTCACCGTCACCGCGCTCGGCGCCGCCCTGGCCCTGGTCCGGCTGGAGCGCCACCTGCCCGCCGAGGCCGTCTACGCCGAGCCGCCGGCCCCCGTCGGGGCCTGCGCCCCGGCGCCCCGCTCCTCGGCGCCCGCCGCCGCCTGACCCGCCCGCCCCGTAACCCGTTCCTCACCTGCCGAGGAGTTCCCCGCCGTGAAGCGCATCGCCACCGTCGCCCTGACCGCCCTCGCCCCCATCTCCTGGGGTTCCACCTACGCCGTCGCCACCGAACTGCTGCCGCCCGACCGGCCCCTGTTCACCGGCGTGATGCGGGCCCTGCCCGCCGGACTGCTCCTGACCGCCCTCGCCCGCACCCTCCCCAAGGGCGAGTGGTGGTGGAAGTCCGCCGTCCTCGGCACGCTCAACATCGGCGCCTTCTTCCCGCTGCTGTTCCTCTCCGCCTACCGCCTGCCCGGCGGGGTCGCGGCCGTACTCGGCTCCGCCGGCCCGCTGTTCGTCGTGGGCCTCGCCGCCCTCGTCCTCGGGGAGCGGGCCAGCCTGCGCACCGTGCTCGCCGCCGTCGTCGCGGCGTTCGGCGTGAGCATGGTCGTCCTCACCGCCGAGGCCAAGCTCGACCTCGTCGGCATCATCGCCGGTGTGGTCTCCTCCGCCTCCATGGGCGCCGGAACCGTCATGACCAAGCGATGGGGCCGCCCCGAGGGCGTCGGACCGCTGGCCATGACCGGCTGGCAGCTCACCGCGGGCGGGCTCGTCATCATCCCGATCGCCGCCCTCGTCGAAGGGGCGCCGCCCGCGCTCGACGGCAAGGCCTTCCTCGGCTACGGCTACATGATGCTGATCAACACCGGGATCGCGTACTGGCTCTGGTTCCGCGGCATCGGAAAGCTCACCGCCACCTCGGTTACCCTGCTCGGTCCGCTCTCCCCGCTCACCGCCGCCGTCATCGGCTGGGCCGCCCTCGGACAGTCGCTGACCCCCGTACAGCTGGTGGGCATGGCGATCGCCTTCGGAGCCACCGTCGCCGGCCAGCTCGCGGCCGCCCGCACCGCCTCGCAACCGTTCACTTCTACTGAACAGATCGATCAAAACATTTCGATAGACCTGAGCGATGGGCAGGTGCGACGGTAGTCCCACGACAACCGACCGACCCCGAGGGGGAGACACACAGTGGCCGTCATGGACCGCGTCCGCACCGTTTCGCAGGCACAGCCCGCCACCGCGGGGAAGAAGGGGGCCGCCGGACTCGGCGTCCTCCTCGCCCTGCTCGCGACGGTCGTCTGGTCCGGCAGCTTCGTCGCCACCCGGGGAATGGCCGAGACCGTCCCGCCCGTCCAGGCCGTCTTCTGGCGGTGGATCATCGCCACCCTCGCCGTCGCCCCCTTCGCCGCCCGCCAGGCCTGGCAGCAGCGGGCCCTGATCCGCAAGCACTTCGGCTTCATCGCCCTGGCCACGCTGTTCGGCGTCACCCTCTACAACACGCTCGTGCACCAGGCCGGACTGACCACCTCCGCCTCCAACATGGGCATGATCATGGCCGCCTCGCCCGTCATCATGGCGCTCTACGCCCGCCTCGGCGGCGAACGGCTCGGCGCCCGGCGCACCTTCGGACTCCTGCTCGCCGCCTTCGGTGTGCTGCTGCTCGTCGGGGACGGCTCCATCGGCTTCGACTTCGGCGCCGGCGACCTGTGGATGTTCGCCGCGGCCCTCTCCTTCGGCACCTACAGCGCCCTGCTCAAGCGCAAGCCCGCCGAAATCGGCGGACTGGCCTTCCTGCTCACCACCTTCGTGCTCGGCGCGCTGATGCTGGCCCCCGCCTACGCCGTCTCCCTCTCCGTCCAGGGCGGCTTCGCGATCGGCGCCGCAACGGTCGGACCGCTCCTGTACGTCGGCGTGTTCTCCTCGGCGGTCGCCTTCTTCGCCTGGAACAAGGCCATCTCGATCATCGGGGCGGCGCGTGCCGGAGTCGTCTACTACCTCCAGCCGGTCTGCGTCGCGATCCTCGGCTTCCTGCTCCTCGGCGAGCAGACCGGACCGGCGCAGCTGCTGTGCATGGCGCTGATCCTCGGCGGTGTCGGGCTCGGTGCCCGGCGGTAGGTTCGGCACCGTGACCGAGTGGGACATCAAGAAACTGCGGATCCTGCGGACCCTCGCCGAACAGGGGACCGTGACCGCGACGGCCGAGGCGCTGCACATGACGCCCTCGGCCGTTTCGCAACAGCTGACCAACCTCGCACGGCAGTTGGGGGTGGTGCTGCTGGAGGCGCAGGGCAGGAGGGTGCGCCTGACCGACGCCGCGCATCTCGTACTGCGGCACGCGGAGGCGGTGTTCGCGCAGCTTGAGCGGGCCGACGCGGAGCTGGCGGGATATCTGGCCGGAGACGCGGGGGAAGTGCGGGTCGGGGCCTTCTCCACGGCCGTGCCGGCGCTCGTGGTGCCGGCGGTGGCGGCGCTGCGCGGGACCCACCCGGGGGTCGAGGTCCGAGTACGGGAGACGGAGGCCGCCGAGTCCTACGAGCTGCTGTCCGCCGGGGGTGTGGACCTGGCGCTGTCCCTGGCCGCCCATGCGCCGACCGCGCGCGATCCGCGGTTCACCCGGGTCACGCTGATGGAGGACCCGCTGGACGTGGCGCTGCCGCCGGACCATCCGCTGGCCGCGGCGGCGGACCTGCGGCTGGCCGATCTGTCCGGGGACCCGTGGATCTACGGGGGCAGCGGCCCGTGGTCGGAGATCGCGGTGGGGGCGTGCGAGGCGGCGGGGTTCGTGCCGGAGCAGGCGCACTCGGCGTCCGGGTGGACCGCGATCCTGGCGATGGTCGAGGCGGGGATGGGGGTGGCGCTGGTGCCGCGGATGGTCTCCAGCCGGGCCCCCTCCGGGGTGGCGGTGCGGGTGCTGGCCCATGACCGGCCGACGCGGCACGTGATCGCGGCGGTCCGCCGCGGCGCCGAGGCCGCGCCCGCCGTGGCCCACGTCCTGTCGGCCCTCCACACCGCCGCCGGGGGCTAGCCGCCTCGACTGCTGCCGGTGCCGTCCCGCTGCTGCCGGTGCACGTGCCGGTGCCGCTGCGCGGGGCCGTCCCCTACCCGCCCTTCCACCGTTCCCCGGGGCTCCGCCCCGGACCCCGCGCCTCAAACGCCGGCGGGGCCGGATATGCCTCCGGCGGGGCCGCAGAGGCGGAGCCCCGGGCGTGGAGCCGCGGCCGCCGGGCGCGGGGGGGGGCCCCCGGGGGGGGGGCGGGGGGGGCCCCGCCCCCCCCGCCGGGGCGGGCGCCGGGGGCGGGAGCCCCCCGGGGACGCCCCCCC